>CAJGCD010000034.1 GCA_904501715.1 uncultured Clostridia bacterium
CTCCTTCTTGGGGTCAACGATGAAGATGGCAGACGGCAGGGTGTCCATATTCTTGATACCGCCGTAGCTCTTCTCCAGGTCGAAGATCTCCTTCTGCTTTGCGGCAACTTCCTTCTTGGGAAGAAGATCAAAGGTGCCGTCCTCCTGCATCTTCTCGAGCGCGTTGAGACGACCGATAGACTTCTTGATGGTCTTGAAGTTGGTCATCATTCCGCCGGGCCAACGTACGTTTACGTAGTACATTCCGCAACGTGTAGCCTCTTCCTTGATAGCGTCCGCAGCCTGCTTCTTCGTACCTACGAAGAGTACGTTTCCGCCCTCTGCTGCGATGTCACGGATGAAAGCGTAAGCTTCATCAAACTTCTTAACGGTCTTCTGCAGGTCGATGATGTAGATACCGTTTCTCTCTGTGAAGATGTACTCCTGCATTTTGGGGTTCCATCTTCTGGTGTGATGTCCGAAATGAACACCTGCTTCAAGCAACTGCTTAATGGAAATAACAGACATTTTCTATGTCCTCCTTCGGTTTTTTCCACCACATCACTTTAGGCGGTTTATTGCCCGCGCGGGCAACACCGAGCCGCTCTTGTGGGATGTGTGTGTATTATTATTTTTACGCTCGGCTCTGCCGACCGCAAATTACAGTTGATTATATCATATTCTTACATATTTTTCAAGCATGGAAAAATAATTTAACAATTTATTTACATTTTCTCCTTGCCTTTTGTTGTTTTTCCTTACTCAATGTCATCACAACAAAGCATATTGCATAAGCCACAGCAGGTATCAGGGATATCAAAAAATAGAATATGGGTATTTTTACGACTCCGAACAGCTTTCCCATGGGGGTCAAAAGACACAGCGCGGTAAATACTACCGAAGTCGATGCGCCTATCTGAGTCCATCTGTTATTTATAAGTCTCAAAAGCGCGTTTTTATTTCTGATATCCTTTGAATAAAGACATACGAGCGTAAGTATTTGCATAAGTGTCAAGGATATGAACGTAAATTCGGCGCCGTAAAGATAGCTTCCAAAGACAACGAGCATATCGAAAAATCTGGGCAACAGCAAGGTAAGCAGACTTCCCACCAAGGCACATATAGCTACCGTATTGTTCGACATCACGATATCCCTTACACCACGCTGAGTAACGCTTTTTCTCAGCCTTCTTCTTTCATCCCCCGCTCTTCGTGTATCCTCTAAAAATATCATCATAACGAAGAAATCAAGCACAAATCCAAGATAAAGTATCTGTCTTGCGTCAGCCGTGGAATGGCCCAGAAGCATAGGAAAAGCTACGGTTATTATCCGCATCATCTGCGCGATAACAACGTAAGCCAAATAATTTCTCAGATTTCGATAAGCCAGCTTACAATATTCCATTGCCTTGGCAAGGGGTTCAAGTCCTCCCTTTCCTGCTATGGGACGCATAAGCAGAATATCGGCTTCTGCCTTTATCTCCTGTGTGCAGGACGCGCTGCTCTGCTCTCCCGGAATCTCAAGGGACTTTATCTCCTCGTCGAGTCTTCCGTCGGCTTCCGTTCTCACGGGTGCGCAGGATATAAAGACGTCAGCGCACTCTATGGCACCCAATGCGTAATCCGAAAAGCCCATTACCGCCAACACCTTGTTTTGCGATTTTACGTATCTTGCAAGCTCGGTTATCATATTCTCGTCAAAGCCGCAATACTCGTCAAAGCTTCCGAATTCGTAGCTTACGGGCAAGCCTCTCTTCAAAAGGTCGCCCGCGTATACCCGTCCTCCGTTCCTTAATACGTCGGGTATCTCGGGGGCATGGGTCCTGCCAACGCAATTGGAGAAGGCTATTATCTTTACTCCGTTTCTTCTGAGGGCGCTCAATGCTCCGCTTATCATATTGTCCACGCCCTCGCGAAGAGCAAGCATACCCACGTAGCATATACTATTCTCCTCCTTGAGCGTAAATATAATAGCTCTTTTTCCTTGGGCAACGCAGGAGTCATAGCTTCTGGCAATAACACTTCTGCCCTCGTCCGTGAGCTCTTTTTTTACTCCCGAAAACAGCGCGGAGGTGCATTCGCTCAGTGCGCTCTCGGAAAGTGAAATGCAAAGCTCCTTTTTTACACCATTCTCTGTAAACGAGAGAATATCTCTTTGCTCTCGGTCAACACCCGCGAGGAAGGAGTGTATCCTGCACCTTATCTTAATAGCCTCTGTGTCAACACGGCTCTTGCTTATAAATTCGTCTATACCCGTATCAAGGGAATTAACAGAGCTGACTCCCGACACGCTGAGTGAGCCTTTCCGCGCCACCGTATAAAGACCTATCATATCCGACAGGGTAGCTGCGCTCTGCCCCATTACCTCAAAATTATCGGTTGTGCCGTCTGTGGTGATCAAGGAATCAAAATGCAATATTCCGTCGGTGGTTATGCTTCCGTCCAGCATAAAGAGATAATCCGCGTCCGCCATGCTGTCAAAGGCTTTAAGCGAGCGAATTATGCAAGGATTTTCAGAAAGTGCCGATCTGCGCATAAAACGGGCAAAAAAAGCAATAAAAAGATTGGAAAATCTCGAAAGCATTGCCGTTGCGCCAAACGCCATTACTACCGAAAGCGTTTCCGAAAGGAGCACCGTGCCTCCCGTAAAGTGCCCGAACATAAGGCTGAACATACAGAACGGCAGTGTCAGGAGCAACAGTATCATTCCTATTCCCGAAAGCTTCTTTTTGAGAGCTATGAGCCCCTCGGGAAGCTCCTCTGAGGGTATTTCGGTTATACCTCCCGTCATTGCTCCAAGATATGTAAACTCACCCGTTGCCACAACGATGGCACGTCCGCTTCCCTGCTTTACAACAGAGCCCGCATGCAGCATATTTGTCATATTTTCAGCGTACAGCTCGTTTTCGTTCACCGCCCCCGCGGCGAGCTTCTGCAATAGCTTCTCGTTCTTTTTGTCTACCTTCATATTGACGGTAAGACCTTCGGAATAAACAAGCCTTGCGTCACAGCCTATTATATCGCCCTTTTGGACGATTATAACGTCTCCCTTTACCACGTCACGGTAATCCGAGAGATAAAGCTTTCCCCCGCGCACGACTCTTGCCGTGGGAGAGAAAAACTGCGACACGGATTCAATTCCGCGCTTGTCCCTGAAATAAATGAAATAGGACAGTCCAATATTCACGGTGCAAAGTATCAGCATTGCGCTTCCTATAAGGTAGTCCCCCTCAAAGAACAGAGAAAACGCAGCTATAAGCAGGAGCATTACAAGAAAGAAATCACTCACAAGGTCAAGAAGCAGCTTATCCCAACGCTTTTTCTTAACGCTGAAGAACGGCGCTTCCTTAGCTTGGGAACGAGAACGAGCCGCCCTGACTGAAAGTCCTGAGGCGGCATTGGTCTTAAGTTTCTTTTCGATCTCCTCGACCGACATCAAAAACCATTTCTCGTTCATAATTTAAATACACTCTACCGTTAATTTATCTTCTTTTCTGGAGCATTTAAGGGATGCCGCGCTTATCTTCTTCTCATAATCCGAGATTATGATTTCAGCAAGGGGATCCTCTACGTTTGCCCGTATATATCTGCGCATATTTCTTGCTCCGTACTTTCTTGAATAAGAATTTCTTGCGATACATTCAAGTGCCGCCTGAGAATATCTGAACTTGATTCCCTTTTCGAGAAGTGCCGTTTTGAGCTCCTCAAGCATTATAGCCGCTATTCCCTCAAAGTCCTCTTCGTCAAGAGCACGGAAGGTTATTATCTCATCCACTCTGTTGATAAATTCGGGGCGCAGGAACTTGGAAAGAGCCTTCATTGTCTTACTTTCCGAAAGCGCTTCGTCCTCCGAGAAAAATCCTGCGGTAGCGGCGGAATTATCCGAGCCCGCGTTAGTGGTCATAACTATGACAGTATTCTCAAAGTTTACGGTCTTTCCCTTTGCGTCGGTTATTCTTCCGTCGTCAAGTATCTGAAGCAGGATATTGAGCACGTCGGGGTGCGCCTTCTCAATCTCGTCGAAAAGAACTACCGAATAGGGTCTGCGTCTTATCTTCTCGGTAAGCTGTCCCGCCTCATCATAGCCCACGTATCCGGGAGGCGCTCCGATTATTCTTGATACCGAATGCTTTTCCATAAACTCGGACATATCGAGTCTTATGAGGGTCTCGGGAGAATGGAACAGGTCTGCCGCAAGCGTTTTTACAAGCTCGGTCTTTCCTACTCCCGTAGGTCCCGCGAAGATAAAGGACACGGGCTTACGCTTATAGGATATTCCCGCGCGGTTACGCTTTATTGCCTTCGCCACAGCGGTGACAGCGGTATCCTGACCCACTATCTTCTTTTTAAGTCTCTCGGCAAGCTTATCAATACGTTCAAATTCGTTTTCACTGATATCGGTTGCGGGAATTCCCGTCCATACCTCTATGACCTCTGCTATATGCGCTTCGGTAAGCTCCACGGATGCGCATTCGGGCTCAAGCTCACGAAGTCTTTCGGAGAGCTTTATCTCCTGAGATTTTATTCCCGCTATCTCCTCATAGCAGCGCTGTGCCTGCTTATCGTCAGAGGGAGCCTCGGCTTCGAGACGCTCTCTCTTTTCACGCAGAGCCAGAAGGTCCTCTCTTATCTGCTGAGTTTCGTTAAGCTCGGGGCTGGTAAGAGAAAGGTGGGATGCCGCTTCATCAAGAAGGTCTATTGCCTTATCGGGAAGATATCTGTCCGTAATATATCTTTCGGAAAGAGTTACCGCTCTGCTTACGACGTAATCGGATATCTTGATGGAATGGAATTCCTCATAATAATGCTTTATGCCCTCTAACATCTCTATGCTCTCGCTTATGGATGGCTCGGCTACTGTAACGGGCTGGAAGCGGCGTTCAAGCGCCGTATCCTTCTCAATATATTTACGATACTCGTTAAGGGTAGTCGCGCCTATTATTCTCACCTCTCCTCGGGAGAGGGCGGGCTTTAGGATATTAGCGGCGTTAACGCTTCCCTCGGAATCGCCTATTCCCACTATGTTATGGACCTCGTCGATAACGAGAATAACGTTTCCCGCCGCCTTGACCTCATTGAGCAGTCCGAGTATTCTCGATTCAAACTGACCTCTGAACTGTGTTCCCGCAACAAGAGCGGTCATATCAACAAGATATATCTGCTTACCCTTAAGCTTATATGGCACGTCACCGTCCGCCACCTTTTGCGCCAGTGCTTCGGCTATTGCGGTTTTACCCACTCCTGGCTCTCCGATAAGACAAGGATTGTTTTTCTGTCTTCTGCAAAGTATCTGTATAACTCTCGCCAGTTCTTTTTCTCTGCCTATTATTCTGTCAAGCTTTCCGTCCTCGGCTCTTTTTGTGAGGTTCCTGCAATAGGTGTCAAGAAATTTGTACTTCTTGGGACGTTCCTCCTTGACTTTCCTATCACCCTTTCTCTCCCCTCCCATCTCAGTGGGCGTAGGAAATCCGATATCCTTAAAGAGCTGCGGCATATCGATAGCGGGAGCTCCCCCCTCCTCGAGGTCGTCGTTAACCGTGGGAAGAATTCCGTCATTTAACAACTCTGCCATCTCCTGTCCCATAGCCTCAAGCTGCTCGGGGGTTATTCCCAACTTATCAAGACCCATATTATCAACAGGAATTCCTAACTCCTTAGCGCATTTTACGCAAAGCCCCTCGTTGGTTTTATTGCCGTTTTCAAGCTTGGCGACAAATATCACCGCTATTCTTTTTCGGCATCTTGAACACATTAACATAATATATCTCTAAAAGCACCTCTGTGCTTTCCTTTCAGGTTTATTTTATAACGTCTCTTATCTTGCCGCGCTCTATTTCTTCTTTCTTAAGAGACCAATAATGCTTTACGTAGCCCGCAAATGCCGCCAAGGCAAATATTACCGCGGGAGCAAATACGAGTATCTGCATAAGCGTGTTTGCGGCAAAGTAATCCTTGAACCATACCGAAACAACTACGGTAGCGTAAAACAGGCATACTGCCGCTTTACCGTACCATTTGCTGACTACCACAACGCTTCTGCGTCGTATTACTATCCATCCTATAAGAAGTGTAGATATCTCCTTGGCAAAGAATGGGATAACGAACCAAAGGGGTATGATGTCCTTTATACAAAAGCACACAAGGACCGTGCACTGCATAAGCTTGTCGGCAAGAGGGTCGAGTATCTTACCGAGATTGGTTATCCAATTAAATCTTCTCGCCAAAAATCCGTCTACTACATCGGTAGCACCGGCTATCAGGAATATTATTATTGCCCATATTGGAGAATCCAACACGAAAAGCACGTAAACAAATACAAATACGAGAAGAATGCGAATTACAGATAAGATATTGGGGATATTTTTGAGTTTCATCTTTTTCCGTCCTTATGTTTTTATTATGATTTATAATTAAAATTGTATCAGAAGAAATATTTGAATATCACCGAGGAATTTACAGCGTCGTATATATCTGCCGACGGAGCTATAAGCGACACCGCCACCGCAATCACATCTACCGCGAATGCCATCATATATACAACACCTGCCGCCATAACCAGTCCCAGTGCCGCGCCAAGCAGTCGGTCAAATGCCTTGCTTTTAAATCCCTTTGTGGCTGTCTTTGAGACAATCCTCGCAACAATACGCAAAATCAAGAAAAGCAGGATAAATATTATAAGTGTTCCGAGTATGGAAGATAGAGAGGAATTTACACTTCTCAAGGTCGAAGGAGAAAGCCTTTTTCCAAGTCCGCTGTCATCTCCGATAAGCTCGGGAAACAGCCATTCTCCAAGGCTTCCGCCAAGCATTCTCGCAAGGAGTGCGGATATGACAGTAGCGCCAAGCCTTAAAAAGGTTTTTAAAAAGCCCTTGAACACGCCTATTACAACAAAGACCGCCGTGATAGCCAGAACTGCAATATCAAAAACCGACATATGCTATCTCCTTATTATTTTTTGCCAAACACAAGATACTCTGCCTTTGCCTCGCCGCAAACGATAGCGGTATCTTCGCCGTATATGAGCATTTTTCCGCTGTCTGATGGCAGGTACTGACGCTCGTCTGTTTCGGTATCAAGTCTTATAACTCCCGAAACAGTACGCAAAAACACGAAATCACCGAATACACCGACGGAGGATATATTCTCTCCCACCGTTCCCGAGTAAAGTGTTTTTCCCTTTTCATCAAAGGCTATTATGTTCTTTTGTGTACCTCTGCTCGCCACAGCCACTACGCCGTGCTCGTTAGCATCAAAGGCATTTATCTCTGCCTCTCCGAAGCTTTGTACCGCTATTTCCTTGAAATTTTTATCGTATACTCTTACAGAGCGGTCGGTAACCACCGCTACCGAGTCGTTATCAAGAAAAGCGCATCTCAGGGGAAATTCTCCCGTAAGCTCTATTTCCGAAAGCTTTTTCGCACTGGAGCTGCTGTCTATATCATAAACGCATATAGCGCTCTCGCCGATTCCGCTGCCCGATGAATAATATAGGGCTGCAAATCTGGATTGACCGTGGTTCAGCGCCATATCGAACATAAGTCTGCTGTCGGTTATCCTTCCGCGCTCATTTATGTCGTCCCCGTATAAATATATTACAGTCTGTATCTTATCTTTCCTTGTAGCAAGAGCAAAGGCTCCGCTGTCATTCATACAAGCATCGGTAATGGGGTCGTCAAGCATGGCGTTGTAAACCTTAGAAAAGGAATTATACACAGAGAACGCCGAGCGCGCCGTATCGTACACCAGCACGTATTTGTCACAGCAAATAACGTTAGGCGAATAGTAATCATTGTTACTCTTCAGCGTTCTGCGCCCACCCGCCGTAAATATCGACACAGAGGAAGGCGAGGCGGTAACAAGTCCTCCGCGGTACAGAGAAAAATTTTGTCTGTTGCCCGAGTCGTATGAAAGTATCTGATAATTTGACGTATTGCTCTCTGCCGCCGCCGAGAAATCGCGGAGCAAATAAAAGAAATTACTGTACGTTATCTCTTTGTAATTAGTCGCCAAGGAGAATGCCATAAACACCGCTAAAATCACCCACAGAAGGCGTTCCGCAACCTTATAAAATGCCGATACCGATGCATAATAGGTATCACCCGCGGCATTAAAATCCTCCCTGCTGAGCACTCTCTCCTTTTGCGGGTCTGGGTCAAAAAAGCTTCCTACCCTTCCCAGAATATTCTGGTCTTCCTCTTCCTTTTCCGTTTCCTTTTTCCGCGAAAGCTTACCAAGGAGGCGCTTTACATTAAAATCATTTTTATTAAATTTCAACGTCTTACCTCCTTGTAAAACAATCAATAAACCACTCTGTTAAGGAAAAGTCCCTCGGGACGTGCCGTGCTTCCCGCCGCCATGCGGTCGCGAGCCTCGGTTATTTTTTCTATATCCTCGGGAGCTATCCTTTCGTATGCCACGTCCATAAGCGTACCCACAAATATCCTCACCATATTGTAAAGAAATCCGTTGGCGCTTACCCTGAAGGTTATAAGCCCGTTTTCCTCGGTTATTTCGGTTTCGTACACCGTTCTCACAGTATCCTTTATCTTGGAATCCGCCGCCATATAGGAAGCGAAATCGTGAGTCCCCACAAGCTTGCTCGCCGCTATCTTCATATTTTCAAGACCTTCCTTGCTGACGGGCTTTGGACAGTGCCAGCTCCTTCCCGCCAAAAACGGGTCACGCCAAGGTCTGTTCCATATCTTGTAGACGTATTCCTTGTATTTAACGTCGTATCGGGGGTGAAAATCCTCACTTACCTCTTCGGCAGACATAACCGAGATATCCTCGGGCAATCTTACCGACAGCGCCTGCGGTATTTTATCCACGGGAATGCTTGTATCAAGAAAGCTCTCTTTTCTTTTGGTCACGGTAACGCAAAACTCATTGGCGTGAACTCCGCTGTCGGTACGGCTGCAACCGATTATATCGCAATCATAGCCAAACAGGTCCTTTGTAGCCTCGTTTAGCTTCTGCTGAACCGTTACCCCATTGGGCTGAACCTGATATCCGCAGTAATTGGTTCCTAAGAAGGAAATCCTCAGTAATACCTTCATAAGCACCTCTTACACGGTATAACCGATACCCAAAATATTGAGCCATACCAGAGCGGCACCAAACACGATCACAAGTGCCAGCCAGACAAAATCAACAAATCGCAAATGTCTTACCGTCATTCTCGTGCGTCCTTTATCTCCGTTATAGCATCTGCACTCCATAGCAGTCGCCAAATCTCCCGCGCGGTTAAAGGCGGATACAAAGAGAGGGATAAGGACGGGGATAAGCGCCTTGGCTCTGTCAACCAGACTGCCGCTTGAAAAATCCGCTCCTCTTGCCTTCTGAGCCGTCATTATCTTTTCGGTCTCCTCCGCGAGAGTGGGAATGAAGCGAAGAGCTATGGTCATCATCATAGCGAAGGAATGCACAGGCACGTGAAAGAGCTTTAAGGGCGAGAGCAAATCCTCGATGGCGTTGGTAAGCGTTATTGGCGTTGTGGTGTAAGTGAGAAGCATACCCGTTCCCACTATGAGCGTTGTTATTCTTATCATTATAAACAGCGCCGCGTAAAGTCCCTCTGCGTATATATTTATGAACCTCCAGCCAAAGAGCAGATGCTCTCCCCGAGTCCAGAAAATATTGAGCACGGCGGTAAACGCAAGCACGAAGAGCACTGCGCGCAGCCCTCTGAACACTATCTTAAAGGGGATTTTTCCCAATATTATAAGAAGAAGCGCCGAGACAAGTAAAAGTGCGTAGCTCAATATATTTTTACACAGAAAGGAGCAAACAATATAAAGTATGGTCAAAATTATCTTTATTCTGGGGTCAAGCCTGTGCAATACAGAATTTGACGGATAATACTGACCGAATGCGATACCTTTCATCTTTTCGTCAATTTTCCTTATATAACTTGATTATCTGCCTGAACGCATCCTCTACGGTATATACGTTGCGTTCAAGCTTTATTCCGTTTTCCCTGAGCAATAGGAGAAGCTTTGTAACCTGAGGTACGTCAAGTCCCACGGATACAAGCTTTTGTGCCTCTGCGAATATCTCATTGCTTTCGCCCTCAAGCACTATTTTTCCCTCTGACATAACTATAAGTCTGTCACAAAAGCGTGCCATATCCTCCATACTGTGGCTGACTATGACAACCGTTCTTCCGCTTTTGCGCTGGTAGTCCTTTATATTTTGGAATATAGAGTCTCTGCCGCGGGGATCAAGCCCTGCCGCAGGCTCGTCAAGGACAAGCACGTCGGGTCGCATAGCTATTATTCCCGCAATGGCGGCTCTTCGCTTTTGTCCGCCCGAGAGGTCAAAGGGGGAGCGATAAAGAAGCTCGGGCGAAAGTCCCGCAAACTCCGCCGCCTCACGTACAGCCCCGTCTATTTCTTCCTCGGGAAGTCCCATATTGCGCGGTCCAAAGGCTATATCCTTATATACCGTTTCCTCAAAAAGCTGGTATTCAGGATACTGCATAACCAGCCCCACGCGGAAGCGCACCTTGCGTATATCCTTGTGCCTCGACCATATATCCTCTCCGTCAAGGAGCACCCTTCCGTGGTAGGGCTTCAATATTCCGTTGAACATCTGCACCAGGGTGGATTTACCCGAGCCCGTATGTCCGATTATGCCCGTTATCTTTCCCTTTTCGATTTTTGAATTTATATCGTCAAGCGCTTTTATCTCGTATGGCGTGTCCTTACCGTGATAATAGCTTAAATTCTGAAGTGTTATTTCCGACATCTTATCAGCCTTTCAGCGAATTTATAATAAGCCGCGCGCAATCCTCGAGAGTTACGCACTCTCCCGAAAGCTCTATTCCCGCATCGCGCAGTCTATGAACCAGCTCCGTGCACTGGGGTATAGCAAGTCCGCAATCCTTTAGCAGCTCTTCCCTCTCAAATACCTCCGAGGGTGTTCCGTCAAGTATAGCCTCACCGTCGTTGAGTACAACTATTCTGTCAGCCATAGCCGCCTCGTCCATATAATGAGTTATCATTATCACCGTAATCCCCTTTTCTCTGTTAAGACGCACTATGGAGTCCATAACGTCCTTTCTTCCCAAGGGATCGAGCATAGCTGTGGATTCATCAAAAATAATACATTCGGGAAGCATTGCCAAAACTCCCGCTATGGCAACCCTCTGCTTCTGTCCTCCCGACAGTCTGTGGGGCTCGTGCTTTGCGTATTGAAGCATTCCCACCTCGGACAGCGCCCTGTCCACTCTTTCTCTTATTTCTGCCGAGGGGACACCCAAATTTTCGGGACCGAAGGCAACGTCATCCTCAACAATAGTGGCTACCAGCTGATTGTCGGGATTTTGGAATACCATTCCCACGGTTTTTCTGAGAGACAGTATTTCCTCGTCCGAAAGCTCCGAGGAGCTTATGTCCTTGCCGTTTATTATGATCTTTCCCGAGGTCGGAAGCAATATCATATTAAGCAGCTTGGCAAGGGTGGACTTTCCCGAGCCGTTATGCCCCAGCACCGCCACAAACTCGCCTTTGTTTATCTGGAGTGAAATGTTTTTCAGAACGGGCGCCGCATCGGGTGACTCGTCCTCATAAAGATACGAAAGATCTTCTACCTTGATAAATGCTTCGTTCATATCTTTCCTTTCGTTTGGTGTTACTTATCTTAGTTACTGTACCATCTTGCGCTTGCTCCGCAAGGGATAGCCAGTCCCGTTTGTGTAGCCCGAAGACCAAGCTCCTGCGCTTCAAGCCTTCCGCCGTATCTCGATACTACCTTCAAGCCGAGTATGTATTGCATAGCGGCGGGAGAAAGTCCCGTTGTATAGGAGTTTACCAAGAAAAACAATGGCTCATCCGAGAGCAGGCTTGCGGCGAGTCCTATAAGCTCGTCCACACTGTCCTCTATCTTCCACACCTCGCCCGAGGGGCCTCTGCCGTAAGAGGGCGGGTCCATTATGACCGCGTCGTATTTATTGCCTCTGCGTATTTCGCGCTCAACAAACTTTTTGCAATCATCAACTATATAGCGTATAGGAGCGTCGGCAAGTCCCGAAAGAGCGGCGTTTTCCTTTGCCTGAGCCACCATTCCCTTTGCCGCGTCAACGTGCACCACGGATGCTCCCGCCGCAGCCGCGGCTACCGTCGCTCCTCCCGTATATGCGAAAAGATTAAGCACCTTTACAGGACGTCCCGCCTTTTTGATAAGCTCGGAAAACCAATCCCAGTTTGCCGCCTGCTCGGGGAAAAGTCCCGTATGCTTAAAGCCCATAGGCTTAAGGCAAAAATTAAGCTTTCCGTAGCTTATATTCCACGTGGGAGGGAGTGTGTTTTTTGCCCATCCGCCACCTCCGCCCGAGGAGCGCTTGTATATAGCATCGGCGTTTTTCCACGCTTTATGGGAAGCCGCATTTTTCCATATAATCTGAGGGTCGGGACGGCGAAGTATATACTTTCCCCATCTTTCAAGCCTCTCTCCGTCGGACGCATCAAGCAGCTCGTAGTCCTTCCAATTATCTGCAACCCACATACGTATTCTCCTATTTCTGATTGTAATATTGTGCCAGTCTCGATGCTCCCGAATGGGCGTGGCAGACCGCTATGGCAAGGGCGTCAGCCGTATCGTCGGGGCGCGGAGGCTTAGCAAGGCCGAGCAGCATAGTAACCATTGTTATTACCTGCTTTTTTTCAGCTTTCCCGTAGCCCACCACCGCTTGCTTTACCTGAAGCGGTGTATATTCAAATATCCTTACGCCAAGGCTGTGAGCGCACATAAGTATAACTCCTCTTGCCTCGGCAACTCTTATTCCCGTAGTTATGTTAGTGTTGAAGAAAAGCTCCTCCACAGCCATCTGGTCGGGATGATACTCCTCGATTATCTGCTTCAGCCCCTTGTGTATGAGCAAAAGCCGTTCCTCGGTAGGCGTATTTGCAGGAGTTTCAATAGAGCCGTATCCCAGCACCTTAAATTTTGAGGCATTATATTCTATTACACCCCAGCCCACGATAGCAAGACCCGGGTCTATTCCAAGAATTATCATTTATATGCCTCCTCAAACAAATATCCACTTTATATTTTACCACAAATTTTGCCATAAGTCAAATAGAATTTACCAATTTGTAAAATTTATGATAGTTATTTACAAATTATTGATAATATGATAAAATAATATTAAAGAGTAATTAACATAAAAGTGAGTTTTTAAATGGATATTATAAAATACCGTCTTGGTGACGTTATAGAGTTAAAAAAGGCGCATCCTTGCGGCTCGAAGCAATTTAAGATACTCCGCGTGGGCGGAATAATGCGCATATGCTGCGTAGGATGTTCACGCGATATGGAAATTGACCGCATAAAGCTCGAAAAGGCTACCAGAAAGATAATCTTTTCCTCGGAGGACGCAAATAAATGACACCTTCAACAAATATGCCCGAAGCGGCTAAAAAGCCTCGATTTGGTTTTCACCCCAAAAGGTTTTTAAAGGGACTTCAGCAGAAGCTATACACCTCTGATTCGTTATATCTTCTCTTCTGCTTTCTCGTGCCCGTAGTGATAATGTACCTTATTTATCTCATATTTTGGGCATGCTTGTACATTGGAGTTAAGGATTACGGCGGAGGTACACCCCTTGTCCTCGACCTTAACGCTCAGTACGTATATTTCTTCGAGGCACTAAGAAAATTCGTATACGGCGACGCGAGTCTGCTCTATTCCTTCGGACGCTCCCTCGGGGGAGAGTTTATGGGAATATACGCATATTATCTTGCAAGCCCCCTCTCCTATATCGTAGCCCTCTTTCCCCTTGAGCGTATGCAGGAGGCTATTCTTACCATAATCCTTCTCAAAACGGGACTGTGCGGTCTTACCTTTGGCTTCTATCTTCATAAGCGTTCAAAAAATCCAAACAGACTGTCGGTATTTATTTTCTCAATTCTCTACGCTCTTACCGCTTATGCAGTCGTTCATCAAAACAACACTATGTGGATAGATGCGCTTGTTTGGCTTCCCCTTTTTGCATATTCTCTTGAAAAGCTTATCACAGAGCGCAAATTCAAGCTCTACGTTATATCGCTGTCGGCTATACTCATCAGCAATTACTATATCGGTTATATGATGTGTATCTTTGCCGTGCTTTATTTTCTCTATTACTATTTTTCAAAATCTCCTCAGGAGATAAATCCCCGAGGTGAGCGTTTTCATTTTTTAAGAACGGGCTCACGCTTCGCTGTATTTTCAATACTGTCAGCCGCCATCTCGGCATTTATGCTCATTCCCGCTTATTATTCCTTGGGCTTTGGAAAGACCGAATTTTCCAATCCAAGCTGGGAGCTTAAGGCAAACTTCGACGTATTTGACTTTTTAGTAAAATTATTGCCCGGCTCTTACGATACGGTGGACTATCCCGGTCTTCCCTTCGTTTATTGCGGATTGCTGACTCTTCTGCTCGTTCCCATATATTTCACGTCAAAAAGCATCTCCCTTCGTGAAAAGCTTGCCTCGGGCGGCTTGGTAGCGTTCTTTCTGATATCCTTTATACTAAATCCCTTAGACCTTATATGGCACGGATTTTCTCAGCCCAACTGGTTAAATGCCAGATATAGCTTTATGTTCTGCTTTTTCCTTCTGGTTCTCGCGTACAAGGGCTTTGGAAATCTCAAACGGACCTCCGATAAGTTTATTTTGGGTGTCTGCGGCTTCCTTGTGCTTCTGGCGGCAATCGCTGAAAAATACGAGCTTAAGAGCTTTGTCAACGTAGACCAGACCTTCAAATTCGGCAATATGTCCTTTAGCGGAAAATCTCTTTGGACCTTTGGCTGCGTTTGGTTTGCCATAGCCTTTGTAATCGCTTTGAGTGTGCTTTTGTGTTCCAGCATAAGAGTAAAGAGCAAGAAAACGCGCAACTGCATCACCTCTATAATTGCGGGAATAGTTTGCGCTGAGCTTTTGCTTAACGGCGTGGTATGCTTCTTGTGGTTTGACGAGGACGTTCTGTTCTCCAATTACGCAAGCTATAAAGACTATCTCGCCGAGGTTCGTCCCGTAGTTTCTCAGGTTGAGGAGCAGGATGGCGGCTTTTACAGAATGGAAAAGCCATTCCACCGTACCTGCAACGACAATATGGCACTTGGACTAAAGGGCATATCAAGCTCTACGTCCACGCTTAACGAGGCTGCTATTACCTTTATCGACAGACTGGGCTACAAGAGCGACGGCCATATGACCGAATACGGTGGAGGTACTCCCTTCTCGGATTCGCTTATCGGAGTAAAATATGTCATTGACAAGGAAAGCTCGAAAAATTACTATTCTTCCCTTTATAATGAGTTGACCGACATAGAAAGCGACAAGTATAACGTATATAAAAATCCTTACGCTATGTCCATTGCCTTTGGAGTGGATAAATTGGTAAAGGATTTTGAAATGGTAGACGAGGACGGCGAGGAGGCGCATGACTCCTTCTTCTCGCGCTATAACTATATGCTTGGCGCGATGCTGGGCTCGGAAAAACGCGCAGATCTGTTTAAGGCTGTTTCCTATAAAGAGCTGATACCTATGAACTGCGTAGAAGAACAGATAATGAATCTCAGCCATCAGAAGGTCAGCACCAAGGAGGACAGCAAGGGCACCTTAGCGATTACCCATACTGCCCCATACACCGGTCATTACTATTTTTACGCCCCCGTTAACGAAGCGTATCCGCCTACCCTTGAGCTTGAGTTTAACGACCATAACGCCGGTAACTATCTGGGTGACGGAGCGAACTATGTCATATATGCGGGATATTATACAGAAGGACAAGACATCAACGTCTTTATTACCATTCCCGAGGACAGCGCGGTTACCTTTACCTCTTATTTCAGATATCTGTGGTACTTTGACGAGGCAGTATATCAAACAGCTATGACAGAGCTTGCCAGCAAGCCTCAGTTTGATATTGACCCCAAATCCACCGATGACGAGCTTGTGGGAACTATAAAGACCTCTGCCGCTGACCAGATGATACTGACTACCATTCCCTATGACGAGGGCTGGAAGGTATTTGTAGACGGTGAGGAAATAGAAATCTATCAAGCCTTTGATGCCCTTATGGCGTTTGACATAACCGCAGCGGGCGAACACTCTCTGACATTTAAGTACGACCCCGACTGCTATCACGTGGCATCTGCCATATCCTTGATAGGTATTATCGGCTTCCTTGTTCTTTGCGCTGCTGAATTTATTTTGAGAAGAACCCTTTTCAAAAACAGAATACCCGAATATCCGAAGGATTTTTGGGTGCTTGAGGACACAGAGCCCGAAGCAGAGCCTGCTCAGCCGCAGCCCGTTTTGGAGATAGCAGAGGAAGAAGCAGCCGACGAGTGTACGGAAGAGCCCTTGGCTGATTCCGATTCAGGCTCCGATGATTTCTCGGACACCAATGATAATTCTTGATTTTGGAGGACATTTATGTTTTACTATATAAGCGGTAAGCTTGCTCATCTCGACCCCTCGTTTGCGGTAGTAGACGCGGGGGGAGTAGGCTATAAGCTTACCATCTCGGGGACGACTCACGCTGATATGCCGCCGCATCTGACGGTATCAGAGCCACCCAACGTAAAGCTGTTCACTTATATGTCCGTGCGAGAGGACGGCGTAGAGCTGTTTGGCTTTTCACGTGAGGAGGAGCTTTCATCCTTTAAGCTTCTCATAACAGTATCGGGAGTAGGTCCCAAGGCTGCTATTTCTATCCTCAGTCAGCTCACGCCTCAAAAGCTGGCGATAGCCATATGCACCGACGACAAGAAGGCTATCGCTAAGGCAAACGGGGTAGGTCCAAAGACCGCCGCTCGCATAGTGCTTGAGCTCAAGGACAGGCTTCAGAAGGAAACTGTTTTTGATGGTGACGGACTTTCCTCCATTGAGGAGGCTGTCAGCACAGCTCCTTCCAGCAAAAGGAAGGACGCCGAGGATGCCCTTTCTGTTCTCGGCTATTCAAGGAGCGAAGCGTCTGCTGCTCTGCGCGGTATGGATATTGAAAATCTTGAGCTTGACGATATCATCCGTCTTGCTCTCAAAAAGCTTATGCGATAAAAAGGAGGTACTGTAATGTTTGATGAAGATTTCGGCAATGAGCTTGACTTTGAAAACCGAATAGTTACTACCTCATATACCCACGAGGATAGTGATACAGACACTTCCCTTCGTCCGAAATGTCTTGACGACTACATCGGTCAGGACAAGGTAAAGGAAAATTTGAAAATATATATCGAAGCGGCAAAAATGCGCGGTGAAAACCTTGACCACGTTCTGCTGTACGGACCTCCCGGTCTTGGAAAGACAACGCTTTCAAATATCATTGCGGGGGAAATGGGAGTTAACATTCGAGTTACGTCGGGTCCCGCTATTGAAAAGCAGGGCGACCTTGCGGCGCTGCTCACAAATCTTGCTCCGGGTGATGTGCTGTTCATTGACGAAATACACCGTCTGGCACGCTCGGTGGAGGAGATACTCTACCCCGCTATGGAGGATAACGCTCTTGATATCATTATCGGAAAAGGCCCCTCCGCCCGCAGCATACGTATCGACCTGCCTCGCTTTACACTTA
>CAJGCD010000035.1 GCA_904501715.1 uncultured Clostridia bacterium
AAACATATTCTTACAGTTATTATATCAAATATAAGTGAAAAAGTCAAGATGAAGAACAATTAAAGGCACAAAGCGAGGCACCGATTGCGGTGCCTCGCTCTCTCTTCAGGCTCCCTCCAAGAGGGAGCTGGCGCCTTTAGGCGACTGAAGGAGCCTGCGCAACTAAAAGCATCTTGCTCGTCTTTGTAGAAGCATATTGTCCAACTGCACGCACTCTCCCTCCGCCTCGTTCCTCGGCACCTCCCTCCGCAGGGAGGCTAAATTGCGCCTCGCTCTCTCTTTAGCCTTCTCCTGCGGGAGAAGGGGGACCACGAAGTGGTGGATGAGGAGTTAGTTTGTGTTAAAGACACCTCATCCGTCAGCCTTCGGCTGCCACCTCCCCCAAGGGGGAGGCTTTATATAAGTCGAGGCACCAACTTGGGTGCCTCGTTCTTTATTTCTTTTTCTTGCTCACTCCGAAAATCTTTCTCAAAATAGGCACTAAAAAGCTTGGGGTATGTACCAAAACTATCTTCATATCTCTCACCTCCGTTTGAATTTCACTATATTATATGCCTTTTTTTCTGCGCGTGACTTATTTTTTGCTTTCTTTTTTCATAATATGTATGGAGAAACTGTTTGGAGGATGGTATGAGCGGAATTGGCGGAATAATGGATATTGAAAATTACTGTGTGGACGTTGACAGACTTAACAAAATGCGTCTTGCGCTGTCCCTGCGTGGTCGAAGGAGAAGCACCGCCTTCCTTTCGGGTAGCGTGGGTATGTTTTTTAACAGCTCTTCTCCCTATGCCTTTACGGATACGGAGGACAGACAGCCTAATATATGTGAGCGCCGAGGGCACTCCTATGCTCTGTGTATTGACTCCGATGAGCTTGATTCCTCGTCTGTGCTGGAAAAATATCTTGTTCACGGGGTGGATTTTCTGGGGGCTCTCGACTTGCCCTTTGCCCTATCTCTTTACGACGGAGAGCGCAATATGCTGCTTCTGGCAAGAGACAAAAAGGGAAGAAAGCCGCTTTTTTACCGCTTTGACGGAAATAATATTTTGTTTTCATCGGAGGTAAAGGGTATAACAGGAGCGCACGGTGGCTACGTACACGTTGACAGAGACAGGCTGTCGTCGCACCTGACCTCTCCTATGGGCATATACGGAGCGTCGGACATATATACCGATATTCGCCAAGTCCTGCCGGGAGAATGTATACTTTTTACCCGAATGGGAATGAGCAGATTTTTCTACCGTGATATTCGCGAAAGAACAGCCTTCAAAGGAAAGAACAGTTTAAAAAGCATCACGGTGATAAAGCCCTATCCGATTTTTGACAGCCAGCTTCTATGGGATACTCTGTCCGAGGCTCTTATAGCCTTTGATTACCCACAGTTTGACAGTTATATGCCCTCTCTGTGTCTTTCATTGTCGGAAGCTCAGAAAAAGGGGAAGAATATTCTGCTGTTTGAGGACTGTACCCGAAGGAAAAATATCTCCTATGCCTTTGAGCGTGAGGACAGACTGGGAAATCTCTACGGAGTGAGAGCCACGGGAGTCTTGTCAAAGGAGCAATGGGAGGACCCATATCTTGCTTCCGTGAAAAATGAGCTGTGCGGACGGTTATCCACGCTGGGGAACTCGCATCGGGCACTGCTTCAAGGAATTCTCGGTGTCTCGCGGTTTGACTCGTTATGCCGTAAGCTTGAAAGGACAGCACAAAAAAACGAGGAAGCGGAAGAGAGTATCCGCATCCTCGGTATGCTTTTGCAGACTGTGGATTGGGCGTCAGCCAACCGCCTGCTTATCAAGGACGAAGGCAGAGCTGTCTGCTACGATTATTTTTGATCCTTGCTCTCAATTATGAGTATTGCGCCCTTTCTCACCGATATAAAGGTGCAGTTGCCCTCTATTTCGTTGGAAACGGCATATTGATATCTGTCGGTGAGAGTGGCGTTCTTTAGTGGATACTTGCATCCCTCAACCGTTACGCCCTTGACCTTTTCACCTATCGCAAGCAGAGATATGTATTTATATCCGCTTTTCATAATGATGATACTGTCATTTTCCAGATAACGCGCGCGGTTGTTGCCATCGGCTATGACTGCGCGTACCTTTTTTGAATGCATATCCTCAAGTATGGCGAGGTTTGAAAGAGTATGGTCAAGCCTTCCGTCAAGTCCGCCGATAATTATTATTTCGTTAGCACCCTTTTCAAGAGCAGTTTTTACAGCAAGCTGTGTGTCGGTAAAATCCTTCTCGGCGGGTACGGTGATGACCTCGGCGCCGTCAGCCGCCTCATTAAGCTCCTCGCGTGGCAGAGAGTCAAAATCACCTAAAAGCACTGTGGGCTTTACGCCCAGAAGCTTTGCATTTCTGTAACCCGAATCGGCGGCGATTATTATATCCCCGTCCTCGGGGCGCTCTGTCAGGTTGGATGCGTCGATGCTTCCACCCGCGTATATAAATGCTCTCATATGCTTCTCCTTACCATTTTTTCTTTGCTCTCAATACCTCGTAAAGCTCGCAGAAGCTCTGGTGACGGGAGAGAGGAATATCTCCGCCCTTGACCGCTTCAAGTATGGCGCAGCCCTCCTCCTTGGTGTGGGAGCATTTTGTGTATCTGCATTGTCCTATATAGGTGTCAAACTCACGCATAGTCAAGGGCAGGTCTGCTACCTCAAAGAAATCAAAGCGCGCGAAATCAAGCATAGAGAAGCCCGGTGTGTCGGCTATGTACCCGCAATGAGCGCCCTCTCCGAGTGCGTACAGCTCTACCTTTCTTGTGGTATGGCGGCCGCGCTGTATCTTTCGGCTTATCTCCGAGGTGGAGAGGGAGAGAGTGGGGAAGAGTCGGTTAAGAAGGGTGGATTTACCTATACCCGACGCACCTGCAAAGGCGGCGGTTTTTTCGTTGAGATTTTCCTTTATAAACTCATCTATGGGGGCAATATCAATATCCTCTGCGGCGCTTAGCTTAAAGACAGTGAAGCCGCTTTTTTTGTATATGCTCTCAAGCTCGGCGGCGTAGTTCGGGTCAAGCTCGCATTTCGTTATAACTATTATGGGCTCTATTTTGTTAAACTCCGCGATACAGATAAGCTTGTCTACCGTGGAAAGCACGGGGGCGGGCGCGGCTGCCGCCATAGTTATAAAAAGATAGTCGAGATTTGCCATAGGGGGGCGAATAAGAGCATTTCTGCGGTCAACTATTTCGTCAATGACAAAATCTGTTCTCTCATTTTTCTTTATATCCTTGGATGTATCCTCGGTAGTGGGGAGGAGAATGACGTTATCACCGGGAAGAGGAGTTAGGTTGTTATGACGAAAAGAACCGCGTGCGCGGCAGTCTACGGTGGAGCCAATGAGAGCTGAATTTCCGCCCTCGGGCATACCGATAACACGGACAGTATAAAGTCCGCCGACTCCTTGTATTATTTTTCCGTGCATTTGGTCTTTCATAGTCGTTCCTTTCAATCGAAGGAGTAGTACAAGCCTCCGCTTACGCTAAAGGCTACCTTGCTCCCCTCGGGAAGCGGTGTACCCTCCGAATAGCTCTGGGATATTACCGTGCCTAAGCGGTCCTTTGAGCTTTTGTAGCTTATTTCCCCCGCCTTGAGTCCTTTTGAATTCAGAAGAGCAATAGCCTCCTGCTCTCCAAGCCCCGTAAGGTCGGGTACGTTTATATAGACAAGCTCCTTGCCGAGACTTGCACCAAGGGTTATTTTATCTCCGCTTTTCAGTACGCTTCCTCTGGGAAGTGAGGAAGAGAATATCACCCCTGAAGCCACGGAGCTTGAATGTTCTTCAACTACGTTTACGCTTATTCCTGCCGATTTCAACATAAGAACAGTATCTCGCAGAGACGTTCCCACTACCTCGGGCAGTACGATAGACGATGGGTCTTTGTTGACCGTTAAGGTTATTTTTAACTTTTTATCTTTTTTATATAGCTTTCTTACCACCTCTGCGGGGGGCGTTTGAGATATGACGCTCTGGGGCTCGCAGTCGGGGTTGCTTTCATATATGATGTCGTACTCAAAAAGCTCGGGATATACCTGTGTAGCTGAGCTTACGTCAAGAGAAACAAAATTTGGTATCCGTATATGCGTATAACTGCCGCCATAGCCCCAGAAGAGTGAGATTATTACTACTATTCCCGATATTACAGTGACCGAAGCCGTGGCGCAAAGCGTCCCCCAAAGAGCTGCCGTGGAGATACGCGGTTCCTTGTTGAGCCATTCTAAAGCTCTCTTTTTTGCCTTGATATACAAACCGCGTAAGCTTTGCCGTAGCTTATCACCAAAAGAAGAAATTCTTGATTTTTTTATTTCTTCACCAAACACGCCGAAGCCTTCGGCGGAGTAGTTGCGTACGAGGGATTTTTCCTTTCGTACACGCAGTGTGTTTATACCCTTAAGGCGAAGAAGCTTGCGCCTTGCCTCGGGGCTTTTTAAACGTCTGTGGGCACTTGACGGGCGAAATCTGAATTTCATATTTTACCTCTGTAAATAGGATATGTATACAGAGATAGACAAATATTACCCCTTTTTTTCTTCCTCTCTGCGGAGCTGACCGCAGGAGGCGTTTATGTCCGCGCCCAAACGTCGGCGCACTGTGGCGCGTATGCCGTTCTTTTCAAGCAGGGAAGCGAATTTTGTTACCGCTTGCTTGTCCGACGCCGAAAAATGGGTTTCGTTTACGGGATTTACGGGTATGAGGTTTACGTG
This sequence comes from uncultured Clostridia bacterium, assembly GCA_904501715.1. Lineage (GTDB taxonomy): Bacteria > Bacillota > Clostridia > Oscillospirales > CAG-272 > HGM12713. Next base: position 4,719 of record CAJGCD010000035.1, read on the forward strand.
TATGGGGAAGCCTTCGCTCCTGTCCTTTGAACGAAGATTTTGGTTGAGCAGGCGGGCAAGCTCTAAGGCTGCGGCGGGAGTATCGTTCTTTCCCGCTATAAGAGTATATTCAAAGGATATACGTCTGCCTGTTGATGAATAATAGCGTTTGCAGGCATCGAGAAGAGCGGAAATGTTCCATTTTTTGTTTATGGGCATTATAGAGCTTCTGGTTGCGTCATCCGAGGCGTGAAGCGATATAGAAAGGGTAATAGGCATATTTTCCTTTGCTAGCGCGTCTATTTTATCAACAATTCCGCAGGTGGAAAGGGATATATGTCGGTACCCGATATTCATGCCGTCCTCGTTTCCGACAAGCTTTAGAAATCTTATGACGTTCAGGTAATTATCAAGGGGCTCACCGATACCCATCATAACTATATTGGATATCCGCTCACCCGTATCGGTCTGAGCCATAAGCACCTGACCGAGTATCTCGGAGGGAGTGAGGTCGCGTACCTTTCCGCCGATAGTTGAGGCGCAGAAGGCACATCCCATACGACAGCCTACCTGAGAGGAAACACAGATAGTATTGCCGTGCTTATATCTCATTACTACGCTTTCAACAGAGTTTCCGTCACTCAGCTCAAAAAGATATTTGACAGTTCCGTCAATAGCCGAAACCAGCTTTCTGCGTATCTTGGGAAGATAGTAAAAGGCGCTATCGTTTAGCTTTTCCTTGGTTGCCTTGCTTATGTTAGTCATATCGTCGGGAGCAATACCCTTGTGCATCTGAGTAAAAAGCTGTTTGGCGCGGTATTTTGGTTCTCCTATGGAGATGATGTATTCCTCAAGCTCCTTTGGATAGAGTGAAAGAAGGTCTGTTTTTTCCATAATTATAACTGCTTTCTTATAAGTTTAGCAACAAAAAATCCGTCTGTGCCGTGTACGTGGGGGTAAAAGGTCAGCATACCGTCAGTAGATGTTATATTTCCCACGCTCCAGGGACACAGAGAAAAATCAGGGTGATTTAATAAAAATATTTCTATGTTTTTTTCGTTTTCTGCGGGAAGTATGGTGCAGGTGGAATATACAAGAGTACCGCCGTTCCTTACGTAGCGACAGGCATTCTCAAGAATATCCATCTGTATTTTAGGCAAGGCTTCGGATTCCCGAGGGTCTTTATACCGAAGCTCAGGCTTTTTGGAGAGAACGCCGAAGCCCGAGCAGGGAACGTCGCAAAGCACTCTGTCGGCGACGGCTTCAAGCTCTGAAATGAATTGGCGGCCGTCCTGCGCTTTTGTCTGTATTATGCTTATCCCCAGACGCTCAGCACCCGAGCGTACAAGGGACAGCTTGTTTTCGTGAAGGTCAAAGGAGAGCACCCTGCCGCAATTATTCATATTTATTGCCGCCCCGAAGCTCTTTGAGCCGGGGCAGGCGCAGATATCAAGAACCGTTTCTCCCTCACGCGCCCCAAGAGCCTCAACGCATATTTGGGATGCTTCGTCCTGAACGAAGAAAAGCCCTTCGCTAAAGCCGTAAAGCTCACGGACAGAGCCATTTACGTGTAGCCCTGCCGGTGAATTATCAGTAGGAGTCGAGTGAGGTATCTTATACATAAGCTCCTGACGCGAGCTCTTTAGGGTATTGACTCTCGCGGTTATATGGGGAATACGGTCAAAGCCCGCGATTATCTCCTCGGCACGCTCCTTGCCAAAATCCTTCACAAGCCGTTGCGCCAAGGGGATGCATACCGAATAACGCACCGAAAGGTATTCACATAGATTGTCCCTTGACGGAAGCTCTATGGGGGCTTGTCTTGTGTAGGCTCGAAGCACGGCATTCACAAAGCCCGAGCTTTTTCGGTTTACAAGAGCTACGGTTTCGTTTATAGCGGCGTGGGGAGGGATGCGGTCAAGAAACGCCAGCTGATATATTCCCATTCTCAGGGCGGTAAGCACATTCAGGTCAAGCTCTGATATAGGACGGCTGGAGAGCCTTGATATCATATAATCAAGGGAAATCCTTTTTTCGGTAACTCCGTAAAAAAGGGAAGAAGCAAGACGCTTGTCGGCGTCCCCCATATCACAGGAGCTTAGAGCGTTGTCCAGAGCGATATTTGAATATTGCTTGCTCTTTTCAGACCTTACAAGGAGGTCAAATGCGAGTTTTCTTGATGTCATAAAGCCTCCGCTTTAGTTTCGTCTGTTTCTGCTGTTTGCCAAAAGAAGGAGTCGGAGCAGAGTAAGAAGAGAGGTAAGCAAGGCGGCAACGTAGGTCATAGCAGCCGCGCTGAGTACCTTTCTTGACGCGCTAAGCTCATCCTTGTTAAGCATTCCCGAGGAACGGAGCACCGCCATTGCTCGCGCGGAGGCGTTAAACTCCACGGGAAGCGTTACAAGCTGAAAGAAAGCGATAGCCGCGTAAAGAAGTATTCCTATAAGCATAAGAGAGTCACTTGCTAAGATGAGTCCGATAAAAAAGAGCGGTATTGCAAGCCCCGAGCTGAAATTGGTTATTGAAACGAGAGCGGCGCGAAGCTTAATTGGAGCATATCCTTTTGCGTACTGAATAGCGTGTCCCGCCTCGTGAGCCGCCACACCGATAGCGGCCGGGGAGGTGTAGGAATACACAGAGCCCGAAAGCCTTATGACGTTGGCTCGGGGGTCGTAATGGTCGGAGAGATGTCCGTTTATCTGCTCTATTCTTACGTGAGTCAGACCGTTGGCGTCAAGAATGCGTCGCGCCGCCGCTGCTCCCGTGAGCCCACGCAGGGTGTGCACCTTTGAATAGCGTTCAAAGGTTGTTTTTACCTTTATTTGTGCCCATATTGACACTATAAGTCCGGGGATGACCAACAGAATCGTCCAATCAAATCTGAATAAACCGAATATCATAGCGTACCTTTCAATAATTTAAGATAGTATATCCCCTATGGAGATACCTCTGCCGCGTATAAAATCGGAGGCAGACATACGCGCCTTTCCCTCGGGAAGCACACGTAAAAGCCTTACGGAGCCCTTGGCGCAGGCTATCTCAATGCCATCGTCAATAGATATGACCTCGCCTATATTCGTATGCTCCTTGCTCTCATCACATATACGGGCTTCTATTACCTTCAACAGCTTTCCGTTGGGTGTGTGAGTGATTGCAAGGGGGATGGGAGAAAGACCTCTTATGAGGTTGTGGACTGTACGCGCATCCTTGGAAAAGTCAATAAGACAGTCCTCCTTGGTTATCTTTTTCGCGTAAGTAGAGAGGGAATCGTCCTGCGGTATGCGTACAGCCTTTCCCTCGGATATCATATCTATGACATCCAGAAGAGCTTCAGCGCCTATATTGCCCAGTCCGTCGTGTATGTCCTCAAAATTGTCGTTTTCGTTTATAGGAAGCTCGCGCTTAAGGAGCATATCTCCCGTATCAAGCCCCTCTGCCATATACATAATGGTAACTCCCGTTACAGATTTTCCGTCTATTATAGCGCGCTGCATAGGGGCGGCGCCTCTGTATTCGGGAAGAAGAGAGCCGTGGACGTTTATACATCCATACTTTGGATAATCTATGACGTTTAGTGGGAGTATCTTCCCAAAAGCTACTACCGCAATAAGCTCGGGGTCAAGTCGATTTAGAAGAGTGTCAAATTTTTCACCTCTGAGGGTGTCCGGCTGATATACGGGAATACCCTTTTGAAGAGCGTAAGCCTTTACGGGAGGGGGCATAAGAGCGTAGCCTCTGCCGCGAGGCTTATCGGGCTGAGTTATTACTCCGCATATCTTGTGACCGCTCTGCTCGCACAAAGCCTTGAGGGATAAAAGGGCAAAGTCGGGAGTACCCATAAAAAGAATTCTCATACCTATATACCTCTTATTCCGCGTCTATCATGCGTATCGCACAGTCCACGTAAAGCTTTCCGTCCAGATGGTCTATCTCATGACAGAATGCCTTTGCAAGGAGTCCCGAGCCTGTCATATCGAAGGTAACTCCGTTTCTGTTCATAGCCCTTACGGTAACGTGCATAGGACGGCGTGTTACGCCCCATCTTCCGGGGATGGAAAGACAGCCCTCCTCGCTCTCCTGCTCGCCTGAAAAGGCGATTATCTTGGGATTGATAAGCTCAATAAGCCCCTCATCGGGAGTTTCGATAACTACTATTCTGCGAAGCACGCCTACCTGAGGAGCGGCAAGCCCCACACCGTCGGCGGCACGCATGGTTTCTATCATATCGTCCAGAAGACGGATGGTTCGGGGAGTTATCTTTTCTACGGGACGGCATACGGTACGAAGTGTATCGTCGCCTATCTTTACTATTTTAAGTTTTGCCATATTATCTCCTTATTTTACACTGTATTGTCAGGAATTTTTTGTTAAAGATTTGAGGGGTTAAGGTCTATGGAGAGATTGAGCCCCTTTGCTCCGCTTTTTGAAAATTCCTTCAGCAGAGCAGAGAAGAGTGCTCTTGAACGCTTGTTAAGACGGCATTTCGCTACCATTCTCATTCTGTATTTGTTTTCCACCTTATATACGGGAGCCTCAAAGGGACCGTAGGTAACCAAAGGGATGTCGTTGTATTCCTTCTCCACAAGCTCCGAAAAGCGCTTTGACAGAATAGTAGATGCCTTCATCAGCTCCTGCTCGTCGGGAGAGGTCAGAGTCAGTAAAGCGATATCGCAGAAGGGAGGGAAGCGGAGCTGCTTTCTAAGTCTTATCTCGTTCTTGTAGAATGCCTCGTAGTCCTGAGCACAAGCTAAACGTATGCATTCGTGGTCGGGATTTGAGGTCTGTATTATGGCTTCTCCTTCCTTGTCACCTCTGCCCGCTCTGCCTATTACTTGAGTAAGCATAGCGAAGGTGCGCTCTGCCGCGCGGTAGTCGTCAAGATATAGAGAGGTGTCGGCGAGAAGCACTCCGACCAGCGTCACGGAGGGAAAATCGTGACCCTTTGTAACCATTTGAGTTCCCAGAAGCACGTCGGCTTCTCCCGAGCGGAAGGTGCCGAGAAGCTCCTCATAAGCGTTTTTAGTGCTTGTTGTATCTGTATCCATTCTCAAAATGTTAGCGGTAGGCAGCAGGTCGCCCAGCTCCTGCTCAATGCGCTGTGTGCCATAGCCCATTCTTGCCAGATGCTCACTGCCGCAATCGGGGCACTGTGTGGGAGTAGGCATTCTTCTGCCGCACCAGTGGCAGCGAAGCTCGCCCTTGTCGTAGGAATTGCCAAAGGTATGATAGGTCATGGAAACGCTGCAGGTGGGGCAGGTAACTGCCTTTCCGCAGCTTCTGCAGCTGAAAAAGTTGTTGTATCCTCGGCGGTTTATAAACAGTATCGACTGGTTTTCGCGAACCTTTGTTTCCACAAGCTTTTCGCAAAGGAGGTCGCTAAGGGGGGAGGTCACACCGCCCGTCGCGGATCTTCTCATATCCACCACCAGCGTTTTTGGAAGCTTGGCGTTTCCGTAACGCTTAGTAAGCTTTATGAGGGTATAAATGCCTTGCTCGGCTTTATAAAAGCTCTCAAAGGAGGGGGTAGCCGATGAAAGCAGCATAAGCGCTCCGTGATGCGCGCAGCGGTATCTTGCGATATCACGCGCGTGATATTTTGGGTTTTTGTCGGATTTGTAGGTATGCTCCTGTTCCTCATCTATTACTATGAGTCCTATATCGTCAAGGGGCGCGAATATAGCCGAGCGAGTACCTATGACTACGTCGGCTCCACCCTTTTTAATGCGCTTGTAGGTGTCAAGACGTTCTCCCTCGGAAAGTCCCGAGTGGATTATAGCTACGCGCTCTCCGTAGCGTGAGCAGAAGAGCCCGAGAGTCTGAGGGGTGAGTGATATCTCGGGAAGAAGCACTATAACTCCTCTTTTGCTTTCGAGAACGCGGTCTATTGTTTTCATTATTACAGAGGTTTTCCCGCTTCCCGTAACGCCGTATAGCAACGCCGCCTTTGCCTCGCCGCTGTCAGACAGCTCCTTGAGCGTTTCGTACGCAGCCGTCTGCTCGTCGTTAAGGATTATAGGGGAAGCCTTGGTGTCCGTGATAATGGGTGACAGAACCTCAAGACCTCTGTCGATCTCTCTGTATTTTCTTTCGAGTATGCCCTTGTCACAGAGTGATTTTAACTGAGCGTAGCTCGCTCCGCAGGATTGCATCAAGCGCTTTTCCTCAAGCAGAGCAGCGCCGTGGCGCAAAAATTCCTCCACAACTCCTATTTGTGTCAGGGAGCGCAGTCTGAACTCTGTGTCAGTCCTGTTCTTTATGGCGAGAGCCTGCTCCTCGGTTATGCAAAATTCGTAGTAGCTCTCGGTCTTTTTTGAGCTTTCCCGTATTTCAAAATCCCTGAGTATAAGCTCCAAGGAGCACAGCTTCTTTACCGCAGGTTGAGCTGCGGGTCCGAATTTGGTCTTTAAAAGCTCAAAGCTTACAGTTCCGCGCTTGCATATGTAATCGTAGATGAAGCGGGTCGCGGCATCAAGTGCCTTGTCCTTTTCCGAAAGCTTCTTTTCGGTGCATCTGTATACCTCATAGGGCTTTGTAAGCGCGGCAGAGGGAATTATGCTTTTTACGGCATCACCCACGGTGCACAGGGTCTGCTCCTTCATAAAGGCGCAAAGCCCCTGCATTTCGGGGGAAAGGGAAAGAGCTTTGTCGCAGACAGAGAATATGGGCTTGCACTGGATAGTGGGATTGTCCGGAAAATCTTTAAGGGAGATTACCAAAGCAATCTCCCTTTTATTTGAGTTTCCAAAGGGAACGGTAACAAAATCTCCGATACTTATGGCATCTCTGAGATGTAGGGGAATAAAATAGTCAAACGCGTTATCAATATGATAGGGGCTTTTTAGGATATGGAGCCCTGCATATTCAGCCATTTCTATCCCTCCGTTCCTGCGGTCTTTTTAATTGATTATTCAGCAGCCTCTTCCTCTGCTGCTTCTGCTATCTCCGCTTCCTCATCAAGCTCGTCGCAGTTCTCAACGCGTACGATCTTGTACTTGCCGCTGTGAATGCGGGAAATAGCGTTCTTTACCGCCTTTTCGTCGCGGTATTCTTTGTTTATCATTTTTATGAGGTTGCGGTCGGTATCCTTGTTGCCCGTTGCGGCCTTTTCGGCAGCCTCACGCTGCTTTACGTACTCGTTGGTGATTATACGTGCGCACTTAGCGGTAGCGAGAGCAAGCTCGTAGCGGTTGAATTCGTCCTTTGTGAGTTCTGTTATAGTTGGGTAAAGCATCATTTTCTCCTTGAAGTTTAAATGTTGTTTTGTATGTTTGTTTATTAATTTATTCCGAAAGGAATTTTTTCACTACGTTGGGGTTTCGCTTCATAGAAGCCTTCTCGGCAGCTACTATGCTGAGTATCTCATCAGCCGCCTCCTTGTCACGCCCATCGTGATTGTACACTACGTAATCGTAGCAATCGGCAAAGGCTATTTCTTCCTTTGCTCTGGCGAGTCTTAGGAGTATCTTGTCCTCTGTTTCCGTACCTCTTGAGCGCAGACGCTGCTCCTGTACGGAGTGGGAGGGGGGGAGAAGCAGCACAAGTACCGCTTCGGGATATTTAGCCTTTATGTTCCGCGCGCCCTCTACCTCTATCTCCAAAAGAAGATTTTTTCCCGAGGCGAGAGTTTCTTCTGCCTCTTTTTTTGGAGTGCCGTAGTAATTTCCGCAGTATTCGGTATATTCCAGCATATCCCCCGAGTCTATCCTTGCGAGAAATTCTTCCTTTGTTATGTAATGGTAATTGATGCCGTCTATCTCACCGGGGCGGGGATCTCTGGTGGTTGCGGATACCGAAAAGCGGTAATCTCCAGTGGCGATAAGATGTGCGTTCACGGTTCCTTTTCCGCTTCCCGCGGGTCCTGAAATGACTATCATAAGTCCTTTATTCATAATTTGCCAAATCCTCGCTTTTTATTCGGGTTCTTCTTCATCGTCGGTCTCGTTATCAAGACGGTTGGCAATGGTTTCGGATTGTATAGCGCTGAAGATAATGTGCTCGCTGTCGGTTATTATTACCGAGCGGGTGCGGCGTCCGCAGGATACGTCTATGACCCTGCCGCTGTCCTTTGCGTCCTGCATAAGTCTTTTTATGGGCGCGGAGTCGGGGCTTACAATGGTTATTATACGGTCGGCGGCAACCATATTGCCGAATCCGATATTTATGAATTTCATAATTTTCTCCTACTGTGGGTCATTCTATATTTTGTATCTGCTCGCGTATCTTTTCAAGCTCACACTTAATATTTACCACTGCCTTGGCAATGGAAGAATTCTGGCATTTTGAACCGATAGTGTTCGTCTCTCGGTTCATCTCCTGCACAAGAAAGTCAAGCTTTCTTCCCGCGGGCTCTCCTGAGGAGAGTATCTCAAAGAAGCCGTCGAAATGAGAAGAGAGTCTTACCAATTCCTCGTCGATAGCTACTCTGTCGGCAAATATAGCACATTCAGTGAGTATGCGGCTTTCCTCGAAAGCTATGCGATTGTCCGCAAGCATATCGCGGAGCTTATTCTCAAGCTTCGCTCTGTATTCGCTGACGTCGGCAGCGGACAGACCTTCTATCTCCTTTGTTATGGAGCGGATGTTTTCTACCTTGGCAATAAGGTCCTTTTCTATGTTCTCACCCTCGCGTGCGCGACCCGCAATGAAACCGTCTACCGCTTCGTCAAGGACTTGGCGCACGTCGTTCCATTCCTTTTCCGTATCCTCGTCGGATTTGCGGATAACGAATATATCGTGATTCTGCGCTACACGCATAACACTGATGTCGTCGCGGAGGTCAAATCTCTTTTCGAGAGCGCGGAGCGCGTTTATATATGCTTCGGCATATCCCTCGTCAATGCTTATCTCGGGAATGGGAGAGTCTATGACGTCAATGCCTATAAATACGTCTACCTTTCCGCGGGAAACCGATTTTGATTGAAGATAGGGCTTTATTTTTTCTTCAAGGAAGGAGAAAGAGCGGGGAAGCTTTGCGGAGCAATCGAAAAAACGGTTGTTAACCGAGCGTATCTCAACGGTTATATCCTTGCCGCCCACAACTTTTCTGGCTCTTCCGAAGGCGGTCATGCTTTTTACCATATTTACATCCTTTCGAGAGGGAGCTCACATATTTTATACAATATAATATATTATAAACTTTTTTGCTCGTTTTGTCAATGAATTTTTTCATTTTGATTAAATCTATACAATAATTGTTAGACTTAGGTGTTTGCTTTAAACAAAATAACGACAAAAATCTGTCTTTCAAAAAAGAAAAGCAAAAAACTTTGAAAGTTTGAAAGAAAATGTAAAAAAACTCTTGAAATTTAGAGAAATATGAGGTATAATGATTGCGTATGAAAAAATGAATTATTTTTCGGAGGTAAATACAAATGGTAGTAGCAGGCGATTTTAAGAACGGTATCACTTTTGATATGGATGGCGCTGTGTTTCAGGTTATCGAATTTCAGCACGTAAAGCCCGGCAAGGGAGCAGCTTTTGTTCGTACCAAGATCAAGAACGTTATCACAGGCGCGGTTATCGAAAGAACCTTCAGCCCCACAGACAAATTTGAAAACGCTTATATCGAGAGAAAGGAAATGCAGTACTCCTACAATGATGGAGATCTGTATTACTTTATGGATATGGAGAGCTTCGAGATGCTTCCTCTTAACAGCGATAAGCTCCCTGAGAGCTTCCAGTTCGTTAAGGAAGAAATGATGTGTAAGATAATTTCTTACAAGGGTAACGTGTTCGGAGTTGAACCTCCCACGTTCGTTGAGCTCGCAGTAACTCAGACCGACCCCGGCTTTGCAGGAAATACTGCGACCAACACACTTAAGCCCGCAACTCTTGAAACCGGTGCGGTTATCAAGGTTCCGCTCTTTATCAACGAGGGCGAGGTTCTTAAGATAGACACCAGAACCGGCGAATATCTTTCCAGAGCTTAAAATAACGGAGGGCACAAATATGACACTCAGTGAAAAGGCTGCATACATCCAGGGATTGGCAGACGGTCTTGATTTGGATGAAAGCACAAAGGAAGGCAAGCTTATTGCCGCTCTTATCGACCTTGTGGGAGAGATGAGCGATGCTATCGCAGAGATAGACGAGGACCTTGATACCCTCAACGAGTATATCGAGGAGATAGACGAGGATCTGGGAAGCGTAGAGGAATATCTCTACGACGAATGCGATTGTGATGATTGCGATGATTACGAGTGCGACGGCAATTGCTGTGATTGCGACGAGGATTGCGAGTTGGCTGACGAGGATTTCTTTGAGGCTGAATGTCCTTCCTGCGGTGAGATCATCTGCTTTGACGGAAGCATTGACCCCGAGGATATCGCATGTCCCGCTTGCGGTGAGAAGTTCGAGTGCATTATAGCTGAAGAGGATCTTGATGACCTTAAGGCTATTGACGCTGAATGATTTTCGATCAAAAAAACACACGGACAGACCGACTTTGTCGGTCTGTTTGCTTTTGTAGAAAATAGTGAAAAAAATTGAAAAAAACTATTGACATACAAAAAGGGAAGTGGTATAATAGTGATACCTCTGCGAGTAGGCTTTTTTTGTGTGTCGATATGCGCCATCGCCGAAAGGCATCGAAACACACTACTTGGTGAGGGAGGTACACGGATCGCAGTTAAGGGCGCTTCAGCGTGCCCGAGACGAAGGTCAAATATTTTGAAAATGGAGGTGCCGCTAAATGGCTAATGATGCAAGAGTTAAGATTACTCTGGTATGCACAGAGTGCAAGCAGAGAAATTACGACACAAAGAAGAACAAGAAAAACGACCCTGACAGACTTGAGCTGAAGAAGTACTGCAGGTTCTGCCGTAAGCACACTCTTCACAAAGAATCTAAGTAATTTTGGAGGATAAGTGAAGATGGCAGAGAAAGAGAAGAACGTAGCTGAGGTCGAGACCAAGCAGGCAAAGCCCGAAAAGGTAAAGAAGGAAAAGAAAAAGGGCAGAGCAAAGAACGCTTGGAAGGGCTTCAGAAGCGAACTCAAGAAAATCGTATGGCCCACGTGGAAGCAGGTTCTTAAGAATACCGGTATCGTAGTGGTTATAGTGCTTATATGCACGCTGGCGATAGGTGCTCTTGATATTGCTTTCAGAGAAGGCTTTGATGCACTTGTAAATCTCTTTTAATAAAATTTAAAGAGGAAAAATTATGAGTGATATCAATGAAATGAATGTCGGTGTGAGATGGTATGTGGCGCACACTTACTCCGGATACGAAAACAAGGTTAAAGCAAGCCTTGAAAAGATCGTCGAAAACCGTGGACTTGGACATCTTATCTTCGATATCAAAATTCCCGTTGAGACCGTTATAGAAAAGAACGGTGACAAGGAGAAGGAAGTCGAGATGAAGATCTTTCCTTGCTACGTCTACGTAAAGATGATAATGACCGAGGAGAGCTGGCACGCGGTAAGAAACATTACCGGTGTTACGGGCTTCGTAGGCCCCGGCTCACGTCCTACACCCCTTACCGAGGCAGAGGTGGAGTCGCTCAACATAGAAGAGAAGTCTCCTGTAACTGTGCTTAAGTTTAAGGAAGGCGATGAGGTGGTTATTACCAGTGGACTGTTTGAGGGATACAACGGAACCGTTCAGACAGTATCCGACGATTTGAAGGTAGTTACGGTGCTCGTTAAGAGAGGACGCCGTGATATGTCCGTTGAACTTGACGCAAGCGTAGTAAAGCTTGCATAACCGTGGCGCACGCCACAGTGGGAGGGAGAAAAATTTTGTAATTCTCCCGTAAATTCACCACGATGGAGGTATTTTAATTATGGCAAAGAAAGTTATGGGTTACATCAAGCTGCAGTTGCCCGCCGGAAAGGCAACTCCCCAGCCCCCCGTAGGTCCTGCACTCGGTCAGTACGGTGTAGCGATCCCTGTATTTACAAAGGAATTTAACGAAAGAACCAAGAACGATATGGGACTTATCATCCCTGTTGTTATTACTGTTTACGCAGACCGTTCTTTCAC
>CAJGCD010000036.1 GCA_904501715.1 uncultured Clostridia bacterium
CCTTCCCCGAAAAGGCAGAGGAGCTCTTTGCCAAGGGTGAGGCAAATGCCAAGGAAAAGTACGAAAGACTCCAGAAGCTTTCTACCCTTTACGGTAACGAGCAGTAATTGCTGAAACAAAAACAAAAGGCTTCCGCTCAGGCGGAAGCCTTTTTAAGTTTAAGAGCTGTGCGAACATTGTGCGCAGGAGTCATCCCTCGAATTTTCCTTCGCGTTTTATCTTCTTCATATATTGACCCGGTGTCATGCCAAAGCGGCGGCGGAAGGCTCGTATCATATTGCAAGAGTCACCAAAGCCGCAGATCCCGGCTACTGCGCTCTGAAGCTCTCCCTCGTTAAGCAACTCTATGGCTTTTTTTAATCGGCAATCGCAAATATAGCCGTTGATGGTGCTTCCCGTATATTTTTTAAAGGCGGTCATAAGTGTGGTTCTGCCTACCTTAAGCGTCCACGCAAGCTCGCTTGAAAGTATCTTGCGGCAGCAGTTTTCCTGAATATACAGCAGGGCATCCGCAACAAAGGCGGGTGGCTCCTCGGTAACTCCCGCGTCACTCTCGGTATGCTCGGAGAGCCTTGACAGCAGATACATAAGAATCAGACGCTTGCGGAAGATGTTTTCCTCCTTTTCAAACTGTCCTATGAGCGAGGAATATTCCTCCTTTTGACTGTCGGTGAGTATTATTACCTTTCCGCTCTTTCCGAAAATGCCGAGAAGCTGCTTCCACTCGGGCACATAGTCGGCTACGAAATCCTGGGAAAAGAGAAGATTTACTCTTTTGTAAAGCAATCTGGGCTCGCAGACTATAAGGTGTGAGGTCATAGGTCGGGTAAGGACTATGCGGCATTCGGTCCCGCTCTGTACCTGATCGGGAAGAAGCACCTTTACGTCTCCCGACAGTATAAGGCTTATCTCGTAATATTCGTGCATATGGTAATCCGACATATTGGGAGAGTAGCCCTCGTAGGTGTCGGTGCTGAACAGTTTCCAAACACTCCCATAACCCAGCTTTTCTATATTTGCTGCCATTTTTTCTCCTTTTTTGTTTGAGCTGTTGAGGTTATTGTAATACAAAGTTGAATGATTGTCAATAAAAAATGCGAAATTTCTGTTTTTCGGGGCAAAAAAACAATAAATTTTGAACGATATGCCAATAAAATGGACGATAATATATTGAACAACGGCGAGTAATGGTGTATAATCTAACTAAAGAAAATATAAGGAGGCCTTACTATGGCAAGACTTTTTTGTGAACATATGAAAAGACAGACACAGAGCCTTAACGGGGCGTGGAAGCTTCTCACCGACCCCAAGGATATAGGAGAGAGCGAGGGCTGGTCCTCGTCGCTTCCCGAGGGAAAGACTGTGTCCGTACCCTCTGTATGGAATATGGAGCGCGGACTTCTTACCTACGAGGGTGTGGTTTGGTACGAAAAGAGCTTTTATTCCGAGGGAGGAACTTTGCGCTTCTGCTTCGGAGCCGTTATGACCGAGGGCAAGGTATGGCTTGACGGAAAATATCTCGGCTCTCACTACGGCGGATTTTGCCAATTCGAGCTTATAGCCCCTGACGTAGAGGCGGGAATGCATACCCTCATAGTAAGAGTTGACAACAGCTTTAACGCTCAGTCAATTCCTCAGGCATTTGTAGACTGGTATCACTACGGCGGAATTACCCGCGGAGTGAGCGTTGAGACCCTGAAGGGAATATGCGTGCTTTCACAGCGTATGGAATATACGCTTTCCGAGGGGCTTGACAGAGCTGCCTGCCGAGTAGTGGCAGAGCTTTACAACGAGGGCAAAAGACTGAAGAGCGCCTCTGTGAACGTAGAAATAGACGGAAAGACCGTGTGCAGTGATACTGTGGCGGTTCGCGGAAGAAGGACGGCAGAGGTGGTTCTGGGCGAGTTTGAGCTTGAGGACATCAGACTTTGGGATATCGGAAAGCCCGAGCTTTACACAATAAGCGTTACCACCGACACCGACGACCTTATAGACCGCGTGGGCTTCCGCAAGGTAGAGGTGAAGGACGGAAAGGTACTGCTCAACGGACGTTCTATTGAATTCCGAGGAGTTAACCGCCATGAGGAGCATCCCGAGTTCGGCTTTGCCTTCCCCCCCTCTCTTATGCGCCGCGACCTTGAGCTTGCTCTTGAGATGGGCTGTAACGCTATCCGAGGCTCTCACTATCCAAACTCCAAGGAGTTCGTTGACCTGCTTGACGAAATGGGCGTAATGTTCTGGAGCGAGATACCTATATGGGGCTGTGGATTCTCCGACGAGGCTCTTGCTGACAAGGTAGTGGTTGCCCGCGGACTCGAGATGCACCGCGAGATGCTGAAATATTACTACAACCACCCCTGCATAGTTATGTGGGGAATGCACAACGAGATACACCTGTATCACGAGGCGGCGTATAAGATGAGTGAGCTTTACTACGGCTTCCTTAAGGAGAACGGCGGCAACCGTCTGGTAGTATACGCTTGTAATTACCCCAAGGAGGATATATGCCTTGAATTCTGCGACCTTGCCTGCCTTAATATGTACTTTGGATGGTACTACGGCTACGAGGATGACGCTTGGGAAAAATTCATTGAGGAATTCAGTGCCCGTCTTGACTTGCTGGGTATGGGTGACAAGCCTATGGTAATGAGCGAGTTTGGCTGCGCGGCTATGGCGGGATATCACGATGATGACAGCATACTCTGGAGCGAGGAAAATCAGGCAAAGCAGCTCTCGCACTGCGTGCGCTTGTTCCACGAGCATCCTAAGGTATCAGGCTCCTTCATATGGCAGTTCTGCGACATCAGAACCAGCCGTCAGACGGGACTTAACCGCGCCCGCGGCTTCAACAACAAGGGAATAGTTAACGAATACCGCAAGCCCAAGCTTGCGTACTATGCCGTAAAGCAGGAATATTGCGCCTTTGCAAAAGAGGAAACAAAATGAAAATAAATGAGAAATTTACTAAAGCACAGCGACCCGTTAAGGTCATACAGTTCGGCGAGGGCGGATTTTTACGCGGATTTGCCGATTGGATGCTTCAAAAGCTTAACGAAAAGGGACTTTTTGATGGAAGCATAGCGGTAGTACAGCCCATAAGAGAGGGTATGTGCGATATGCTCACGGCTCAGGACTGTATGTATACTCATATCATAAGAGGTGCTGAGGGCGTGGAGAAGAGCGTCATAGACGTTATATCCCACTGCGTAAAGCCTTACGAGGATTTTGAGGCATATCTCAGCCTCGCAGATAATCCCGACGCTCGCTTTATAATATCAAATACCACCGAGTCGGGTATTGCCTTCCGCGATACCGATAAGGCCACCGATACTCCCCCCGAAAGCTTCCCCGCGAAGCTGACGCTCCTTCTTAAGCGCCGCTTTGATAAGGGTCTTAGAGGATTTATACTGCTTCCCTGTGAGCTTATCGACCGCAACGGTGACAACCTTAAGAGAACAGTTTTGCAGTACGCGGCTCTTTGGGAGCTTGGCGAGGATTTTGCCGCTTGGGTAGAGAAGGAAAACGTGTTCTGCAATACCCTTGTTGACCGCATAAATACGGGATATCCCAAGGGCGAGGAGCTTGACCTCGGCTATGAGGACGATATGGTGAACACCTCCGAGTTCTTCCATCTCTGGGTCATTGAGACCGAGGCGGATATTGAGGCTGAGCTGCCCTTCTCGGCGGCGGGACTCAACGTTATAGTTACCCGCGACGCTCTTGAGCGCTACCGCACCAGAAAGGTGAGAATACTTAACGGAGCTCATACGTCTATGACTCCCTATGCGCTCCTTTCGGGACTTGAAACCGTTAAGGACTGTATGGATGATGGGGAAATGAGTGCGTTTTTGCGCGGATGTCTGTTTGAGGAGATAATCCCCTCCTTGGATATGTCAAAGGAAGAGCTTACGCAGTACGCATCCGACGTGCTGGTGCGCTTCTCCAATCCCTACATAAAGCACTATCTTGCTTCCATATCACTCAACTCGGTAAGCAAGTACAAGGTAAGAGTGCTTCCCTCGGTGCTGTCCTATAAGGAAAAATTCGGCAAATATCCCACCCGTCTTGTGTTCTCCCTGGCGAAGCTTATAGAGTTCTACAAGAATGGCGATCCCAAGGATTCTGCCGAGGTAATAGAATATATGAAGCGGGCTTCCCTTGAGGAGATACTCTCCAACAGTGAGCTTTGGGGAGAGGACCTGTCGGGGCTCCTTGACGAGGTAAAGGCTTATGAGAATTCATCCCTCTGATAACGTAGAGGTAAGAGAGGACGGACAAAAATACGCCCTCTGTGAGATAAAAAAAGGGGAGAGCGTGATAAAATACGGCTTCCCCATAGGATACGCCACAAAGGATATTGCGGCGGGCGATAAGGTCAGCCCCGAAAATCTTCACTCGGCTCTGGCGGGTAAGGGAGAGTGGACCTACCAGCCTGCAGAGACCGTCCCTGTGGGCATCGAGAGCGGAAGCTTTATGGGATATCTCCGAGCTAACGGCGAGGTTGGAATACGCAACGAGGTTTGGGTAATTCCCACGGTAGGATGTATAAACGACGTGGCTAAGGAGCTGGCGGCTAAGAGAGGAGCCAAGGCTTTGACTCATCCCTACGGATGCTCACAGCTGGGAGGCGACCTGCTTACCACTCAGAGGATACTCTGTGGACTTATAAAGCATCCCAACGCCGCAGGCGTGCTTGTTCTTGGACTTGGTTGCGAGAACAACCGTATGGAGGATATGAAGGCAATGCTGGGTGAGGTTGACCCCGCCCGTGTGCGCTTTCTCTCTATTCAGGACTGCGAGGACGAGATTGAGGAAGGACTTGCTATACTTGACGAGCTTAAGGCTATTGCCGCGGCTGACCAAAGGGTAGAGCTTCCTATATCAAAGCTTCGTGTATCAGTCAAGTGCGGCGGAAGCGACGGATATAGCGGAATTACCGCAAATCCCTTGGTGGGACGGGTAATGGAGCGATTTGCCGCCTACGGAGCTACCGTGCTTATGACCGAGATACCCGAAATGTTCGGAGCGGAGCAGCTTTTGCTCTCACGCAGCAAGGACGCGGAGGTTTTTGAGCGCGGCGCCAGAATGATAAAGGATTTCAGACAGTATTTTATAGACCACGGAGAGGGTATTGCCGACAATCCCTCCCCCGGAAATATAGCGGGAGGAATTTCAACCCTTGAGGAGAAATCTCTCGGCTGTGTGCAGAAGGCGGGAAAGGTAATGCTCTGCGGGGCGCTTGACTTTGGCGAGAGACCCGACGCGGACGGTGGTCTTTATATGGTCAACGGTCCCGGAAACGATATGGTGGCGGTGACCAATCTTGCGGCTTCGGGAGCGCATATAATACTCTTTACCACGGGCAGAGGAACGCCTATGTCGGCGGCGGTTCCCACACTTAAAATATCCACCAACAGCCCACTTGCGAGGAAGAAGCCCCATTGGATAGATTTCGACGCGGGTGTTCTGCTTGAGGGAGCGGATATGGATACACTGGCAGGTGAGCTTTTCGACCTTTGCATAGAGGTTGCAGAGGGTAAGGAGAGCAAGAGCGAGGCACGCGGATATTACGACCTTGCTATTTTTAAGGACGGAGTAACTCTTTAAGGAGAAATATTATGGATATAAAAATTATCACACCCAATGACGGAGCGCATTATTTCTTTGCGTATTACGATATGAGAGCCACGGGCAAGAACGGAAAGCATCTTTGCCACAGAGTGCCCTTTATGGACAGAATACCCACAGCCGAGGACGTTTGCGAGGTCGGCTATCTTGAGGATGGCGCCTTCGTTAAGATAGGCGAAACCACGGCGTGGAACTTCCAGCAGGGAGCTATGCTCCAGTATCACCCCGACCGCGAGGATACCGTATATTACAACGTCTGCGAGGACGGAAAATTTTATACTCTGACTCACAATTTCGTTACGGGTGAGAAAAAGTACGCTGACCGTCCGTCAGCCTGCATATCTCCCGACGGCAAGTGGGGCTTGGCGGTGAATTTCGGACGTATATTCGCCTTCCGCGCGGGCTATGGCTATGCGGGCTTTGTTGACGAGTATGCCGACGTGAACGCTCCTGCCGAGGACGGAGTATTCCTCGTTGATATGGAGAAGGGAAGCTCCAAGCAGATAGTTTCCTGCGAGGATCTCGCCCGTGTTTCGGGCTTTGACCCTGAGGATAAGATACTCATAAATCATATTACGTTTAACACCGCCTCCGACCGCTTTTTGATGCTGGTGCGTAATTTCCCCGGTGAGAAACATACGTGGTGGACTACGTCGGTGATAATAAGCGACAGAGAGGGTAATATATATCCTTTGCTGAAGAATACCTATTTCTCCCATTACCACTGGAAAAACGAGCGAGAGCTGGTGGCTCACTGTACGGTTGAGGGTAACAAGCAGAGTATGTATATCATAGATGTGGTGACCGGCGAATGGAAAGAGTACGACCTGCCCTATTTCATACAGCGCAGAGCCGAAAATAAGAACACGGATATCCACTGCTGCTTCTCACCCGACGGAAATTACATTATAGGTGACGGATACTGTGGCAGAAAAGACGACTGGAATATCCGATATCTCGTGGCGTACAGCATGCGTACGGGCGAGAGCCGAGTGCTCTTTGGAGTAGACGATAACGGACCCGACAAATGGGGCGACATACGCTGTGACCTCCATGCTCGCTTCGTATGGG
This sequence comes from uncultured Clostridia bacterium, assembly GCA_904501715.1. Taxonomy (GTDB): domain Bacteria; phylum Bacillota; class Clostridia; order Oscillospirales; family CAG-272; genus HGM12713. The sequence goes on from CAJGCD010000036.1 coordinate 6,700, forward strand.
GCGGAAGTCACATAAGCTTCGATACCACCATGAACGGACGCAGAGAGGTAGCTCTCATAAGCGCAGACGTGCTGGATTTTTAAAAGAATAGCGGGAGGAGAATATCCTCCCGTTTTCTCTTCGGGCTACAACTAATCCGTAAGGGCGCACGATTAAAAATGGTAATTGTCTTTATATATAATGAAAATTTTCAAAAAACTCTTGATTAATTTTCAAAAAACTCTTGATTATTGAGAAAATTTGGTATATAATGGACGTACAAAGTCGATATTTGCCTTTTTTGGCAAGTATCTGAATATACGTAAAAACTAAAAATAATAAAAAGGAGAGAAAACAATGAAAAAGAGAAGAATCATTATTACCGCGTTCATTCTTTGCGCAAGCTTGGTGATCGGTATAGGTTACGCTACCATTACCGGTAATCTGTACATTAACGGTACTGCTACCTTCAAGGGAAGCGTGGCTCTTGACGAGCAGGTCGCAGTAGGATTTACCGCCTCTAAGACGGGTACCAACTGTACAGACGCAAGCATTGATACGTCTGATAAAACAAAGGCGAACATTACCGTAGTATTTAACGATACTCTCGGCAACGCATACGAGTTTACAGGTAACGCTACCTACAAGATTTCCTACAATGCAGATGATGAAACTCTTCCCAGCGTAATGCTTAACAATCCCACGGCTACTGTTACCGCGGGAACTGCTAATAAGGGTGAATTTACCATTACGGCTACATACAGCCCTGACGTAAACACAAGCGGAACAGGCGGATTGGTTGACACTTCTACGAACACCGTAGTGCTTAAGCCCGGTCAGACGGTTGACGTTATGGTTGTTGTCAAGTATGTCAACGCTAATGATAACGGCGAGATTGAAACCGGTGAGGTTGAGGCTACTATCGCCGTTGATTTCAGCTACTCTACTATCAGCTAATTACAGAAAATAATCATTTTGTGCGAGAATAAGAGAAGGAGGACTCGGGAATGAGTGAAATGGCAATAGACAGAAAAAAACTGTTTGCCGTGACCTTAGCTGTCCTTGCGGTCCTCCTGCCTCTGCTTTTCGTACCCTTCGCGTACAACAGACTGTGCGCGGCTGTCGCTTTGTCGCTGGCGGCTGCTTTGACCTTCTGCTTGGTAAAGAAAAGAAAAGCCTTTTCAATACATAAGCGGCAGGTGCTGATGCTGTTGACGATCACCGCGTTTTTGTATTTGGCGCTCTATTACATATCGGGGCTCTTTTTCGGCTTCGTGGTTGCCCACGCAAGGCTGACGCTGAAGATAGCGCTGATGCACCTGATACCAAGCGCGTTGATAATCATTGCGACCGAAATAATAAGAACCGTGCTGTTGGCAGAGGCGGGACGGGCTATAAAGGCACTGGCATTTGCGCTGTGTCTGGTAGCCGAGCTTCTTCTGGGGGCGGGTATTGCCGACGTGACATCCATAAACCGACTTATGGATATTGTGGCACTTACGCTTTTGCCTGCCGTGACCTCCAACGTGCTGTATCATTATATAGCAAAGAGATACGGAGCTCTGCCCAACATAGTTTACCGACTGGTCGTCACTCTCCATACCTATTTTATATGGGTAGGACCTGCTATGTCGGATATATTGGAAGCGTTTATAAGGATATTGCTTCCTGTGGCGGTCTGCGTATTTATAGATATTCTCTATAAAAAACGGCAGAAAACGGTGTCAAGAAGAAGAGACAGGTGGAGCTACGCGGGCGCGGCTCTTGCGTTGGCTCTTGTTATTTCGGTTGTAATGCTTATAAGCTGTCAGTTCAGATTCGGCGTTCTGGTCATAGCTACCCCAAGCATGGAGGGTGAGCTTAACGTAGGTGACGCTGTGATATTCGAGCGCTACGACGGACAGAGGATAGAAAACGACGACATCATAATATTTAATAACGACGGGGGCTCGAGAATAGTTCACCGAGTCATAGACGTTCAGAACGTGAACGGAGAATACCGTTATTATACCAAGGGCGACGCCAACGAGAAGGCTGACATAGGATACGTTACTCGGTCGGATATAGTGGGCGTGGTCGGTATAAAGCTTGCGGGAGCGGGCTATCCCAGCCTGTGGCTTCGCGAGCTGTTCAAATAAACCAAAGAGAAGGAGGGAGCAAAATGTCTGAGGCCGAAAAGCAAAGAAGAGCCGATTATAAAAAGAACAGAAAAAAATGGCTGAACATTCAGGCTATGATACTTTCTGCTCTCATAGTTTTGACCCTTATCTTTTCCTGCGTCTTCGCGGTAGTCAACAAGGCGACCTATATCGACTACGTGGAGGAGGGCAAGGTAGATTACAGCGTACTGCTAAAGGACAACCAGTTCTATGACAAGGACCGCGCCGAAAAGGATAAGGCATACGTAACGTCGCTTATGGACAAGGTGCTGGCTGATTTCAGCTATGAGCTCCATATGGACGCAAGCAACGTGGATTTTGAATATTCATATTCCATAGATACCGTTATGGAGGTGCGCGACGGTAAAACGGGTGCTGTCATATTTGACAGGTCCGAGGCGTCAGTGCCCGAAACCAAGGTATCAAAGAGCGGAAACTCCCTAGTGCTTCGCCAGCAGGTGACAGTAGACGTCGACCGATATAACAGCTTGGCAAGGCAATTTGTGGATGCCTACGGCTTACAGGATACCGAGAGCGTTCTTTCGGTATTGCTCAACATCCACGTTATAGGTGACTGCGAGGATTTCGGCGATGAGAGCAATAACGCGTATACGCTTGCTCTGGATATCCCGCTGACAGAAAAGACCTGCAATATCTCGGTGCTTTCCGACGTAGAGCAGGGTGATAACCAAATACTTGCCTGCAAAAATATAATACTTAAAAACGTATTTATGGGTGTGGCTATTGCCTTTGCCGCTCTGTCTGTGCTTGGCGGCGCGGGTATGGTGGTATTCGCGTATCTGACCAGAAACACCGACGTAAACTACGAGATAAAGGTAAACAGGATACTCAAGAGCTATCGCTCGTTTATACAAAAGATAAACAACTGCTTCGCGGATGAGAGCTATCGCCCCGTTTTCGTGGACAGCTTCAACGAGATGCTCGAGATACACGACACCATACAGTCTCCCGTTCTTATGTACGAGAACGAGGACAAGACCTGCTCATCCTTCTATATCCCCACTAATACCAATCTTCTTTACGTATATGAGATAAAGGTGGAGGACTACGACGAGATATACGCTCCCGAGAAAGAGGAGGAGATAGTCATTCTCGAGGAGGTAGCCGAGGAGGATATACAGGAGGCTATGAGCGCCCCCGACGTGGAGCTCTCCGATATAGACTACGTTGATATAGAGGAAGAGGAGACCGAGGACGGAGTAGAGGTAATAGACGTTGTATGGCCCGAAAAGGAGAAGAGAAATAAGCTCTACCGTTACGACCCCAATGGCGAGACGGTGCACGACGGAGATATAGTTCTCGTTCCCTCAAGGGATGCGGCAAAGCAGAAGGACGTAGTCCGCAAGGCGACGGTTGCTCACGGAAATCACAGAATAGATCCCGAGCACATACACCATCCGCTCAAAAAGATAATCGCCATAGTAAAGCGTAAGGCGGAGGATGCTCTTTCCTATCAAAGCAAATAAAATACCCTGAAGGCAAAGGAGGATACGGATATGTCAAGACTTTTAAAGCTCTTGTGCGTAGCAGCGTGCTCCTTTGCCATTCTTTTTATGTGTGTGGGATATGCTACACTCAGCGGCTCGCTGAACGTTTCGGGAAGCGTTTATTACGACCAGAATATCCCTCCCGTGTCGGTGGTGGGCGCACAGATGCTAAAGGGAGGCGCGGACAAGCTGCTCCCATCGGAGCACACTATCACCAGCGCGATACATCTTGAGAACGGAGAGGCTATTATAGCCGTCACAGTGAGAAATAATACCGATATATCCGCAGACCACGTAGAGGAGACCTACGGATATAATTCCATAACACGGTACGAGATTGACGGGTATATATATAACACCAATATCGAATATCACGCTTATACCGATGAGACTTGTACTGTCCCCATAGAAAAGGGTGGAGTTATTATCAATACCTCAACGGGAGCCACTACTCAGAAGGGATTTACGGTAGAACCGGGTATAGGGAACGAGAAAACGTTCTATCTGAAGTTCTCCTACGCTGAGGGCGCGGATACTATGAGCAACGAGGTCGATAGCTTCCTTTCCTTTAATTTTATGCCCTTGGAGGAGATATATGAGGACGCTTCGGATGAGGCTATACACGAGGCGCTGGGGCAGTTTGGAAATATCCTCAATAATAAGGTGACCCTTAAGGACGGAACAACAAACAGCTTTGCTGCTCTTACCAATCAGATGGAAAAGAGCGAGGAAAACGACCGTTCGCTTACCGACTATATTGGAAACGTTACGGGAGCGAGCCCTGATGACAAGGAGATAATCGACGAGCTGTTTGAGGGGAAGCTGAATATAAATATAGACGGCAATGATACACCCGTTACCTTCCTTATCAAGTACGACGACGTTTATTCGGGTGCGGCGGGTGACGAGATGACCATATATATGACTACCGAGAACCTCAACGATAAGACCAGCGTTTACGAATCCGGATTTTTGGGAATAGGCTCGAAATATACTCCGGCCTACGCAACGGTTTACGCCTGCGTTTTCGTGGCGTCTAAGGATGAGAACGGGAATACCGTATGGACTCCCTTGAGCGACGACGTTATAGAAGGCACGGCGATAGTTTGTGATTACGACGGAGGTATGCAGTACGGCTGGGGACAATCCTACGCTACCGGTTCGGGTTCATTCAGAACCGACGACTGGAGAACGACCGACGGAAAGACTATTAATCAAGTATCCGCCCGGAGTTGACCGAAGAAATGAGCTTTTAAAAGTCCGAGTTTTTACTCGGACTTTTTTGCGTAAAATTTATTTTCAAATCCTCTTGACAAAAGTCATTAACAGAGTTAAAATATACGGGTTGTGAATTTTGAAGGGAGGTAGGTATATGAACCACGCACATTTGCCCCGACATTTCGGCACGCACCGCCATCATTTTGGCTCTCACCGCGGCGGACACAGCTTTATGTCCGAGGTCTTAGGCTTTGCTAAAAAGAATATCGTTATGGTCGTGGCTATGGTCGCCGCTGCCATAACCTGCGTAATCATTCCACCCGACGCGGAATATCTTGGATATTTTGACCTTAAGACTCTTACCTGCCTTTTCTGCGTTCTCGCGGTGGTGTGTGCCCTGAAAAATATCCGCTTCTTTTATATTCTTGCCCGCAGGATAGTGGAGCTGTTCAAAAACGCCCGCCTTGCGGTGCTGGCGCTGGTGTATATAACCTTTATAGGCTCTATGCTCATTGCCAACGATATGGCTCTTCTCACCTTTTTGCCCTTGGGATATCTTGCTCTTGACGTTACGGGCAAGAAAAAGTATATGGCGTTTACCTTTATAATGCAGAATATCGCCGCTAATCTCGGGGGAATGCTTACACCCTTCGGAAACCCTCAAAATCTTTATCTGTATACCAAATATAACATTCCCACGGGAGAATTTATGGCGATAATGGCGCCGCCATTTATCATATCCATAATTATAATAACTATTTGCTGTATTGTTTTCGTAAAGGCAGAGCCCTTGGAGCTTGCGGAGGAAAGGATAAGCCTTGTGCCTTGGCGTACCGCGGTGTATCTGCTTCTCTTTGCTCTTTCCATTGCCATAGTTTTTCGCGGAATACCCTATTGGATAGGACTTATAGTTATACCCTTGGCTCTTTTATTTCTTGACAGAAAGGCGCTGGGACAGGTGGATTATCCCCTGCTGCTCACCTTTGTTTTCTTCTTTATTTTTTCGGGAAATATGGCAAGAATAGACGCGGTGAGAGATGTTTTCTCGTGGCTCTTGGAGCAGAATACTCTTGTGGTCAGCGCTCTTTCCTGTCAGCTTATAAGCAACGTGCCCTCGGCAATACTTCTGTCACAGTTTACCGATAATTACGCGCCACTGCTCGTGGGTGTGAATATAGGAGGAGCGGGAACGCTTATAGCCTCTCTGGCGAGCCTTATAACCTTTCGGGAGTACGCAAAGCACGAGCCTGCAAAGGTAGGCAGCTATATCCTTAAATTTTCACTTTTCAATTTCGGAATGCTTGCGTTGCTTCTTGGGGCAATGCTGTTGATAATGTGAAAAAGCTTAAATATCCGAACCGATAAGGAAACAATCCTGTATCGGTTCTTTTTTTGGTTGACATCGGCAGTATTTTGTGATATAATGTAATTTGGAATTTGTTTTAAAAATTACGGATATTTTTCGGAGGAATATAGATTGAAAAACGAGATGAAGCTTCGCTCGGGTGCTACCATCAAGCAGATAAACACCGCCGACGCAGACAGAAAAAATTATCTCACGCGCCAGACGCTTTCACAGATGCACCTTATGCCCTCGGGCGACCCTATTGCCTACGACGTAGCTCCCGACGGCGATATAATATACTATTTTGACCCTGCCAGAGTGGTAGAAGCACCGCCAGAGACCTGGTACTTCCCCAACGCGCGCAAGGACACTATGACTCTCCCCAGCGGAGCGGTCATAAACAGAATGAGCACAAAAAACGCTGCGACTTGCGGATTTTATTCGGCAGACCGACTCTCAAAAATGCACTACGAGCCCATAGAGGAGCCCGTGGCGTATACGGTGAGAGCGGATAAATCCGTTCTTTACTTCTATGACAAGAGGACCTGCAACAAGCTCCCCCAGATGTGCGTCAGATGCGGTAAGGATATCCGCTACAAAAAGAAGCTCTGCACCGCTTGCTACGCAGAGGAGATGGCTATCCGCCGTGTGGAGGGTGACGCTCACAGAGCGGCGCACTACGGTAAGGACCGCGCGAGAATTCTTTTCTTTGACCTTGAGCTTACGGGCTTTTACGTTCACGATGAGATACTTTCCATAACCATAATCAACGGCTACGGCGAGCTTGTAATGGATACGCTGGTTAAGCCTATCAAAAAGAAAAAGTGGAAGGACAGCGAGAAGATACACCACATCTCTCCCGAGATGGTACAGGACGCACCCACCCTTGCCGAGCTTATTCCCGAGATAAAGCGCATATTCGAGGGTGCTGACCATATAATCGCTTACGGCGTATCTACCGATTTCAGCCACATCAAGTACATATACGATACCGAGGCAGAGCGCGAGGAGCTTCACAAGAAGGTGCTTTGCTGTGCTAACGAGTTTGTGCGCTATACTCACGAGGTGCGCCCCGACATCCTTCACGCCTCGCTTACCGACGCTATGGCGTGCTTCGAGATAGAGTGGGAGGGAGTGGCACACTCCTCTATTGCCGACACCTATGGCTGCCGCAAGGTCTGGGAGACCCTTTTCCCCAATTATTACGTAAATTAAGGTGAAATTATGAAGCATAGAGAGATACTGCTCTGCAAATACGGCGAGATAGTTCTTAAGGGTGCAAACCGCAAATATTTTGAGGATACCCTCTGCCGTGAGATAAGACACAGAGCTGCCGCCTACGGTGATTTTGATATCTACCGCGCTCAGAGCACTATATATATTGAGCCCAAGGATGAGCTTGCCGATATGGACGGAATGTTCGCATCCGCTTGCAAGGTGTTCGGTATAGTTGCCGTACAGAGAGCCGCTGTATGTGAAAAGAATATGGACGACATAAAGCGTGTTGCCAAGGACTATATTCCTCAATTTCTTGAGGGAAAGAAAAGCTTTAAGGTGGAGGCAAAGCGCTCGGACAAGGCGTTTCCCCTTGACTCTATGGCGCTTGCTCGCGAGGTTGGCGGATATATCCTTGAGAGCTGCCATAAGATAAAGGTCGACGTGCATCAGCCCGAGGTAGTGGTCAAGGTAGAGATACGCGAGTTTGGCGCTTATCTTTCGGCGGGGGCGTTCAAGGGGGCGGGCGGTATGCCCGTTGGAACCAGCGGACGCGGATTGCTGCTTCTGTCGGGAGGTATTGACTCACCTGTTGCGGGATATATGATGGCGAAGCGCGGAGTTAAGATCGAGGCGCTCCATTTTGAGTCCTTTCCATATACCAGTGAGAGAGCCCGTGAAAAGGTGCTGGAGCTTGCATCTATCCTTGCGGAGTACGCAGGCGAGGTGCGAGTGCATATAGTTTCGCTCACTCACATTCAGGAGGAGCTGGTGAAGAACTGCGAGGAGGACTATTTTACCCTCCTGCTTCGCAGATTTATGATGAAGATAGCCGAGAGAGTCGCAAAATATAAGGGCTGCTCGGTGCTGATCACGGGCGAGAGCCTTGCGCAGGTGGCGTCGCAGACTATGCAGGCGCTATGCGTTACCGACAGCGCCGTGGAGATACCCGTTTTCCGTCCCTGCATAGGTATGGATAAGGAGGAGATAGTGACTATCTCCCGTAAAATGGGCGCCTTTGAAACCTCAATTCAGCCATACGAGGACTGCTGTACTGTATTTACACCCAGACATCCCAAGACCAAGCCTGAGCTGGAGAAGGTCCTTGCGCAGGCGGCAAAGGTTGATTTCGACGCCCTCGCCGACGAGGCCTTCGAGAGCCTTTATACGGTAAATATCGAGGCGAGGTATTGAGGATGCGATTTTCCACCTTTCTTGAAAGAAAGGTGGAGCCAAAGAACTTTTTGAAGGGATTATTGCAAGGGTTCGCACAAACTAAACATTAAAAAGTTTAGGTCAAGCCTTTTCAAAGGCTTGCGGTTTCCAAAGGCAGAGCCTTGGTCGCCCGTCGCAACGGGCGAAATTCCAAATCGTTCAAATAGCGCAGGAGAGGGGAATTGACTCGCTTGCGAGGCAAGGGGAGAACCCTCGCCGGGGGTTCTCCCAATAAACGAGTTCAAACAACATCCCACTCGATAAGACCACCCTCTTATCAAGTTCTTTTGGTGCTCAACTCGCTTGCGAGTTAGCAGTGCGCTTGCGCTCTTGTTCTCCTAAAGAAAAGTACGAAAAATTTAAACAAATCTAACTATAAAATTTATGGAAATAACGATAGCAAAAAACGCGGGCTTCTGTTTTGGCGTTAAGCGCGCTACCGATAGCCTGGAAGAGAAAATTGAAAATCGAAAAGACGGCGAAAGAATATACACCCTCGGTACGCTGATACATAACGAGACCTACAACGATATGTTAAGAGCTAAGGGCGTTGAGGTCACTCATATCGGCAGTATAGACGGGCTCGCTCAGAGCGCGTCGGAGGATGCGCCCGTGACAGTCTTTATCCGCGCCCACGGAATTCCCCGCGAGGACGAGGAAATGCTCAGGTCGGCGGCAGAGAAAAATCCATACTTTACGTACGTGGATTGCACCTGTCCCTATGTGAAAAAGATACACAATATAGCGAAAAAGTACTCAGAGGAGGAAAATATTTTCCTGCTTCTGGGCAAGGAGGACCACCCCGAGGTGGTGGGGATTTTGAGCTATTTCGACTATGAAAAGGTAACTTTTTCCACCGCCGAGGAGCTTCTCGAAAAAGGAGAAAACGGGCTTTTCGTCAAATTAAACAATAAACGACCGATTTTGGCGGCTCAAACAACTCAAAAATTGGCGGAATGGAGAAAAACACAAGAACTTTTAAAAAAAGTATATACAAATCCCTTAATTTTTGATACAATATGTAGTGTTACGGAACAGCGGCAAAAGGAAGCCGCAGCTTTGGCGAGGGAGTGCGACGCTATGATAGTCATAGGCGGCAAGGAAAGCTCTAACACCGCAAAGCTCTATGCCGTATGTAAGGAAAATTGCCCGCAGACCGTCCGTGTTGAAAGAGCGGACGAGCCGGCGGTTAACAATTTAATAAAACGTCCCTACGCGAAAGTAGGAATTGCCGCGGGAGCATCGACCCCGTCAGGCGTAATTCAGGAGGTACACAACAAAATGAGCG
>CAJGCD010000037.1 GCA_904501715.1 uncultured Clostridia bacterium
GAACCCGGGACCCACTGATTAAGAGTCAGTTGCTCTACCAACTGAGCTAAAGGTGCTTTTTTCGCAACGGGAATATTATATCACACCAAACTCAGTTTGTCAATACCTATTTTTAAAAATATTTAATTTTTTATCAAATTTTTCTCTTTCATTTTTCTTGCCATATATACTATGGGTGTATCAAGCAGACTGGTGAAGATATATATGACGTAGCTGGATATCATAATTGCTACAAATGTTGCCATATCATACATTCCAAGGAAAGCAATACTTGTAAACAAGACAGTATTTACTATCTGTGATATAAGCGTAGAACCGTTGTTTCGCAGCCAAAGGAACCTTCTCGACTCTCCGCGTTTAGATGTAAACTTCCACCATGCATGATACAGCCATACATCAAATCTTTGCGAAATTGCATATCCCAAAGTACTTGCAAGCATAAGGCGAGGGGTCTTTGAGAATATCTGCTTTATAGCAGGCATTGCCGTATCGGATGGAGAAGGTGTGTAAAGCATCCACAATCCCGTAAATATGAGCATCGCAATGGATGCAAAAATTCCTATATGCACAGCTTTCGTGGCATCTTCCTTACTCTCATTTTCGCTCAAAATATCGGTCACAAGATAGGTAGATGCGAACATTACGTTTCCAAGCGTCTGTTCCATTCCAAAGGCATCTACTAAAATAAGCACCTCAATATTTGCTAATACAGTCGCTACTACCGTGAAAGCAAACAACCCCTGCTTTCCAAACATTTTGTAAGCCACTAAAACGGCTCCGTATATGACCACTACCGAAACCAATAAAATTATCTCGTTCATCTTTCCTCCAAGAGGGCAAACAAAAAACACGCCTACGAAGCGTGTCATTAGCCCGTAGTTTTGTTTAAGGACAGGATGGTTACGAACTGTCCGTTATTAACAATCAAGATTGTATCATATTTTCAGCAAAAAGTCAATACCGAAGAATAATTTTTTTCAAAATGGCAAAAATAATATCAGTAAAAATTACCTAAAGGAGATAAGTATGGAAAAAGAATATCAGCCCTACGTCACCCCCGATGCCCTCAAGGGCACAAAAACCGAGCAAAATCTTCACACCGCTCTTTCGGGCGAAGCGCAGGCGTATATCCGCTACAAGCTTTTTGAGGCAAAGGCAAAGCAGGACGGATTTGTTGATATATCCAAAATATTCTGTGAAACTGCCGACAACGAAAAGGAGCACGCGGAGATATGGTTTAAATATCTTGGCGGCTGGGGCACGACCGAGAAAAATCTTGAAACCGCCGCGGGAGGAGAGCATTTTGAATGGGAGACCATGTACGCTCAGTTTGCCGAGGAAGCAAGAAACGAGGGCTTTGGTGAGCTTGCCGCCCTCTTTGAGAGAGTTGCCTCTATCGAAAAGCAGCACGAGGCAAGATACGAAAAGCAGCGTCAAAAGATACTTGACGGAAAAGCATTCACTTCAGAGTCCGAGGAAACGGAATGGATATGCCTTTATTGCGGATACGTCGTCAAGGGCAAAACGCCTCCCCCTATGTGTCCTACCTGTCAAAAGCCTCAAGGCTACTTTAAAGAAAAGTGTGAGTAAAGTAAAATCGGAGTGCCTTATACGGCTCTCCGATTTTACTTATATAAATTAATCCTCAATAACAGCCTTCTTGCCGAATACTGCCGCGTATTTCTCCGCGGGGAACTTGAACTGTCTGTCATAGGTCAGCACACCGTTCTGCTCCTGCTCAACGTCGGTAAGCTGAGTATAGCAGTAAGCGAAGATGTCCTTATTATCAAGAAGAGCGTCGGTAAGTCCCTTAAGTCTCTCGAAGAATTCATCCTCGCTCTTGACCGATTCGCCGTAGCCCCAAGCTGAAGAATCCTCGCCCATTACCCACTTTATTCCGCCGTATTCGCTGACGAAGATAGGAAGATGTGTCTTGCATATCTGTCTGTTCGGGTTGATTCTGTAAAGCTGGTCGCGTACTATTCCCTTTTCTATCTCGGAATAGTTGTATGCAAACTTCTCGGGATTCTGCTCGTAGTCGTGAACGTCGTGAACGTCGGTTCTCTCGGTAGGATAAGAGCCGCTGGAGGTGATCACGGGACGGGTCTTATCAAGCGCCTTGGTAACGTCATAGACCGTGTCAAGGAGCTTGTTGCTCTGCTGTCTGCCGTTCTTATCCCACGTCTCGTTGGTAGGACACCAGCCTATGAGAGCGGGGTGTGAGAAGTCTCTCTCTACCTCCTCTATCCATTCGGGAAGGATATTGTATATGTTCTCATCAAGGGTGGTATCAAGTCCCCAGTTACCCGTCTCGCCCCAGACCATATATCCAAGTCTGTCCGCGTGGTAAAGGAAGCGAGGCTCAAATACCTTCTGGTGAAGTCTTGCGCCGTTAAATCCGCAGGACATAGAAGCCTTTATATCAAATATCAGCGCATCGTCACTGGGAGCGGTGATTATTCCGTCGGGATAGAAGCCCTGGTCAAGTACAAATCTTCCAAACACGGTCTTGCCGTTTATCTGCAAGCCCTTTTCTCTTGTGAGCGCTACCTCGCGAAGTCCGAAGTATCCATCCATTACATCGGTCACGCCGTCCTTCTCAAGCTCAAAGGTAAGGTCGTAAAGTCTGCCCTGACCTACCTCCCAAAGATGCTTCTCGGAAAGAGCGATATTTACGTTGGTGGAAAGCGAAGCAACGGTAGCCACAGCCTCACCCATAGGCTTACCCTCATAGCTTGCCTTAACGCGGAGAGTACCGCCTACTGCCGCATCACTGGTCAGAACGTCCAGCGCCACCGAGGAATTGGAAATATTGGCGTATACCTTGTAGCTCTTTACGTAAGCCGCCTCTACCGCCTCAAGCCATACTGTCTGCCATATTCCCGTAGTACGTGTATAATAGCATCCGTAGGAATTGAGCCGGTGGCTCTGCTTACCCGATATCTGACGCTCGGAGCGAATATCGTCCTCAACGTAGACTGTAACGTAGTTTCCGTCCTCGCAAAGATAATCGGTTATATCAAACTGGAAGGAGGTATAACCGCCTCTGTGGTCGCCTACCTTCTTTCCGTTTACGTAAACGGTAGTAGCGTAGTCCGCAGCGTCAATGTGGAATATGACTCTCTTGCCCTTCCACTCTGCGGGAATATCAAGCTCCTTGCAATACCATACGGCATTAATGAAATCTGTATATCCCACGCCTGACAGGACGCTCTCGGGAGAAAAAGGCACGGTTATCTTTGTGTCAAGAGCTCTGCGCTCATAGAATTTCTTGAAAATGCCGCACTTTCCGTTGTCCATTTCGAAATCCCACGTACCGTTAAGGTTTATCCACGACTCTCTCCTTCGGTCAGGACGGGGATGCTCACATCTTGGAATGTTGTTGCTCATTGTAATATCCTCTCTTTTTATATATTTCGCGTCGCTCCGCAACGCATATTTACAGCTCTATGGTCCCGAAAAATTCGGGTCTGTGATAATCGGGGGCATCCACCTCAACCTCCGACCATACTGCGTAATGCACGTGGTCGGTCATATCCCCGCACTTGTAAAGGTTACCCTTACAGGGAGTGGAAACATTTTTGAAATGCTCTTCGAGGAAGCTATCGGGGATATAGAATTTCAGGGTCCAATCCCCCTCGTTGGCGTAGGATACGATGCTGAACACCTTTCTGTCGGTATCAAGAAGCCTTCTTTCCTGCCTTCCGCTGCCCAATCCGAGATGAAGCACCCCCTTGGGATTAAACTCAAAATTAAGATATCTTTCGTCCGAGCTGTCGGGCTTGATGAAGAATTCCATACAGCTATCGGTATAGACGTCCCCGTTTTGAGTATCGCACTCCGCGCGCAAATTTTTCTCTTCTGTGTGCATCAATACGCTTATTCCTTGGGGACCGCGGAGCATCATAAACGTGGTGTCGGGAGCCTTTACGTACTCCCTCCATCTGTTTATATCTATATGCCCAAGCTCCGCTCTATCCCACTCGGGAGAGCCTATCTCGGGGTCGATGATATCTGTCCTTGCCGCCTTGTATCTCATAAAAAGCTCCTTCTAATATTTTAAAATCATTGTAGCATATACCACGGCGAAAGTCAAGGATAAACTAATAAATATTCACCGCATAGTACTCATCTTCAAATTTGTCAACACTTTTTTGACAGCATAACTTCACAAAATCCTCATTTTTTCGCTTTTTGCCATAAAAATTTTTTCATATTATCTATGGACAAAAAGCCTTTTTTGTGATATAATTACTCTTAAAATTATGCAGCGAAAGGAATTTATACATATGGAATTTGTAAGCCCCGCAGTATTTGAGGCAGTGGCAGCTTTTTTTGAGATATCCCCCAAAAGCGTTGAGCCTTACGGCAACGGACACATAAACAGCACCTTTCTCGTAACCGCCGACAGTAAAAGATATATACTTCAAAAGGTCAACTCCAACGTTTTCAAAAAGCCCCACGAGGTAATGAAAAATATTATGGACGTTACCTCTCATATCCGCGCAAAAGCAATAAGCAACGGGCTTGACCCCGCCAGAGTTACGCTCACCGTCATCAACACGCGCGGTGGGAAGCCGTATTTCGACTCCCCCGACGGAATGTGCTGGCGTCTTTATGAATTTGTGGAGAACACTGTTGCTCCCGAAAAGGTGGAGTGCGCTCAGGATTTTTACAATTGCGCCTTTGCCTTTGGCGTGTTCCAACAGCAGCTTGCCGATTATCCCGTGAGCCAGCTGTTTGAAACTATCCCAAACTTCCACAACACTCCGTGGAGATACGAAAACCTTGTCAAGGCAATAGAGGCGGATAAGGCAGGCAGAGCCCTTACCGTACTGCCCGAAATAGAATTCGCAAAGGCTCGCAAAGAATTTTGCAAGACCTTGGAAAAGGCTCACGCGGCGGGCGAGCTTCCCTTGCGCGTTACTCACAACGACACAAAGCTTAACAACATTCTTTTCGATGACAAAACAGGCGAGGCAGTCTGCGTCATAGACCTTGACACCGTTATGCCGGGATTTTCGGTAAATGATTTTGGCGACTCTATCCGCTTCGGTGCAAACACCGCCGTTGAGGATGAAACCGACCTTAGTAAAGTATCTCTCGACCTTGAGCTTTTCCGCACCTTTGCTGACGGATTTATAAAGGGATGCGACGGAAAGCTTACAAAAAAGGAGCTTGAGCTTCTTCCCGTAGGCGCTATGATGATGACGCTTGAATGCGGAATGAGATTTCTCACCGACCATCTGGACGGCGACGTTTATTTCAAGATACACCGTGAGAATCACAATCTCGACCGTTGCCGCTGTCAGTTTGCTCTTGTTGCCGATATGGAGCGTAAGCTGCCCGAAATGAACGCGATTATAAAAGAGCTTGCAAGCAAATAATTTAAAAAGCCTTGAGGTTTTACCTCAAGGCTTTTTTGCAAGCGTTATTTTAAGATCACAGTCTGACCTGCGGGTATCTTTATCATATCAGTCTTGTTCTTCTCTACCCAAACGTCTATGGACGAAGGGTTGTAGAATACCGTTTCGTCAGCCGATATCTGGAGCATACTCTGTGCCATCATATAATTGTATATTTCTATGTTGGTAGCGTACCATATCTTATCGTTGCCCGCAAGCTTTGCTACAGCCTTTTCCATAAATGCCCAATCATCCTCGGTGCGAAGCTCATGGCTGTGTCCCCAGATGTAGAACATAGGCGAGTGCCATATAGAGTCAAGATTGTTAAGAAAGCTATCGCACACCTCAAAAATACCTATATGGTGGCAGGTAGGATGCCATTCCATAAACCTTTTGGGAGTACCGAAGCCTCTTGTAGAATGCACCGTTCTGCTGTAAACTATACCGCAAGCCTCCATTGCTTTGATGGCGTCCTCGTCGTACGAGCCGCTGGGATAGGACATTCCTATAATTGGGTATCCGAATATTTTTTCAAGAATTTTTCTGTCCTCAAGCGTTTCAAGAACGACCGTCTGTTGAGGACATCTTGCAGGCCAGCCGTGACGGAGCGTGTGACAAGCGACCTCATGACCTGCGTAGAGATTACGAAGTCTTTGTGCCTCCTCGTCGCTTATATTGATATAATTTATACCGTTCAAATGAAACGTAGACTTTACTCCGTATTTATTGAAAAGCTCTATAAGTCTTTCGTCATTGGCAGACCCGTCATCATAGCTGAACGTAACTACTCTTTTCTTTCCGCCGGGATATGCGTGAAACTGTACCATAGTGCACCTCCTAAAGTTTGATAAGCTTATTATATCACAAAAAAATTTTCATTTCAATAGCTTCACAAAAAAACGGGCATTGCCCGTTTTTTTATTGCTTTTACTTTTCAAATTGCTTCATCTCTATCAATCTGCCGCCCTCAAGACGTGATTGTTCAGCCGCGAAGGATATCATGTGGTTGTCGCAGGATTCTCCAACGGTGCAGACCGACTTACTCTTTTTTCCGTTGAGAAGCTCACGCAAAGCAAATATAATACCCTCATCACCGCCACCGTGACCGCTGGTTATTCCCTCTCCCGTTGCGGTAGAGTTGCAATCGTGCTGTCTTGTCTGACGGGTAATAAAGCTAAACACCTCTATTTTATCTCCGTCCATAGTTGCGTTTATCTCTCCCTTGGTGCCCATTATTCTTATAACTCTTCCGCCCTTTGTGAATGCGCTCATGGCAAAGTCAACGTAAACGTCGTCACCAAACTTCATATTGACCGTCTGGTGATCAACCACGTTGTTATTGCATTTATATACGCACTTTCCGTACTGGGTATTCCACATCGCGTCTATAACCTGCTCATCGGTGGGGTGTATCTCCTTAGTTGCCGCGCATCTGAACCAATCGCCCTTGTCGTCAACGTAAAGTTTGATTGCATTATAAGGACAGGTATCTGCATGAGGACAGCCCTCTATGCAACGCTCGGGCGCTCCCTCAGGTGCGTTTTCACGTTTGAAGTAGGAAAGCGAGCCGAAGCTCTGTACGGCGGTACACTTCTTACCAATAAGCCACGCCAGAATGTCCATGTCGTGGCAGGTCTTTTGCAGTATCATACAGGAGCTCTCGTCGCTGTTACCCCAGTTTCCGCGCACAAAGCTGTGACTCTGGTGTACGTCGCCTACACCCTCTATGTGCTGTATGTTCATCACCTCGCCTATCTCACCGCTGTCGATTATATTCTTCAAGGCAATGAAGAACTTGGTAAATCGGAGAACGTGGCAAACGAGAACGAACACTCCCTTCTCCTCCGCCGCGTGCTGTATCTCTCGGCACTCCTCGGGTGTAGGAGCTATTGGCTTTTCAAGCAAAAGATCATAGCCCTTTTCAATAGCCGCCATAGCGGGACCGTAATGATCTCTGTCCATGGTAGCAATAACTGCAATATCCGCCATTTTGGGAAGCTCAAGCAGAGGTTCCCAGCTCTTAAAGCACATATCATCAGACAATCCGTGCTTTTCCTTCATGTAGTTTCTGCGGGCATCAACGGGCTCGGCAACGGCAACGATCTCGAAATCCTCACCATACAGATTAGCCATTATATCGGTGTAGGTTTTTCCTCTTCCTCCGCAACCGATAGCTATAACCTTTCTCTTTGCCATTTTTATATTCCTCCTTAAAAACCCTTGATTTATTGACATATTGTCAATAATATGATATAATAAAATCGCCTTGCTGTCAAGTGATTATTTTATTATACAGGTGTATTTTTTTACTGTAATGCTTTTGGAGGATTGCTATGAAAAACTTTGGGTATTATGCTTTTGACGACACCTCAAAAAACCGCCTCGCTCTGAACAGATGCAGTCGTGAGTCCGACGCACATCCTCTCATGGTAAATTGCGCAGGTCATTTTGCCTCCCGCTTCCCTTTTATGACAGATAACAAGGACGGCAGACTGGATTATTATATTATATACGTAAATTCGGGAACTCTGACCTTTTTCAACCACGAAAAAAGTACAGGTGCGGGCTCGGGAAGTCTTGTACTTATTCCTCCCCGAGAGGGATACAAGTATTCCTATTGCGGTGGAGAGGAGTTAGGATATTATTGGCTTCATTTTACAGGAAGCTCGGTAAAGCAGCGTCTTGATGAATATTCAATAGACTCTTTTCCGAAAATATATTCTTGCGGAGAAACCAATCGAATAGTCCAACGCTTTCAAAGCATATTCGACGCCTTTGAAAAGCAGGACCGATTCCGTGACAGAGAGCTTTCCGCCCTCCTTGACCGTATGTTGATCGCCATAGCACGCTCGCTATCAGTGGCGGGAAACAGCTCTGATGCTATGTCAAAATCGGTACGATATATCAACGCAAATTACAGCTCGGATATAAAGATACCCGACCTTGCGGCAATGGAGCATCTGAGCACTTCGCGCTACAACTTTTTATTCAAGGAGCGATTTGGCGTATCCCCCAAAAAATATATCCTTAAGCTACGTATGTCCTGGGCAAGAGAGCTTCTGCTCTCCACCGACCTCCCCATAAAGCAGATAGGTATAATGTGCGGCTATGAAGATTCTCATTTTTTCAGCAAATGCTTCAAAAGCTTTTTTGGCATCCCCCCGACTCAATGCAGAGTCGAACAATAAAAAACAACTCCAAAAGAACAGTTTTGTAAATTAAAGAAAATTTCATTACCACTAATAAAAAAATGATAGAGAAAATTCACATTCTCTATCATTTTTTCTTTAAAATCTCTGCAAACGAGTATAAATTTTCTTATTTTTTCCGTTCGGGAATGAAGAAAATAAACACCAAAGAGCTGAGAAGGAGCATCATAGGATAGAACAGGTGAGATATCACCTCAAAGGCTCCAAGCTCCAATCCCATCGCGCCAACCGCAGATAGCGCTACCAACATCTGCGCGCCATAGGGCAGGATCCCCTGAAAGATGCAGGAAAAGGTATCAAGTATCGATGCGGTCTTTTTGGGAGAAATGTCGTATTCTTTTGCCATTTCCGAGGCAATTGGGTTTGCCATCACAATAGCCACAGTGTTGTTGGCAGTAGAAATATCCATCAGTCCCACAAGCAATCCTATGCCAAGCTGTCCGGCTCTTTTTCCACGGAAGACACGGCGAATTCCGTTGAGCAATGCCCTAAAGCCACCCGCTTCACGGATCAGTGCGCAGAGCGCCGCCACCAGTACGGCAACCATCGCGGTTTCGAGCATACCCGCAACACCACTGCCCATGCTGTCCAGAAGTGAGGGAAAATCCATAGCGCCCGTAGTCAGCATGATAACGCATCCTGCCAGCACACCTATCAAAAGGGTAATAAATACGTTAATTCCTACGATTCCGCCGATCAGCACCAGCACGTAGGGGATGACTTGAATAAGATCGTAGTGCTTGGACTCCATCGGCTGAATATCCGTTTGGAGAGAAAGCACGAAAATCAGTCCGAGCGTAACAATGGCGGCAGGGAGAACAACGGCAAAGTTCGTGCGGAACTTATCCTTCATGGCGCACCCTTGACCGTTGCAGGCTGCAATAGTCGTATCGGATACAAAGGACAGATTGTCGCCGAACATAGCGCCTCCTACGACTGTACCGACACAAAGCGGCAGAGAGAATCCGGAGGTCATCGAGATCGCCACCGCAATAGGAGTGATCAATGTAATTGTTCCCACAGAGGTACCCATAGCAGTGGAAACAAAGCAGCTGACGATAAATATCACACAGACCGCAAAGCGAGGAGGAACGATAGAAAGCACGAAATACGCCACGCTCTCTGCACTGTTTCGTCCGACCACACCCACAAATATACCCGCCAGAAGAAATATCAGCAACATAGTAATAATGTTCTTATCCCCCACTCCTTGCCCCATAAGTGACAGCTTTTTCTCAAAGCTTATTCCTCTGTTTTGCAAGCAAGCCACAAGCAGAGCGACCAAGAAAATCACTATAATGGGAACCTTATAAAACCCCATAGGAATATTCAAAATATACTCAAAGGTAATTCCCAATCCTAAATAGAGCGCAACAAAAATGCCTATTGGCAAAAGCGCCCATGCGTTTCCTTTTTTCATATTATTTTCCTTTCAAATGTACGTCGTTTATTAAAATCCGTTTTTTAATCGCCAGGCGCGCTCCAGTTAAAAGCAGGCACGACGCCTTCAAACGGAATCTTAAAGTATTTATTGTTCAAGGGCTCTTTATATTTGTAGTGCCTTATAACGTTTACACGCTGAGCGAAATCCTCTAAGATATGGCGGTGCTATCACCTTTTCGGTATTATACCACGCAATATCGGGAAAAAGTACCGTACGGTTGAAGAGCGAAAGATTTATTCCGTTGTCGGTAAAGGTCTTTATATACTCCTTATCGAAGCAATAAGGAGAGCACATATCCCCCGAAATTACGATAGGCAGAGCTTCATTGCCCGATGCCTTGAATACCGTCATATCAAGGCTTACTGTCCTGTCACTCTTACCCGTGGTTATCCGATAAACCGAGGGACCCGAATCACTTGAATACAGCACCTCTACCTCTAACACCTCGGGCTTTGGTGGAGGCGTGCCGTACTGAAGCTCTACGGCGCTTTTATATATCTATTTTCTGCGCTCGGTCCAATCCTCTTTGCTCTCTACGCGTCTTACGTTATCAAAAACAAATGGGTCAGGAAGCTTTCCTTTAAGGTTATATTCAGTTTTTTTATTTTATTCATATCCAAAACTCAATCCTTACCTTTGCTCTTTTTGCGGTCATATCTGTACATGGATATTCCCAAAGAAACCATAGAAAGCGTATCGCCAACGCACGAAAAATAAGCGGAGCTTATAAAATTATAAGCAAGCCAGAAGGGAGAGCCTATCATAGACAGCCTTCTTATCTTCTTTTCGTCGTCTATCCAAAAGGCGTTTGTGTGAAACATTACACCGAGTATGGGTAAAAAACCGAATACGTCCTCCGATATTACCATTACGTATATTCCTGCCGCCACTATTACCACGTTAACAAAAATAATAACTGCCCCAAGGTGCTTTTTTATCCACGGAGCATCCTTTTTTTGCGCGAATACCGTGGACAGAGCTCCCGCTACGTCAAGCACAGCACCCGAGAAAGCACCAAGCATCAAATACTGCAATATATAAAGAACTCTTGACGTAAGATTAAACAGCAGTATATATCCGCGCTTTCTTTGCAGATATCCCAGCAAATAAAAGAATACCGCTATAAATCCTACCACCTGTGCCCAAAAATACATATAGATCTCCAACAAAGTGAAAACAGTTTATTTATGCCCTATTATAACATAAAAGCATAAAAATATCAACCGATATTTTCGTTATTTATCTGCGTAAGCATAAAAGCTTCAAGCTCTTTACCACAAAGCCCATAAGATATACCTACTGTAAGCTTCGCATATGCCATCTCTGCGGTCATGTCCAGAAATACAGCCCCACTGCTATTATTAAGATCAAAAATCGTAGAATACTGCTCATCACTTAATTTGCAGGGGGAGATAAACAAAGGAACTCCCGCTTGTCTGCATCTGTCAGCAAAATAAAGCACCGAATGTGAGGAATATTCTTTTTCTTCCATTTTATTTCTCTCTAAGCATACAGTTCCCGAATGATAAGTGCGGTGTATCACGCCCATCGCGTTTTCAATGGGAATTTTCCCGTAATCAAGCCCCGTGTATGGATATACAAGCAATGCGCCCTCCTTAAGCGGATGATACACGCCAAGGTCTATCTCTACGGGAGATTTTACAGTCAAAGACAGCTGGGCGCATTTTTTAAGTGCCTTTCTTCTCTCTCTCCTTTTACTTAGCGGAAAAGCCCCTTTTTTATTGGGAGAAAAAAAGTTGTCGGAATAATTGGCGCACTGCATAATGCGGCTACCCAAATGAAGATATATTTCCCCGTCCGAATTTCTGTACGGCACATAGACGTTAGGAGCGATTGCACTCATTATAAGCTCCACGGCGGCGCGGAAATTGGCATTGGCGTTGCTACTCTTGTCCGCGGGCGGTCTATCTCCCGACACCAGCATTACGGGAACAGGGGTGTCGGCAAGCAGTATCGAAAAAATTGCCGCGCTGAATGCAAGAGTATCGGTTCCGTGCATTATTATAACCCCCGCATACTTGCTCATATCAAAGCTTCTCAGATGCTCAATTATTCTGTTAAGCTTCTCCAAGGTCATATTTTCACTCAGAGTTTGATATTCCTCGGGGATATCCGAATCCACGAAAAGCGTTTTACAAAGCTTGGCATACTTAGAACGACTCCTGCTAAAGTTAGCAAGCAGCGCTCTTTTTGCAAGCTCGGGAGCAAGCTCACGTCCTTCTTCTCCCGCCTCAGTGCATATAGTTCCTCCCGTATATACAGTCAATATTTTTCTTTCCATTCCGCTCCTCCTTGCTATACCAAATACGCCCAAAGCACTGGGCTTCGGGCGTATTTTTTAAAGACTGTTAACTATATTTATCAGAACTGTTCTGAGCGTCTGTGGGTCACAGTTACCCTTAAGCTCCTTCATACACTTACCGAAGAGCGACATGAGAGCCTTCTCCTTACCGCTCTTGTAATCGCTGACCGCCTTGGGGTCTGCTGCGACTACTTCTCTCGCTACCTTTTCGATAAGCGAGGTGTCGTTGGATACGATAAATCCGTTCTTCTCGGCGTATTCCGCGGGCTTTATGGTGCTGTCATCAAACATTGCCGAAAGTATCTTCTTAGCGTTTGCGCGACCTACCTTACCGTCGGTTACGAGCATTATGAGCTCACCGAGAACCGCTCCGTCAAGAGTCAGCATATCATAGGTCATCTTTCTTACGTTGAGAATGCTCATAACCTCGGATATCATCCAGTTAGCCGCATCCTTTGCGCTCTTGCAAACGGCGTAAGCACCCTCAAAGCATTCGCAAAGAGCAATGCTCTTTGTTATCTGCTCCGCGTCGTACTCGCTAAGACCGTATTCCTCTGTATAACGCTCGCGCTTTACCTCGGGAAATTCGGGAAGGGTTGCCTTTATGCCGTCGTACCACTCGTCGTCAATCACAACGGGCATTACGTTAGGGTCGGGGAAATAACGGTAATCTCCCGCCGTTTCCTTGCTTCTCATAGCAAAGCTCTTTCCCTTGATATCGTCCCAACGTCTGGTTTCCTGAACAAGAACCTCCGTGCCGTTTTCAATTGCGTCAATGTGTCTTGCGGTTTCGTACTCGATAGCGCGCTTTATAGCCTCTATGGAGTTCATATTCTTCATCTCGGTACGCACACCCAGCTTATCGCTTCCCTCAGGACGAACCGAGAGGTTTACGTCGCAACGCATAGTTCCGTGTGCCATCTCGCACTCGGCAACCTTTGCGTAACGAAGAAGAGTTTTAAGGCGCTCAAGATAAGCCTCTACCTCCTCTGCGCTTGAGAGGTCGGGCTGGCTGACTATTTCTATGAGCGGAACACTGGTACGGTTAAAGTCAACGTGTGTTGTATCCTCTCTGATGTCGTGAACCAGCTTGCCCGCGTCCTCCTCCATGTGTATCTGCTTGATACGCACGTTCTTCTTACCCTTTGAGGTCTCTATCTCAACAAGTCCGTTTACTGCTACGGGAGCAAACCACTGGGTAGTCTGGTACGCCGCGGGGAGGTCGGGATAATAATAGCTCTTCTTATCAAAGGTGGTGGTGCGGTTAATGTGACAGTTAAGCATCATTCCAGCCTTCATACCGAAATCAACAACTCTCTTATTTACCACGGGAAGCATACCTGGCATACCGCAGCATGCGGGGCAAACGTGGGAGTTGGGGTCTGCGCCGTAGGAATGAGCTGAGCAGGAGCAGAATATCTTAGACTGAGTAGCAAGCTCTACGTGGACTTCAAGTCCAATGACTGTTTCGTATCTCATATTTACTTGCCCTCCTTTTCATAAAGCTCTGCCGCTCCAAGAAGCGTGCCCTCGGAGAACGCCCTGCCTACAAGCTGTACTCCGCCAACGACTACCGCGGGAAGTCCGCTTATGGAAGCGGGAGCGGTATAGAAATTCTCCTCAAAAGACAGGCTCTTATTTTCCTTTACCATATCCTCGGTGTATTCCATAACCGAGCAAGCGGGCATAAGAACAGCGTCAAACTCCTTGAATATCTCTGCAAAGCGCTCAACGATCACGCGACGTACGCGAAGTGCCTTGTCATATACCTTCATATAGTTTTCGGTGGAAAGAGTGTCCGAGCCGAAAAGTATTGCCTTTTTAAGAAGCTCTCCAAATGCCTCGGTGCGGCTGTTTGTGTAAAGCTCGTCAATTCCCGAGAAATTCTGAGCGCGGTGACCGTACTTTACTCCGTCATAGCGCGATACATTGTTGCAAAGCTCGGCGCTCATAAGAACGTTCCAAGCGGGACGAGCCGCGGCAATAATATCGTCCTCTATCTCAATCACCTCTACTCCGTTGTTTCTAAGAGTAGACTTGAATGCACAAAGCTTAGCTTCAACATTTGCATCTATTCCCTTTTCCATAGCGCCGAGAACAGCTACGCGGCGAAGCTCACCGCATTTCTTTGCGGACCCGCAAAGCTCCTCGCTAAGGCTTGTTCCGTCCTTGTCGTCGTGTCCCACTATAACGCCAAGAAGCTCCTTACACTCAAGGGCGCTTTTCGCCATTACGCTTACACACTCACCCGAGCAAGCCACGGGCACAGTTCCGTATCTCGATACAGTTCCGTAGGTAGGCTTTACGCTTACAAGCCCATTTTGGGCAGCGGCGCGGCGAGGCGCGCCGTTAACGTCAAGACATATAGCCGCCTTGACCTCACCCGTCTTGAGCGCCTCGGCAGTAGGATTAAGAAGAACTCCGTCCTTTACCTTTGCTCCGTTGCAGGAGGTCTCTCCCACAAGGTCGATAGCAAACTCGCCTACGTCTGTCTTTCCAACAAGGTCATATCCCGCGTTTTTCGCGCGTGTCAGCACCTCTGCCTCAAAAAGACTCATATATCCGTCAAGCATTTTAGAGCCTGCCGCGGTAGGCATATCGGCAGTAAGCATCATATCGTCGGCAATTATAGCCTTCTTTGATGCAATATCCTTTTTAGAAGTATATATTTTCATTTTTCTGCCTCCTACCAATTATTCTACCACACGGGGCACACACCAGTAACCCTCGTCGGTCTCGGGAGCGCCTGCCTGAAGCGCCTCACGGGTAAAGGGCTGGGACACCACGTCCTCGCGCACCACCGTCATAATGGGCATAACGTGTACCATTCTCTCTACGTTTGCGGTATCTATGGCGTCTAAAGTCTTCAGGTCATTCTCTCTGTTATTGCAAAAAGTGATCACTTCATCCTTTTCGGTCTGCGTGAGGCTCAGCTGATTGAGCATCTCAAGTATTCTGAGTGTCTCTTTTTCCATATCAATAAACTCCTTTATCTGCGTAGATTAGTCTCTTACCTTTATATGCACCTCGCGGAGCTGCTGTTCGGTCACCTCTCCGGGAGCACCCATCATAAGGTCCTGAGCGTTTCCGTTAAGCGGGAACGCGATAACGTCACGAATAGTCTCCTCACCCGCGATGAGCATTATCATTCTGTCCACACCGGGAGCCATTCCCGCGTGAGGAGGCGCACCGTATGCGAAAGCGTTGTAAAGCGCACCGAATTTAGCCTTAAGCGTATCCTCGCCGTAGCCCGCAATCTCGAATGCCTTTCTCATTATATCGGGATTGTGGTTTCTTACAGCACCCGAGGAGAGCTCTACGCCGTTACATACGATATCGTACTGATAAGCGAAGATTTCAAGCGGGTCCTTGTTAAGAAGCGCATCCATACCTCCCTGAGGCATAGAGAAAGGGTTATGCGTAAAGTCTATCTTTCCCGTCTCCGCGTTAAGCTCATACATGGGGAAATCAACGATAAAGCAGAACTCGAAGGAATCGTTCTTAACCAGTCCCAGCTCATTTCCTATCCATGTTCTCATTTCTCCCGCAAGGCGGTTGATTACAGACGCGCTGTCGCTTATGAAGAAGAGCGAATCGCCCTCCTTTATACCGCAAAGCTCACAAAGCTCTGCCTTCTGCTCCTCGGTAAGGAACTTGGCGATGGGGCCCTTGAACTCACCCTCCTC
>CAJGCD010000038.1 GCA_904501715.1 uncultured Clostridia bacterium
AACGTTGAGCTTGCTTGCGCCTGCTGCCTTAAGAATTACGTCGAACTCGGTCTTCTCCTCAACTGCTGCTGCGGGAGCTGCACCTGCTGCAACTACGCCTACGGGAGCTGCTGCGGATACGCCAAATTCCTCCTCAACTGCCTTTACGAGGTCAGCGAGCTCAATAATAGTGAGAGACTTTATCTCTTCAAGAATGTTTGTAATCTTTTCGGATGCCATTTTTGTATTCCTCCTTAAATGGAATTAAATTAAATTTTTTGTTGTTTGCGTATTTTACGCTGAAATTATGATACCTTTCGGTAGAGTGTTGCAAGGCTTAAGCCTCTGCGGGAGCTTCTGCTGCTTCTTCTGCAGCGGGAGCTGCTTCGCCGTCCTTGTCGACGACAGCCTGGAGAGCATATGCGAGACCGTAGAGAGGGCTCTTGATGCTTCCAAGGAGCTTTGCGATGAGAACTTCCTTAGAAGGAATATCAGCCAGGGTGTTAACGGTATTTGCGTCAACAACTGCGCCGTCAAGGTAACCTGCGAGTATCTGGAAGGACTCAACCTTCTCCGCATATTCCTTGAGAACCTTCGCGGGAGCAACGGGGTCTGTTGTTCCGATAGCGATAGCTGTCATACCTGTAAGGTACTGCTTCATATCGCCAAGTCCGACTTCGTCACAAGCTCTGCCGGTGAGAGAATTCTTCATTACCATGTACTTAACGCCTGCTTCGCGAAGAGCCTTACGCATCTTAGTATCAGCGTCAACGGTGATACCCTGATAGTTAACTACAACGCCTGCGGGAGAATTCTTGAGCTGCTCGGCAAGATCTGCAACAACAGCCTGCTTTTGTTCGAGAATGGATTTGCTGGGCATTTGTTTTACCTCCTGTTGAGAATAGCTGACAGAGGGAAATAAAAAAACTTCCTTCCGAAAGGCATAGCACCCCGAGGAAGAAAGAATACGAAAAAATATACGCTCTTTTTTCTCCTCGGCAGGGAAGCTTGCGCCTTTACGGGAACCTGCTGTCTTTGGATAACGGATATATTATACCACAAAAAAGAAGTTTGTCAATAGTTTTTTGAAAAATAAATGAATTTTTTATTTTTATTCGTCATTAGGATTGTTTTTCAGCACTCTTTGGGCGAATTCCACCAGCCTTTCGCGAAGCCAAAGGGGTTCTATTACCTTTATATCCGCTCCCGTGGACATAATTATCCCAATAAAAAGCTCAACGCTGGGAAATTCACAGCGATAGCGGTGATGGGGCTCGTCGGAAACTATGAAGCCGCGAAGATTAAGGACGGTCATTCTGTCCTTTATTTCAAGCACTGCGGTGTAGGGAAGCTGGAGCTGCATTACGGCGCGCTCGGCGTTTTGAGCGTCAAAATTACGCATACCTCTCCACACGTCGTGAATGTCCATATCGTTTTCGGTTTCAAGAACCAAGGGGAGCGAGTATTTTTCCTTGTAGTAATAGCCCTTATGAAGATGGGAATAGCACATAGGAGCGTCAAGCTCTCTGCGCATATATTCAACGTCTCTCTGCGCCTGACGGGGAGATATAGAAAATTTATCTACAAGGTGAGCGGCATTGGGATAGCAGTTCTCGGATATCATTTTGTGAAGCCACTGTATGCGGTCGTTAGCGCTCATATCCTATCTCCTCTTAAAAGATTTATTGTGGGTCGGCGGTGTCGGTGTGAACTTGTTCTGTAAGCTCGGCGCAGGCGTCCGAGGTGTTTTCTTCGTCAGCATCGGGAGTCGGGACCACGTCCTGCTCCTTAAGGAGAAATACCGCTCTTGCTACGGCGTATATCAATACTCCCAACAGTACAAGCTCGGGCATTTTTACCGAATTATCGGCATAAGCTCCGCAAAGCTTTCCTATTATAGCGGGAAGCGTGGCGGAGGACAGTGTCAGTATTGACAGGGAAAGATAGCAGTAGTAGCTCTTTTCCTTTGCCGTGCCGCAAATAGCGCGCAGCTCGCCCACGGTGAGGAGAGCGGCACCCACGTAGCCGAAGTGAAGGAAGAGCTTGTCTGGGGAATTCATAGGCACTAAAAAGTCGGTGTAAGATTCCATCCAGGCCAGAGCAATCCAAAGAATAAAGCCCACGCCGCACAGCACCGTGCCATTTCCCGTTTTTCTTGATATTGCCAAAGAAACGAAGAACACCGCAGAAATTACCGTAGCAAAAAGCGCGAGTGTCAAGGTAAATACTTCCAGCGCGGCAGCTACTGCCTGCTCTGAGGAAGCGTACATATTCATTATCTTTATTGCCTCGGGAATAGGCGTTGCGGCGAAATATATCTGGCAGACAAGGGCAAGGGCGGGCAGTACCGCGGTGTATCGCACGGTGCGGCAAGGCTCGCATACAGACTCATCCTTACATAGGATAAGGAAGGGAAGAAGTATAAAGCCTATGGCGGCAAGGGCGAAAAAGGCATTGGATATTATCGGAAGTATAGCTCCCGAGGAATAATAGGATATCTCCTTGTCATAGGCAAAGAGCACGCTCATAAGTCGAAGAACCGCGCCCAGTAGTCCCCCTGTTAAAGATAAAATTAATATTATACTGCGTTTGTTAGAAGAGTTCATTTGAAGACTCCGTGTAAATTATATATAGATTTATTATATACCGAAATTTTGAACGTGGTGTAAACAAAAGAAAAAAAGTACAAAAATAAGAGAGGTTGCTCCGTGGGTCAATGAAGCAGCCTCTCTCGGTCAGTTGAATGAAAAGTCTATATCTTGGTTCTTGACGCTTATTTTTATGGGTTTGTGCTTAGTGTGGGGGAAATCCACTATGCGCTGAGCGAGAGGATTCTCTATTAGATCCCGTATTTCTCTCCGTATGGGGCGAGCCCCCATATCCTTGTGCTGAGCGAAGCATCTCCCGGCAATCAAGGATGATACCTCGGGAGTTACGCTAAGCTCTATTCCCGCCTGTGCCGCTTGTGAGCATAACTGTGAGAGTAACAGTTGACATATACGGCAGAGCTCCTTCTCCCCAAGCTCGGAAAAGAGTATTATCTCGTCTATTCTGCCTAAGAATTCGGGCTTGAAGAATTCCTTAAGCTTCTTGTGAGAGCGAAGGTCGCCGCTCTGTGCGGATGCGCCATCGGAGAAGCCCAGAGTGGCGCTTCTGCGCTCCTGAGAGGTGATAAGATTAGAGGTCATTATTATGACCGTGCTTGTAAAATCGGTCACTCTTCCCGAGGAATCGGTGAGAACTCCGTCCTCAAGTATCTGGAGCAGAACGTGGAACACGTCGGGGTGGGCTTTTTCTATCTCATCAAGCAGTATTACCGAATAAGGGCGTCTGCGTACCTTTTCCGTAAGAATACCGCCCTCGCCGTAGCCTACGTATCCCGGAGGCGCGCCTATAAGCTTTGATACGCTGTGCTTCTCCATATATTCGGACATATCCAGCCTGATAAGAGCGTCCTTCTTGTCAAAAAGCACCTTTGCCAAGGCTCGGCACAGCTCGGTCTTTCCTACTCCCGAGCTACCCAAAAAGAGAAATGAGCCTGTGGGGCGGCGCGGGTCGCATATGCCGCTCCTTCCTCTGCGGATAGCGCTTGCCACGGCGCTTACGGCGGCATCCTGACCTATTATATATTCCGACAGCGCTTCTTCTATCCGTGAGAGCCTACCGTCATCCGAATCGCTTATGCTCTGCACGGGTATACCCGTTTGCTCGCTGACCACAGCGGCTATATGCTCGGCGGTGAGGACGGGGCAGGTGGGGAGCACCCGCTCTAAGGTGAGGACGGGCGAGCTTGATTGAAGGGCGTGTTCCTCGGCTGATATCCTTGACGCCTCGGTAAAATCTCCCCTTTTTACCGCCTCCTCTTTTCTGTGCTCCGCGGAATCACAGAGGGCGGGGACAGAGGCGCAAAGTGCGGAGAGCCTGAGCTTTGCCGCCGCCTCGTCTATAAGGTCTATTGCCTTGTCGGGAAGGAATCTGTCGTGTATATAGCGCACCGACAATCTTACCGCTTCCCGTATAGCGCTGTCGCTTATCTGTATATTGTGGTGTCTTTCGTATCTGTCCTTAAGACCCGAGAGTATGGTTATGGCTTCGCTTTGAGAGGGTTCTTCCAGCTTTACGGGCTGAAAGCGCCGCTCAAGGGCGCTGTCCTTTTCTATGTGGGAGCGATATTCCGCGGGAGTGGTAGCACCTATCATGCGTATCTCTCCCCGTGAGAGGGCGGGCTTGAGGATATTGGATGCGTCGATAGCGCCCTCCGCCGCTCCCGCGCCGACCATAACGTGCATTTCGTCAACGAAAAGGATCACAGAGGGGTCTGCACGGACTTCCTCTATGACACCTTTTATTCTGTCCTCAAATTCTCCTCTGAATTTAGCTCCCGCTATCATAGAGGATATGTCAAGGGTTATTATCCTTTTGTCTGACAGCTCCGCGGGGACGTTCCCCGTAACGATACGCTGTGCCAGACCCTCCACTACCGCGGTCTTACCAACACCGGGCTCGCCTATAAGGCAGGGATTATTCTTGGTTCGGCGGCAGAGTATGCGTATAAGCCGCTCGCTTTCGGTATCACGGCAGAGAACAGGGTCGGTCTTTCCGTCGCGGGCAAGCTCGGTAAGGTCCTTTCCGTGTGACAGAAGAACACTTTTCTTACCCTTCTTTGTCTGCTCCTCGGCGCGTGTCGAGCTTTCCTTGATGCGCGATGGGGTACTGCCAAGATATGCCGAAAGGTCTGCCTTTAATTCGGATATGGATATACCGCTCATCTCCAACAGACGGAAGGCTACGCAATCGCGGCGGTTCAGCAGCGCTATTAGCAAATGCTCTGTGCCCACGTATCTTATTCCGTTCTTTTCGGCTTCCTTGGCTGCGTTCTCGATTATCAAGTGCAGCCGCGGTGTCATATCCTTTGAGCCTATGTCGCTTTGTGAGCCGATCCCCATGTAGTCGCTTATGCTTTTTCTCAGCTTTGCCTCGTTTGCGCCTCTGAGGGTAAGTATGCGCGAGGCAATGCTTTCTTTTTGCTCTATAAGACCGAGCAGAAGATGCTCCGTGCCGATATAGCTGTGCCCAAGCTCCTCTGCCGCTCCGAGGGCAGAGGAGAGAGCGTCTTGGGCCTTTTGGGTGAATTTATTAACCATAGGAACCTTCTTTTTTTGTTTTATCTTTTTTTAAGGATTATAGACACAAGTGGGTCGTAATTATGCTGTTATATTAAAATATTAAAATTTCAAAAAGCCGCGTAGTTAAAAAAGTCGCGGGTCATTCTGTTCCACGTCATAAGGTCAACTCTGCCGTTATCCTCAAGCCCCGAGGCGCGCTGGAATATCCTTACCGCCTCCTCGGTGGGAGGGTCAAATATACCGCTTATTTCAAGCTCGGGAAAGCTGTCGTATATTACCGACAGCTCCCGCAGGATAAGCTGTATCATTATTATGAAGGCGTGCTCCTCCCCAAGGGTCGCCTCGTAGCTTTCGGGATTCGCGGGGAAGAAGTTCGGCGTGGGTGAGCGCTCCTGCGCTTCGGTTACTCTGAGATATTCGTTGAATATGGCATCCCACGTGGCTTTGTCGGCAATTCCCGTGTCGGGAAGTCCGCGGGTGCGCTGATAGTCGGACACTGCCTTTTGCGTTTCGGTGTCAAAAAGTCCGTCCACGGGGGGACGAGTGATACGGCTGTCTAAAAAGGAAATAGCTCGCAGATAGCGTTGAAGATTAAGTATGGCATCCTGTAAATTAAGTGGCTGATCCATATATAGCTCCTTGAAAAATTATGTTCCGATATCGTAGCCGGGATACTGTCCCTCGGAAAGGCGGTTGCCAAGATACAGGTCGCTGTAAAGCGAGGTTATCTCATTCCACGTGTTTGCGCCTACGGTGCCGTTGGGTGTCAGTCCCTGAAGCCGCTGAAAGGCTATTACAGCCTCCTGAGTGCGCGAGCCGAAATATCCCGTTGGGGATACCGAGGGTATCTGAGGATAAAAGCGGGCGATATAGTTGAGATATTCCTGCAAAAGCCTTACCACCTCGGATTCCGAGCCAAGGCGCAGGGGAATACCGGGGTAGGGATAGATACGCCCCTCGAAATACTTAAAGGGAATAGTTTCTATGAATCCGAGATAGGTGCGGTAAAGGGAATCCCACGTCAGAAGATCTACCTCACCTGTGACAGGAAGCTCGAAAAGAGTCTGGAAGGCTCTTACGGCGTTTTCCGTGGCGGGTCCGTAGCTTCCGTCAAGGGCTACCTCGGGTATCTCGTTGTAGAATTGAGCAAGATAGGCGAGGAAATATTGGATATTACGTACGCTATCGCCCGTATCTCCCGGAACGGTAGCCCCCGGAAATTGCTGTGTTACCTCGGATAGAGTTATTCCCTCGGAGTCCAGCTCGTTAAGACGCTTTACGGCATTGTAAAGGAAGAGTATGCGGTACCACGTGGCGTTTCCTACTATTCCGTCGGGTGTCAGCCCGAATATTTCCTGAAAACGCTTTACAGCGTCCTCTGTGTCAAAGGAGAATACTCCGTCGGGTAGGGCTATCTTTGGAATAGAGGGGTAATTGTCGGAGATGCGGTTAAGACGGAGCTGAAGCGTCCGTACCTCGTCACCGCCGCTTCCAAGCCGCAGAGGACGTATGGGGGTGCTTGTGGTGACGTTCATTATGGGTGCGTCGTTTATTATGTTAATATCGTTTCCGTAATAGTATTGAAGCATTTCGTAGGGTGTATAGCCCTGCTCGGCGAGGTCAACCGTTCCCCATTGGGAAAGTCCGTCGCAGGTTACTCTCACACCGTCGCAGTACTGGGCAAAAAGAGGCTCCACGTTTCCTTGACGCACGATATAGCTATTGAAGATATCTCCCACTATCTGGCTGATATTTTCAAAATAATCCCGATTGTTTACAAAGGATTGGTCAAAGGCGGTGGAGTTAGTGATATCGAAATCATATCCTCGGGAGCGGTAAAATTCGGTATATATTCTGTTAAGAGCGAAGGATATCTGCGCGTATATATTGGCTCTTATTGCTTCCTCGGGCCAGGTGGGGTATATCTCGCTTGAGGCTACGTTGGTTATGTAGTCGATAAAGGGTACGGTGACGTTAGGGGCGGATTGGTCGGGAGCACCCAGATGTACCGTTACCGTTTCGGGAATAAAGGGAATATTTGCGTTCATTGCCTTCTCCTTAAAGATTTGGATTTTCGCTTTCGTTGAATATCTGGGGAGCGTAGAAATTTTCGGATATGGGTACCAATACGGCGGGCTGTACCGAAACCACGGAGGAATATACAGGTACGTTCTGGAAGGTCACGGGAACGTAGCCCTCCTTGAAAACGTCTATATTCCACAGGGAATATGGAACAGGTCCGCCGGGTGCCTGTGAATCGGCGCGAGGGGGCGCGGGGAGCGGAATCTTCTCGGTCAGTCCGTCGCGGTCGGTGGAAAGCGAGTGGATCATTCCCGATGTTTCGGGAGCTCCGCCCCTAATACTTACGGCGGCGTTGTCAAGGGGTATAGCGCCTCTTGCGGTAGAAACCTTTACTATAAGATATCCTATGCTTTGCGTGCTTTGAGTGCCGTTGGTGTTATCCATAGACTTCTCCTTATAAGTAATATATTAAATTTTTCCAAGTATGGCTGAGGCATTGTCCCGACATACGGGGGACGCGTATTCAGAAAGATAAAGAGACAGAGCCTTGGGACTTTCCGTATCTCCGTATTCGCATATAAAGCTGAAGCGGTCCAGAGGGAGCAGGTCGAGCTCGGAGTCCTCGTCTGTGGAGAGGAGAAGAAACCATTTGCCCTCGCTGTCAAACCACGCGGAGCTTTCTCCCGTAAAGCCGTTAAGGCTGAGACGCTTGCATACGGCAAGCAGGTGAGAGAGCTTCTGGAAGCTGTATGCCTTTTGTCTTTGCTTTGCGCGGGCAGGCTTTAGCGCGCCGCGCTCCGTGCTTTCTCCAAGTCGGGTTATAAAAAGCTCGCAGCCTCCGTCCTTCGAGGGGTAGAGCTGAAGCAGTACCTTGTGCCCCGACGTATCAAAGCTCAGCTCCTCGCGGGCGTAGCCCAGTATTTCCTCAAATACTGCCTTTGCGCCGGGGTTGCCGTAATCGAGCTCCTCAACGCTTATATTCCATTCCTCAATATCCTGTCTTGTAAGCATTATTTTGAGCTTACTTTCGCTTATAAGTATGTATTCCATATATATCTCCTTGGGGCACTCCTTGTTATCTTACTATATTATAAGCAGAAACGCGGGAAAATGGTACCCCTAAAAATATGGAAAAAGTCAGAGCGAATTTAGAGTTGACGAAAAGGGGAGGGGGTGATATAATAGTAATGTAGATAAATAGAGGCGGGAGAATATCGGCAGTCTAAGACTGGGAAAATATACATATCAATCTATGTAAGCGCCGCCGATTATATCACCGAGAGGGGAAGAAAGGAGAGGTTCCGTATGAAATACAATAAGGATTTATGTTCCGTAGAGCTTACGGCATACGAGCTGTGCGCCACCGCGCTGAGAAGCGGCGACCTTGACGGGACTCCTTTTAGCTCTTTTGAAGCTCCGCACGACGCGAGGGAGCTGTATTTTAAGATACAGTCAGAGGCGGGAGCATATTACAATCCCGACGTGGAGCTTTGTAACACGGTGTCGCTTGACGGGATATACTGTACCGTCAGCACTAAGGCTGACGGCATCATACGC
Organism: uncultured Clostridia bacterium; assembly: GCA_904501715.1. Classification (GTDB taxonomy): domain Bacteria; phylum Bacillota; class Clostridia; order Oscillospirales; family CAG-272; genus HGM12713. The sequence continues at coordinate 8,685 of CAJGCD010000038.1, forward strand.
AAGAGCACGGGAGCGGTGGTGGATAAGATAAAATGCGTAAGAGGCAAAAGCTTTTACGTGCCGCCCGACCGACTGACCTTGAGTATGCTTAAATGCTCTGCGTATTTTCTGTGCGTGCGCGACGGGCTTGACGCGGTGGACGGCAGAGTCAGCTACTATAACACCGATACCAAAAAATTAAAATATTTCAGATACAGATTTCTGCTCTCCGAGCTTAAGGGCTTCTATTGGGAGCTGCTGGAGCGCGTAAGATACAGAATAAATATCGCCTACGCAAGAGTTAACGAGGAGCTTCCCGCGGCTGAGAGAGCGGTGTTCCCATATACCGAGCTTCGCGAGGGGCAGGAAACAATGATACGCGAATGCTACGGCGCTATACGCCGCGGAGAGCGTATTTTCGTAGAAGCGCCCACGGGAACGGGAAAAACTATTTCCGCTCTTTTTCCCGCGGTGCGCGCCTTGGGTAAGGGCTACTGTGATAAGATATTTTATCTCACACCCAAGACCGCCACGCGAAGAGAGGCGTTTGCCGCCGCAGCCAAGCTTCACGGAAGCGGATGTCCTCAAAGAACGGTAATACTTACCTCTAAGGAGCAGATGTGCCAGTCGGCGGCAAGGAGCCTTGGGGATAGGAATGCCTGCTCCTCGTGTAACTGTGAATATTCCAAGGGCTATTATGACCGAGCAGACGGGGCGCTAAAAGAGATGCTTGAAAATTACAGGGGGTACTCCAGAAGCCTTATTTTAGAGGTGGCGAAAAAGCACCGCGTATGCCCCTATGAGCTCTCGCTTGACCTTTCTGAGCTGTGCGATATAATAATATGCGACTATAACTACGCATTTGACCCCTCGGTATATCTGCGAAGATATTTCGGCGCGGAGGGAAGAGTACGGGAAGAAAAATACGTTTTTCTTGTTGATGAGGCTCACAATCTTGCGGACAGAGCCAGAGAGATGTATTCTGCCGAGCTTCGTCTTTCGGATTTTGAACGCATAGTGCCTATGATAGTTCCCGACGATATATGCGGCGAGTCGGTAGAAAAGCTGTTATCTCCCGTAATAACGTCATTTAAGAGCATAAAAAGGCTGTGCCGAGGAGATATTATAAAGGATGAAAACGGCAACGAGCGTGGGTTTTATATAAGCTCCTCCCTTGTGGAAAGAGTTGAAGAGTCCTTGAATGTATTCTGTAAAAAATGCGGCGAATGGTTAAAGAAGAACGGGGAGCATCCCCTCCTTGGTGCTTTGACCGACCTTTCGGCGGCGGTGCGCAAATATATTACCGTGGGCGAATATTTTGACAGAAATTTCAGATTTTACGCTCAGATCTGCGACGGCGATATAAGCGTAAGAATATATTGCCTCGACCCCTCGGAGATAATGAATTCACTTCTGACCAGAGCCCGTGCTTCGGTTATGTTTTCGGCGACCCTCACCCCTCCCGAGTACTTTTGCGACGTGCTGGGAGGAGGGAATAACGCTCAGAAGCTGAGCCTTCCTTCGCCATTCGCGCCCGAAAATCTTTGCGTTGCGGTAGCTGATTACGTGAACACGAGATTTGACTCGCGGGAGGATAACGCAAAGCGCTTTGCCACGGTCATAGCCGCGGCGGTCACCTCAAGAGCGGGAAATTATATCGCGTATTTTCCTTCCTATCAATGCCTTGAACAGACCTACAAGGCGTTTGTTAAAAAATATCCGCGTGTGGAAACGGTGGTACAGAGGAAAAATATGAGCTATGCCCAAAGAGATGAGTTCCTTTCTGCCTTCAAGGAGGATACGGGACATCTCAGAGTGGGATTTTGCGTCCTTGGCGGAGTGTTTTCCGAGGGAGTGGATCTTCCCGGAAGCAGGCTTATAGGCTCGGTTATATTCGGCGTGGGCTTACCCGGGCTCTCCAACGAGCGTAATATAATAAAGGAGCATTTTGACATGAAGACCGATGAGGGCACGGGCTACGATTATGCCTATACCTATCCGGGAATGAATAACGTGCTTCAGGCTGCGGGCAGGGTCATACGCAGAGAAGAGGACCGCGGAATAGTCGTTCTGGCTGATGACAGATACGCCACCCCTAAGTACAGAGCGCTCTTCCCAAAGCATTGGCAGGGTGTCAAGTATGCGGGAAATGCAAGTTCACTGGCGGAAATTATTCGTAGATTTTGGGAAAATGAGCCTTAAGGGCGCATATTTATAAAAAATTTGCAAAAATTAAAAATAATTCTTGCTTTTTTCTCCTTTGTATGCTACAATATACAAGAATGCTTTAAATGCCGATATAAAACGGTAAATTTCTATCCTCGGAGGACCTATGTACTATTCGCAGATGTCTGCTGACCAACTTAAGGCTCTTAAGGCAGAGCTTGAAAATAAATATAACGCGCTCAAGGAGCAGAAGCTGTCCCTTGACCTGTCACGGGGTAAGCCGGGGCAGACTCAGCTTGATTTGATGACGGGTATGCTGGATTGTATATCCAGCGCCGAGGATTGCAGAGCTGAAAACGGAATCGATTGCCGTAACTACGGTGTTCTTGACGGTATCCCCGAGGCGAAGAAGCTCTTTTCCGACCTTTTAGGAATTCCCACGAAGAATCTTTTTATCGGCGGAAACTCCTCGCTTAACCTTATGTACGACTCTATCGCGAGAGCTATGCTCTACGGAGTTGTGGGAAGCGAGAAGCCATGGTGCAGACTTGATAAGGTAAAATTTATCTGCCCTGCCCCCGGATATGACCGCCACTTCGCTATATGTGAGTCGCTGGGTATTGAGATGATATACGTTCCTATGCTCCCCACGGGTCCCGATATGGATAAGGTAGAGGCTCTTGTAGCAAGCGATGACGCTATCAAGGGTATATGGTGCTGTCCCAAGTATTCCAATCCCGACGGATATACCTATTCCGACGACACCGTGACAAGACTTGCCAAAATGCCTACGGCGGCTGCCGATTTCCGCATCTTCTGGGATAACGCTTATGCTGTCCACGAGCTTTACACCGAGGGCGGAGACGTGCTTCTCGATATATTCGCGGAATGCGGCAAATACGGAACCGATAACAGAGTAATGTATTTCGCATCCACCTCAAAGATATCCTTCCCGGGTTCGGGAGTGGCTCTTTTGGCGGCTTCCGAGGAAAATCTTGCCCAGATAAAGCCTATTCTCAGCGTACAGACTATCGGCTTTGACAAGATAAATCAGATACGCCACGTAAAGTATTTCAAGACGGCAGAGAATATAAACAAGCATATGATGGTGCTTGCCGAGGTCATCAGACCTAAGTTCGAGATAGTCGAGAGAGTTCTCTCCTCGGCTCTTGACGGAACCGGAGCGGCTACGTGGACACATCCAAAGGGCGGATATTTCGTAAGCCTTTACACAGAGCAGGGATGCGCCAAGCGAACCTATCAGCTTTGTAAGGAGGCGGGAGTGGTGCTTACCAACGTGGGCGCAACCTACCCTTACGGAAAAGACCCCTATGACAGCAATATCAGAATAGCCCCCACCTATCCCTCAAACGAGGAGCTGGAAAAGGCTATGGAGGTGTTTACCGTTTGTCTGCGACTTGCTGTGGTTGAGAAATTTTTGGCTAAATAGATAAAATTACGGGCTGTCGCGTGCGACAGCCCGAACTGTTAAAAGATTTGACATATTAGCCTCGCCCCTTTGGGAGAGGTGTCGGAGTAGCCGACGGAGAGGGCTTACTAATACCCTCTCACCCGCTATCGCGGGAGCTCTCCCAGAGGAAGAGCCTCGCACAAAATAACGTCATATCGTATAGCGGAGATAAAAAGAAAGGAGCGCAGATGAAGAAAACGCAAAGAAGTGAAAATCCTTACGTTAATACAGACAGCAACAAAAGGTATTTTACCTACGACTATTATCTTCGTCGCCGCTTCGGCTCAAAGGTTGCTAAGATTCCTCTTGATATAGGCTTGACCTGCCCGAATATAGACGGGCGCTGTGGCGTTGGAGGATGTATCTATTGCTCGGGGCGCGGAAGCGGAGATTTTGCCGAAAGCCCTGCGCTTTCAATAAAAGAGCAGTATGGGATGACGAGAGCGAAGCTTTCCTCAAAGTGGAGTACAGAAAAATGTATAGCCTATTTTCAAGCGCATACAAACACCTATGCACCTATTGATTTTTTAAGAGAGAAATTTTATGATGCCCTTGCTCTTGAAGGAGTTGTGGGCTTGAATATTGCCACGCGTGCCGACTGCTTGCCCGAGGACGTGTGCCGACTTCTCGGAGAACTTGCCGAAAGGACGGTGCTGACGGTAGAGCTGGGGCTTCAAAGCTCCTCCGATGCCACGGCGCAGCTTATAAACCGAGGACACAGCTTTGCTGATTTTCTGGACGGATATGGCCGACTCAGGGCGGTTTCCAAAAAAATAGAGATATGCGTACATATCATCCTCGGGCTGCCCGAGGAGAGCAGGGAGGATATGCTGAAAACGGTCAGGGACGTCGCGGAGCTTCGCCCCGAGCAGGTGAAGATACATTTGCTTCACGTGCTGAAAAACACGAGGATGGCAGAGATGTATGAGAGAGGGGAATATACTCCCCTTGAAAAGGAGGAATACGTTGCCCTTGTTGCCGACGCAATAGAGCTGTTGCCGCCCGATACAGTAGTGGCGAGAGTTACGGGTGACGGAATGGGAGAGGACCTGATCGCCCCCGATTGGAGCAGAAAAAAGGTATCGGTCATAAACGATATAGATAAGCTGCTCTACGAGAGGGGAAGCTGGCAGGGGAAGTGCTTTTAAATTTTTCACAAAACCACACAAGAAAGTTTAGGTCAAGCCTTTTCAAAGGCTTGCGGTTTCCAAAGGCAGAGCCTTGGCCGCCCGTCGCAACGGGCGAAATACCCCCCCATCGTTCATAAAACGCAGGAGAGGTGAATTTGAACGGCTCACCGTTCAAAGAGGAGATACGGTCAAAAGCATAGTCGTCTTGGTCGCTACCGCTTCCAATACTCTTTGCTTTTTCCTATTTGAGTGACGGCTTTATCGCCCACTGGACGCGCCGTCCCACAAATCCCTCGTCGGGGGTTCCCCTTATAATGCCTTAAGCATCTTATACGTAGTGTGTATTTTTGTTTTACAATGGGTCAATTTCCTACACTTAAACAAAAAAACAGCCGTGATTTTTCACGGCTGTTTTTTGCATCCCAAAACCCCGCCACAGTGGCGGGGTTCAATAAAGGTTAACCGATGAGAAGCAAAAGAATAAAGGATTAAGAAGAAAATAAAAAAGAGAGTTTGTAGGGACAGGCGTCCTCGACTGTCCGAGAAAGCAAAGGACAAAAGCAAAGTTTTGGTTTAACGGATAGATATTACGGTATAATCGGTAGGGGAGTGGCTTGCTGCTCCCGAATTTTGCAAGAATTAAATTCACTCTAAAACGGACAGTCGGGGACGCCTGTCCCTACAGAAAATAATAAAATTCAAAGAAAACCCGTTTACGGGTAGCAAGTATCCATTGCATGGCTGGCAGGCCAATAAAAGCGCACTTGTGCGCAGCCAGTAGTATTAGGGCTATGCCCGAAACTGAAATATCACCTGCTATGCGGATGGATTATTATTTTTTGCAAATCGAAGATCGCTTTCTATAAGCAAGGTTTGTCAGCAGTCTGAAGCACAGAACCTTCAGTTCTGCCCTTTTTTATAAAAAGTGTTTACAAATTTGATTTTTTGTGTTATACTGAGAAAGCCAAACAAAAACTAATATTTTTTATCTGCATTTAAGGGTGTGTATTTTTATTTGCGTAAAAATACAGACGCTCTGCTTTTTGCACGCTCTTTTGTGGATGAAAAGTTTTTGTTTGGCGACAATTGGAGCTATGTATTTTTCGGTGCGTATAGCTTCGGTTGTACGCACTTTTTTTGTTTTTTTGAAAATTTTGCTGCTTATATGTATGTATAAGGAAATAAAAACACTTTTAGGAGGATTATTATGAAGAAAATGAAAAAGCTTTTAGCGCTCATCCTTGCCGCTATTATGCTTCTATCCCTTGTGGCTTGCGACATCGAGGTGGATAACGGCGATTGGGACGGCTACCAAACCCGAGGCACTAACAAAAACACCTATGATTGGGACGGCGACCAAACCCGAGGTACTAATAAAAACACCTCTGGAATTGATGGAAACTATGCCGACAATAGCCAAACGAATAGCCCGACTGACTCATCGGGCAAAACAGAAACGATCAGATTTAAGCACAGCGACACCTTTTACAATGCCAAAAAGCGCTGGAGTGATATTTGGGAGGTGGGAAGACCTACTGACAGAGTGCGTAAATTTATCACTCAGGAAGCGCCATTTAACTTTTTAGCTGAGCAAGGTGTAGTTTATTATAACGATAATGGGCAACCCCGCCTTTACGTTGATGACGATTGTAGCAATTATCTTTGTTTGGAAACTAAAACCTTTATTGATGCCAATAGCGCTGAAAATGATTTTTATCTTCTGGTTCAATATATTGACGACGGTGATCTTGAATATAATCACTCAGCTGAGTGGGGTACAATTCTTTCTACCTGGATGCTTAAATATACTTTATCTGACCAGTGTTATCAAGATCTATTATTGCTAGACGGTGATTTTAGGCAAAATCTGCTGATTCAACAAATTGACAAGGAATATAAACCTGAGGTTGTAAGTCATACTGTTGCAGGGTATAATTTTTTGGACTCTTCTTTTTATACTAAAATTAAAGATGCTGTAAGTAGTCAACATTGTATATATAGTTTAACAGAGGCTACTAATTATATCGAAGATATTGATTTTGAAAATATGGAAATGACTGTAAATTACAATTTAAAGGAACATCCCGGA
>CAJGCD010000039.1 GCA_904501715.1 uncultured Clostridia bacterium
AGAGAAGATTTCGCGTAGATTTAGACTAAATCTTACGCGTCCGCAGCTACGTTCGCAGGCTCACTTCGCACAAGAACGCAAGCGTTCTTGCTTCGCGACCAAGGTCGCTTGTTCCGCCAACCCGCATATTAAATTGATAACAGTATAAACTTTTTTCCGTAGAGAAGATTTCGCGTAGATTTAGACTAAATCTTACGCGTCCGCAGCTACGTTCGCAGGCTCACTTCGCACAAGAACGCAAGCGTTCTTGCTTCGCGACCAAGGTCGCTTGTTCCGCCATACCCGCAAACTAAAAACTAAAAGATAATAGATAATAGATAATAGATAATAGATAAATATCGACTATAAGATTTTATCATAAAAATAGCCGATTGTCAAGAGAAAAAGCCTTACAAAAGAAGGCTTTTTCTCTTTGGCGCGGTTTATTATTCGACTCCCGCGATGGCGCCTACGTCGTTGAGGATGTACTTAGGTCTGTACGCGAATTTATCGAGGTCCTCCATATGGGTAACTCCCGAAAGCACCAGCACCGTATCTATATCGGTTTCAATTCCCGCTATAATATCCGTATCCATTCTGTCACCGATAAGCACCGCGTCCGCTCTATGGCAGCCAAGCACCTTAAGTGCGTGTCTCATCATCAGGGGGTTGGGCTTTCCTACGTAGTAGGGCTTTTTGCCTGTGGTTAATTCAATAGGAGCGATAAGCGCGCGGCAGGCGGGGATTATTCCGTCCTCGGAGGGGTCTACCAGGTCGGGGTTGGTTCCTATAAGCTTTGCGCCGTTCATTACCAGCCGAGAAGCCTTTTCTATCTGCTCATAGTTTATAGATTTAGGACCTCCGAATACCACGTAGTCGGGGTTTACGTCGTTCATACTGAAGCCCGCCTCGTAAAGCGCATAGGTAAGACCGGGGTCACCGAGAACGTAAGCTGAGCCTCCGGGGCACTGGCTCTGCAAGAAGGCTGCGGTAGCCTGAGCGCTGGTATAGAAGTGCTCCTGACCTACGTGAAGTCCCATTCTTTCAAGCTTTTGAGCCAGCTCTCTGGGAGAGCGTCCCGAGCCGTTGGTCAGAAAGAGAAAGTTTTTGTTGTTGTTCTCAAGCCATTCGATAAATTCCTTTACGTGGGGGATGAGACGGTTGCCGTGATAGATAACACCGTCCATATCACAGATAAAGTTGTCCTTGTTGCGGATTGCTGAAATATCCATCTTCGTCTTCTCTTTGATTTTTTGGTTCATATTATTTGTCGTCATCCAGCTTGAGCACAGCCATAAACGCCTCGGGGGAGACCTGAACCGAGCCCAGCTGACGCATCTTCTTCTTACCCTCTTTTTGCTTCTCGAGCAGCTTTTTCTTACGGGTAATATCACCGCCATAGCACTTTGCAAGGACGTCCTTACGCATAGCCTTGACCGTCTCACGGGCGATTATCTTAGAGCCGATAGCCGCCTGTATGGGCACCTCGAAGAGCTGGCGGGGGATATTGTCCTTGAGCTTTTCGGCTATTCTTCTTGCTCTTCCATACGCCTTTTCCTCGTGAACTATGAAGGACAGCGCATCCACCTGCTCGCCGTTGAGCAGGAAATCAAGCTTTACAAGCTTACTTGGAACGTAGTCACCCAACTCGTAGTCAAGGGATGCGTAGCCTCTTGAGCGGCTTTTGAGGGCGTCGAAGAAATCGTATATTATCTCGTTGAGAGGAAGCTCATAATGGAGCTCCACACGGGTTGTGTCGATATATTTCATATCTATGAAATTTCCGCGTCTGTCCTGACAGAGGTCCATAAGACCGCCCACGTATTCGGTGGGGGTGATAATATTAGCCTTTACGATAGGCTCGTAGGCTACGTCTATCTCATCTGCCGTGGGGAAGTTTGAGGGGTTGTCTATACGCACAAGCTCGCCGCTCTTGCGCTTTACCTCGTAGATTACCGAGGGAGCGGTGGTTATAAGGTCGAGATTGAACTCGCGCTCAAGTCTTTCCTCGATTATCTCCATATGAAGCAGTCCAAGGAAGCCGCAACGGAAGCCAAATCCCAGCGCGATGGAGGTCTCGGGTTCAAAAACCAGAGCCGCGTCGTTGAGCTGGAGCTTTTCAAGGGCATCGCGAAGGTCTCCGTATTTTGCTCCGTCAGCGGGGTATATACCCGCATAGACCATGGGCTGAACCGCCTTGAAGCCGGGCATAGCCTCGCTTGCGGGGTTACTGTCGAGAGTTACAGTGTCGCCAACTCTCGTTTCGCCCACGCTCTTTATGGAAGCGGTTATATATCCTACCTCGCCTGCGCGGAGGATATCTGCCTTTTGCAGACCGAAGGCGGTCATATATCCCACGTCCACCACGTCAAAGGTAGCCCCATTACTCATAAGTCGTATCTTATCTCCGCTCTTGACCGAGCCGTCGAATATTCTGACGTTTACCACGACTCCAAGATAGCTGTCGTAGTATGAATCGAATATGAGCGCCTTGAGGGGAGCGTTTTCGTCACCCTTGGGTGCGGGAATACTGTCTACCACGGCTTGGAGCACCTGCTCGATATTAAGTCCCGTCTTTGCTGATACTGCGGGACAGTCCTCGGCGGGAATACCTATAACGTCCTCTATCTCTCCTCTTACGCGCTCTATGTCGGCAGAGGGGAGGTCTATCTTGTTTATAACGGGAACTATTTCAAGGTTAGCGTCCACCGCCAGATACGCGTTGGCAAGGGTCTGCGCCTCTATGCCCTGAGTGGAGTCTACCACAAGGAGCGCGCCGTCGCAGGCATTGAGCGAGCGAGAGACCTCGTAGTTAAAGTCAACGTGACCGGGAGTGTCTATGAGATTGAACTGATAGGTTTCACCGTCGGGGGCGGTATAGCTCATTCTGACCGCTCTCGCCTTTATGGTGATACCTCTTTCACGCTCAAGGTCCATATTATCCAGAAGCTGCTCCTCCATCTCACGCTTTGAGACTGCCTCGGTAGCCTCAAGTATTCTGTCGGCAAGTGTGGACTTGCCGTGGTCTATGTGAGCCACTATGGAAAAATTCCTTATATTATCCTGTCTTTTGGTGCTTGACATCTTACTCTCCGTTTGAAGTGTTTTTTTCAAACTATATTATACAATAAAATTTGATTTTTCACAATAGTTTTTTTACAAAAGAATAACTTTTTTAAGCTGATGCGGAGTCACGGATATGGGCATTTATGGAGGAGGGCAAGAGAGGTCCTTGCCGAAATTTTGATTAAAAAAGAATAATCACCAAAAAATAGCCTCCGACATACTATGGTAGCAGAGGGGCAACCCCCTTAAAAGTATTTATCGGAGGATATTTTTATGAATAACTGTCTTTGCAATCTTTTCGGCGGCGATAACATCTGGTGGATCATCATAGTTCTTATCATACTCTTCAGCTGCTGCGGAAGCTTCAACGGCTGCGGCTGCTAAAAAAACATCCCCGACGGGAATACCCGTCGGGGACTTTTATTGAATAACTGTTATACAAGCTCCGCTAGGTCGTATATGAGACGCTCGGTCTTTTCCCAGCCGAGGCAGGGGTCGGTGATAGACTTGCCGTAAACGCAGTTCTCGCCTATCTTTTGCGTTCCGTCCTCAATATAGCTTTCTATCATAAAGCCCTTTACCAGCTTTTTGATGTCCTCGGAGTGGCGGCAGGAGTGGAGGACCTCTTTACAGATGCGTCCCTGCTCCAGATATTTCTTACCGGAATTTGCGTGGTTCGCGTCAACTATAAGCGCGGGGTTCGCGAGGTTTCGCTTCATATATTCGCCGTAAAGATGGGCGAGGTCCTCAAAGTGATAGTTGGGAAGCGACTCTCCGTGCTTGTTTACGTATCCGCGAAGTATGGCGTGAGTCAGGGGGTTGCCCTTGGACTGACATTCCCATCCGCGGTAGAGGAAGGTGTGGGAGTGCTGAGCGGCGGTGATGGAGTTGAGCATTACCGAGATATCTCCGCCCGTGGGGTTTTTCATTCCTACGGGAATATCTATTCCGCTTGCCGCCAGACGGTGCTGTTGATTTTCAACCGAGCGAGCTCCTATGGCAACGTAGGACAGCAGGTCGGAGAGGTAGCGGTAGTTCTCGGGGTAGAGCATTTCGTCGGCACAGAAGAGCCCTATTTCCTCGATAGCTCTCGTATGCAGACGGCGAATGGCTATTATACCCTCAAGCATGTCCTCAGCGGCATTGGGATTGGGCTGATGCACCATTCCCTTATATCCGTCGCCGGTGGTACGGGGCTTATTGGTATATATACGAGGAATTATAAGTATTTTGTCGGCTACCTTTTCCTGAATCTCTGCGAGGCGGGATATGTAATCAAGGACCGCATCCTCACGGTCTGCGGAGCAGGGCCCGATAACAAGGATAAGACGGTCGGACTTGCCCGTAAATACGTCGGCTATCTCGGCGTCACGAAGAGCCTTCTTTTGGGCGTATTCGGATCTGAGAGGATACCTTTCCTTAAGGTCCATGGGAATTGGAAGCTTACGAATAAAATTCATATTTTTTTGCATGACATATACCTGATTTCTTGAAGTTATAAACAATATTGTATACTATTTTCCACTTTTTGTCCACATGTAAATGAAATTTTTTTGAAAAATGGGGTAAAAAGATTGACGAAATCCCAAAATTTTGCTATTATAGTAAGTAAGAATAGCTTTAGGAGGCAATATGAAGGGCTTTATTCAAATATCACCCGAAGAGCTTGGAAATGCTATGAAGTGCATAGGCTCGGATTGGATGCTCATAACCGTACGTGATGAAAAGCAGGGCAGAGCAAACGCCATGACCGCCAGCTGGGGCGCTATGGGCGTTTTGTGGAACAAAAATATATGCGTGTGCTTCGTGCGACCTCAAAGACATACCTACTCCTTGCTTGAGAATGAAAGCGAGTTTTCAATAGCCTTTATGGGCGAGGAGCACAGAGCCTCTCTCGGTCTTTGCGGAAGAGAGAGCGGCAGGGATTGCGATAAATTAAAGAGCTGCGGGCTTACCGTCAATGATGAATGCGGGGTTCCCGTTATAAACGAGGCGAAAACCGTGCTCGTATGCAAAAAGCTTTACGAGGATGATTTAAGAGAGGATTGCTTCCTTGACAGCTCGCTTCTTTCCAATTACGCAAAGGGCGATTACCACAGATTTTACGTGTGCGAGATAAAGGAAGCTTATAGAAAGGGATAAGAATGGATATTTACACAGAAGTAGAAATACTTGCCAAAAACGCCAAAAGAGCTTCGCGCTCGTTGGCACTTGCATCCGAGAAAGAGAAAAATACGCTCCTGCTTACGCTTGCCGAGCTTCTAAGGAATGAGAGCGGCGAAATAATAAAGGCTAATGAGCAGGACCTCGCCGCCGCGGAGAAAAACGGTGTTCCAAAGGCTATGCTTGACCGCCTTATGCTAAGCGAGGGCAGAATAGATGGGATAGCAGAGTCGCTTCACAGCGTTGCCGCCCTTGAGGACCCCATAGGTAAGGGCGACGTGTGGTCGCGCCCCTCGGGAATAACTCTGCGCCGCGTGCGCGTTCCCCTTGGAGTGGTGGGAATAATATACGAGGCGCGTCCCAACGTTACCGTGGATTCGGCTGCGCTCTGCCTTAAGACGGGTAACGCGGTGGTTCTCCGCGGAGGAAAGGAAGCGATCAATACCAATAGGGCGTTGGTTGCTATTATCAAAAAGGCTCTCCTTAAGTGCGATATGGATGAGTGCGCGGTGGAGCTTATAACCTCTACGTCCCGTGAGAGCGCCAACGCTCTTATGTCAATTAGGGGGCTTGTTGACGTGCTTATACCCAGAGGCGGAAAGGGACTTATCCGCGCCTGCGTTGAAAATTCCAAGGTGCCCGTTATCGAAACGGGGGCGGGAAACTGCCATCTTTATATAGACGAGTGGGCAGACCTTGATAAGGCGCTGAGAGTAGCTGTAAATGCAAAATGCTCCCGCCCCTCGGTCTGCAACGCTATTGAGACAGTCCTTGTTCATTCGGCGGTGGCTGAGAATTTTCTGCCTATGCTTAAAACGGCGTTTGACGAATACAAGGTGGAGATACGGGGCTGCGAGCGCTCTGCGGCTATACTTGGTGATATTACAAGAGCCACCGAGGAGGATTTTGACACCGAATTTGACGATTATATAGTAGCTCTCGGTATAGTTGACAGTCTTGACGAGGCTATTGAGCATATAAACAGATACAGCACGGGGCACAGCGAGGCTATCATTACCGAGAATATGAGTAATGCCGACCGCTTCCAGAAAGAGATAGACTCGGTGGCGGTTTACGTGAACGCTTCCACACGCTTTACCGACGGCGGCGAGTTTGGCTTTGGGGCGGAGATAGGTATATCTACTCAGAAGCTCCACGTCAGAGGACCTATGGGGCTTTCGGCATTGACCACCGAAAAGTATCTTATAAGCGGCGACGGAAGTGTGAGGTGATTTTATGGCAAAAATATTAATAGCATCGGATATACACGGAGATGCCCAAACAGCACGGACTCTCCTTCAAAGATATGAGGAGAGCGGAGCGGAGAAGCTGGTCCTGCTGGGCGATATACTCTACCACGGACCGAGGAACGACCTCCCCGCAGGCTACGCACCCAAAAGGGTCATAGAGCTTTTGAACTCGGTAAAGGACGATATTCTCGCCGTAAGGGGAAACTGTGATACTGAGGTAGACCAGATGGTTCTGAGCTTTCCCGTCCTTGCGGAATACGCTTACTTGTCATTTGACGGCTTGCGTATCTTTGCTACCCACGGTCATAACTTCAACATCGCGAAGCTTCCGCCCTTGGGGAAGGGGGATATACTTCTGCACGGGCACACTCACGTTCCCGCGGCAGAGCCCTTTGGAAATGAAAATATTTATATAAACCCCGGCTCGGTTTCCATACCCAAGGAGAATTCTCCAAAGAGCTATATACTTTACGAGAACAGGTGCTTTTCATTTCGCACCCTTGAGGGTGAGGAGTACAAGCGCGTAGAGATGTGAAGAGGCAAAATAGAGCTGCTTAAATACAAAAACAGAGGATAGCCTAAAATCTATCCTCTGTTTTTTATATTCTCTTTATATCCGCGCCCAGTCGTTTGAGCTTTTCGATAAGATTTTCGTAGCCGCGGTCTATGTATTCTATATTGGAGATAGTGGTGACACCGTTTGCGGCAAGCCCCGCTATAACAAGACAGGCGCCCGCCCGCAGGTCGGTGGCTTTGACGCTTGCGCCCTTGAGCATATCCACTCCGTTTATAATGGCGGTGCTGTCGATGACCTCTATATTAGCCCCCATTTTGTTAAGCTCGGCGGCATACTTAAAGCGAGTGCTGAATATGCCCTCGGACACCTTGCTCACACCCTTAGCCAAGGACAGAAGAGCGCTGAACTGAGGATGCATATCGGTGGGGAAGCCGGGATATGGGTTGGTCTTTATTTCGGTAGCTCTAAAGCTTTCCGCTCCGTTTACCGTTATAAAATCGTCACCTATCTCTAAAGGGATGCCTATTTCATTCAGCTTTGCTATTACCGCATCCATATGCTTGGGCACGATGTTTCTTACAGATACCCGTCCACCCGTAGCGGCGGCAGCCACCATATAGGTTCCCGCCTCTATCATATCGGGAGCAAGCTCGTAGGTACAGCCGTGGAGTGATTTTACGCCCTTTATACGTATCATACTCGTTCCCGCGCCTGTGATATTGGCACCGCAGGCATTTAGGAAGCAAGCGGTATCCACTATATGAGGCTCGCGGGCGGCGTTCTCGATTATGGTAGTGCCCTCGGCGAAAACTGCCGCAAGCATTACGTTTATAGTAGCGCCAACAGATGCTATGTCAAAGTAAACGAAATTGCCGCAAAGCCCGTTGGGCGCGTCGGCGTTTATCATAGCGTTGCTGGTGTAGGTTACTCGCGCGCCAAGCAATTCAAAGCCCTTGATGTGCTGATTTATTGGGCGCAGACCGAAGTCACAGCCGCCGGGATAGCCTACCTGAGCCTTGCCGAAGCGACCGAGCATAGCACCTATAAGATAGGTAGATCCGCGCATTTTGCTTACGTATTCAAGGGGAGGGCTCTTCATCTTGACCTTGCGTGTGTCGATAATAGCGGTGGATGTATCTATAAAACGCACCTCCGCGCCTATGGTCTCAAGTGTTTCGAGAGCTAAGGCTATATCGCTTACGTCGGGAAGGTTCTTTATGGTGCATATATCGTTGGCAACGATAGTTCCGAATATAACGGGAAGAGCAGAGTTCTTCATTCCGCTTATATTAACGTCGCCGTACAGCGCTTTGCCGCCGCGGATCATTATCTTTTCCATAATTACCTCCCATAGTCATTTGAGCATTACCTTACAGTATATGCAGTGTTTTTTAAAAAAGAACGTCAGTTTTGGGTTTTATAGTAGGCTACGGCAAGGTCTACCACAAGACCGTAGCTTTTTGTGCCGTTTTTGTCGCCGTTGGCGTTGAGATAAAGGTCGTTTACCGCTCCCGATACCTCACTGGCGACCGATTCGCGGTACTTATCGAAGAATTTGGAGTATGCCGCCATTTCGCGCTTTGCCTCCTCGGGCAGGGTATAATATACCGCCGAATAATATTCGGGATTTGCCTGATATAAGGCGCTTGCCACGTATTCGTAAAGATTGAGATATGCGGAGTAGCGTATATATGCGTCGTTAGAGTCTATGCAGACGAGATACGCAACGAAGTTTGCCTCGTCCTCACGTGCGATGCCCCGCTGGTGGGCGAACTCGTGAGCGGCGGTATAGGGCTGTGTATATTGCGGGTAGTTTGTGTTGAGATTTGCCTCACCCGTAAAGAAGGTGTACACGCCGCTGATATGAGTGTAGGTCATAGGCTCGCTGAGCATTATGCGCTTGATATTGCTGTCAAGGTCCTGTATAAAGTCATATTTCCGACAGGTCTTGTCGTAGGCGTACATCAGCCTATGGTTAAGCTCCTCATAGCTGTACGGCATTACCGAGGAGCCGTCCTCGGCGAATATTATATTATCTATTTCTCCGTTTATCTTTTTTGAAAGTATCATTGCCGTTTCCCGAAGCTCCTCGGCGCTGACCTCTTTTTTGTCAAGCCCCATTTTCGCGTCAAGAGGAGTACCTCTGTACGCGGGAACAAAGCCTAGGGTAAAGGTAGAAAACACATACGCGGCGATAGAGAGAACTATGACACAAAACACGCCTACGTTTCTCCAGGATGATGAGTAGTGCTTTATTCCGCAGGACACCGCCGCAATGAGAATGACAGGAACACAGAGCAGAAGAAATTCCGCAAGTGAAAAGGGAATCCAGCCCGTAAGCTTTGCGAGGGGTCCTCTTATCCAAGGGGAGATATTCTTATTGAAAAAGTCGGAAAATGCGGGAAAAATGATGAACAGCACGTAAAGCAATGCGCAAAAGCCCGCAATGGCATAAAGTATCTTGCAAATAAGAGGAATCTTTTTCCTCGGTGTCGGTTCTTCTGAGGACAAGACGGTTATTGTGTCGGTGGCTGCAATGTCGGAAGCTTCAAAAATTGTGTTATTGTTTTCCGAATTCATTTCGTGTTCCTTTATATAGATTTATTGCTCTGTCAGATCTGACACACACTTCAGCAGGTCAGCGCAGCTCATATCAAAAAGCTCACCGACAAGGGAGTCCATATCCTTGGGAAGCGGTGCTGTTAAGGTCAGCCGCTCACGGGAGATGGGATGCGGAAGGCTGAGAGACAGGGCGTGAAGGGCGTGTCTTGATATGAGAGGACTTTCCTTGCCGTAAAGCTCATCGCCCACTATGGGGCATCCCAGCCCCGCGAAATGCACTCGAAGCTGATGGGTACGTCCCGTTTTCGGCAGGGCTAAAATAAGGGTATAGCCCTTAGCACGAGCTAATACGTAATACTGTGTCAGGGCGTAGTCACCGCCCTCACCCTCGGCGCAGTTCTGTCTGACTATTATGCTTTCGGCAGTACGCTTCATATAGGTTTCGATAACACCCTCGTTCTCTGTAAGCTCGCCTTCAAGAATTGCCACGTATTGCTTGCTTATCTTGTTGCTTTTCATTGCTTCGGTGAGCCTTGCCGCACTTATTCTGTCCTTGGCTATAAGGGTTATTCCGCTGGTATTTCTATCGAGGCGGTTAACGGGACGGAAAACAAAGGGAGTGCCGCTCTTGGAGTATCTGTATGCCAGCGCATCGGCGAGGGTATCGCCGTGATGAAGATGAGAGGGGTGTGTGGGCATAAAGGGCGGTTTGTTGGGAAGTATTATATACTCATCCTCGTAGACTATGTCCAGAGGGATGTTGACGGGCGTCAGATGCTCGGGTGTGCTTTCGTCCTCAAGGGCGAGAGTTAAGATATCTCCCTCACTTAGCACTTTTCGAACAGTGACCCGCTCGCCGTCAAGCATTATTCCGTTTTCAAGAAATTTAAGGTGTTTGATAAATGCCTTGGAGAGACCGAGCTGCCCTGATAGCAGCTCCTTTACGGTCTTACCCGCATCCTTGGCGCTGACAACGTATCTCACGGGGAACCTTCCTTGCCAGAGGGCAAAATTTTACTGTTATAATTATACCACGGGGTGGTTAGTATTACAAGAATTTTTCTTAAATTATTGATCAAACTATTGTAGAAAAACAAAAAATCAGTGAAAAAACAATAATTTTGAGATTTAGAGATTGCCATTTTGTGTAAAATTGGTTGTTTTACACAAAACGTATTTTTCTGCAAATTTCGCCAAAAAAATCTGTTGAAAAGTCCTCGACTGTGGAAAACTCTGTGGGAAGTGTGGAAAACCTCATAAATCAAGCCTCGTTTTACATCCAAAAAATGGTTGAGGCTGTGGAAAACTTTTTTGCTGTCTGTCAAGTCCATTTTTGGAAAAAAGCTGAATTCTCTGTTTTGCACAAAAAATTAAACGTTTTTAGAGTCGGACTTCTTTTTTGGGGAAGCGTGACCTTTTTTCTTTTTCTTTTTAACAGAGTATCCGAAGCTGCCCAGCTTTTCTCCCAAGGCGAAATATTCTCCGTGGGCAAAGGCAACAAGCCCCGCCTTATCCAGCCTGAGCTTTCCCTCCTTGTCCATAAGCGACTCGTCCACGTCCACCGCTACAATGTCGGCTAAAAACATATGATGAGAGCCAAGGGGAATGATGTCTGTGACCTTACATTCCAGTGAAAGAGGGCTTTCGGCGATAAGAGGGCAGGATATCTCGCTTGCCGCTTCCTTAGTCAGTCCGCAACGCTCAAACTTATCTACCTTAGCTCCCGTATAAACTCCGCACCAATCGGCGTGGCGCACAAGGGAAGCGCAGGTCAGATTTATGGCAAACTCTCCGCTGTCCTTTATTATGTTGTAGGAGTGCCTTGAGGGGCGCACGGATATATAGGTCTTAGGCGGAACGGTATTAGTTATGCCCGTCCACGCAACCGTTATTATGTTGCAGTTGCCCGCGTCCTCGCTCCCGCAACTTACCATAGCGGGGGGAACGGGAGCGATAAGAGCGCCGCCCTTCCATTTAAGCTTTGCCATTGATATCCTCCTTACCGAGAATAGATTTTACAGCCTCGGATGCTGCCATAAGTCCTGCTACCGAGGGAACGAAAGCGATGCTTGCGGGAACACGCTTTCCGTTGTCGCCCTCCGCTATACGCTTTGGGGTCATAGCCTCCTCCACCGAGTATATTACGGGCAGATGAGTGATACCTCTTGCCCGAAGCTCTCGGCGCATGACCCGCGCCAAGGGGCAGGTGTTGGTTTTTGATATATCTGTAACTCGGAAGGCTGTGGGGTCAAGCTTGTTGCCCGTGCCCATACAGCTTATCATAGGAGTTTTTGCGGCGGTACAGCCCTCGGCTATTGCCAGCTTTCCCGAAACAGTGTCGATGGCGTCTATAACGTAATCAAAGGAGCTCCAATCAAAGGTGTGAGCGTTTTCGGGGAGCAGAAATTCCTTTCTTACGGTTACCTTAAGTCTTGGATTTATGTCCAATAGACGCTCTGCAACTACGTCTGCCTTATATCTTCCCACAGTGCTGTGGAGGGCGCAAAGCTGACGGTTTATATTACTCAGGGAAACCGTGTCGTTATCCACCAACAGTATGTTGCCCACGCCCGAGCGCGCCAATGCCTCGGCGGCGTAGCTTCCGACTCCGCCCACACCGAAAAGAGCAACGCGCGAGCGCGCGAGCTTTTCTATGGCATCATCTCCAAGGAGCATAGCCTCTCTTTCAAATTCCTTACACATAAACAATTCCTTAATCTGTTTTTCTGCCAACGAGGGCAAGATATTCGTCGTAGCTTATAAGTATCTTCAGTGCCGCCAAAAGGGCGTTTGCCGTCATTCCCGAGGGCAGAGATAGCTTTTTCGCAAGCTCATCTCTCGCGCGGGAGCTGTCGGTGTTGCCCGAAAGACCGTCTATATAAAAATCGGTCTTGGATAAGGGATTTTCAGCCGCCTTGCTCAGCTTGTCCTCGGAAACGAAGGGAGAAAGAAGCTCGTAGAGAAGCGTGCGCTCCATTCCCTCTACACCAAGCGTTCCCTCGGCAGAGGGCTCTGCCTTGCGCTTTTCCTTGCCCTCAATCTTGGGTATGTAGAGCTGTATAAGCCTATCTGCGGGGATTGCCGAGGTAATGTGTGAGCGTATGAGCTTCCCCGCTCCGTCACTGTCGGTGAGAACTATTATAGGCGTTTTTGAGGAAAGCTGACGCATAAGAGCCAGCTTTTCGCTTTTTTTGAATATTCCAAAGCCCTCGGTGGTTATTATCTGCGCGTCGCAGACAGAAAGCAAACGAAGGCGGTCGTATTTTCCCTCCACTATGATAGGGTAGGGAATCCTTAATTTTTCATTGACGGAGGACACGTGGGACTCCTTTGTGTTTTATTTTATGAATAACAGCACCCCTATCCCGAGGAATATTCTGTATATACCAAAGGGAATAAAGGTGTGCTTTTTTACAAAATCGGTGAGAAAACGGAGAGTGAGCATAGACACGGCAAAGGCGGCGGCGCCCGCTGTGAGGAGCAGGAGCAGAGCGTCCATAGGTAGCCCCGTACCGCTGTGAGCTATATATTCTCCGAAATCTATCGCCTTAAGCAGACTCGCCGCCCCAATAACGGGGATAGCGGCGAAGAAGGAAAAGCGCGCCGCAGTTTTTCGGTCTATACCCAGTATTCTTGCTCCAAGAATAGTTGTGCCCGAACGCGACGTGCCCGGTATTATAGCCAGCGCTTGGAAAAAGCCTATGGCAATAGCCGAGTGGCAGGTAAGCTCCTTGGAGGCTGCTTGATTTTTTGTCAATCGCTCCACAAGTATGAACAAAATTCCGTATATTATCAGGGCGGAGGCTACGGTCTGGGGAGTAAAGAGAAGCGTGTCAAGGCTGACACCCAAAAGGCTCTCGCACAGGTAATCGGCGGCAAGTCCGATTATGGCGGCGGGGAGGGTAGCTAAGACCAGCTTGCCCCAAAGACTCCACACGTCCCCCTTGCCCCTTCCAAGGGGATATAGGCTATTCCAATGGGTGACTAACACCGCAAGGACGGCGGCAAGCTGTATTACCACGTCAAACATAGAGCTGTATTGCTCCCCAAGCTCCTTGGCGCAGTCAAGGGTGATAAGGTCCTCAAGGAGGATAAGGTGCCCCGTGGAGCTTACGGGGAGCCACTCGGTTATACCCTCAACAATGCCGTAAATTATAGCCTTTATATATTCGATCAGCATAGCTCCACCTCGGTAAATTCATAGTAAAATTTATGAGTGGAGTAAAAATTTTATGCTTATTCTCCCGAGCGCACTATATCGCCCTCACGCACCTCAAATGGTACGCGGAGGAAGAATTTTTGAGATGGATGGGGCGCGGCTTCTATGGGAGAGCCATTTTCGTCGTATAGTTCTGTGACGGTAAAGGCACGTCCAAGCTTGTTGGGAGATATCATCTCCGCGGAGTCCTCAAGCTTTATTTTGTTGCGCTGTATAAAGGGATAGAGCATTCCGTTTTCGTTGGATTTTTCCAAGGCTTTGGGGATAGGAAGCTCGTCCTCGGCAAGGGCGGTGGCAAAGTATGCCTTTTCTCTTATATATCCGTTAATGGTGGACATCTGCGGGTTTTCCATAGGAGAGTCAAGATAAAATCCCGTGCAGTATTCACGGTGTGAAACGCTTTCAAGCTCACGCATAAGCCGCTCGTCAAAGGTATACGCGGAGGGGTCCGCGTTGTACGCGTCTATTGCCATTCGGTAGGCGTTGGTGACAACCGCCGCGTAGTAGGCGCTCTTCATTCTGCCCTCAATTTTAAAGGAATCTATTCCCGCCTCTATAAGCTCTGGAATGATAGAGATAGTACACATATCCTTTGAGGACATAATAAAGGTGCCAAGCTCGTTTTGCTCAATGGGGTACGGCTGCTCGGGGCGCTTTTCCTCGGTGATGGTATATCCCCAGCGGCAGGGTTGCGCGCAAGCTCCGCGGTTGGCATCTCTGCCCGTAAGGCTGTTTGAGAGCATACATCTTCCGCTGTAAGACACGCACATAGAGCCGTGGACAAAGGCTTCAAGCTCAATGCCCTCGGGGAGCGCCGCCTTAATAGCCTTTATTTCATCGAGTGTCAGCTCGCGGGCAAGAACAAGGCGCTTTGCGCCCAGAGCCACGTATGCCAGAGCCGCCTCGGGGCTGACAATACTTGCCTGAGTGGATACGTGTATCTCCATTTCGGGCATTATTTCTTTTACCAGAGTCATAACGCCAAGGTCGGCTATGATACACGCGTCGATACCTGCCCCCGATATACGTCGGAGAAACTCCCGCAGAGCGGGATACTCGTGAGCGTGGGGCATAGTGTTGAGCGTGAGATATATTTTTTTGCCTCTTGCGTGTACGTATTCGGCGGCGGCGTAAAGCTCCTCGTCGCTGAAATTGTCGGCGGCGGAGCGCATACCAAATCTGGTTCCCGCAAGATATACTGCGTCTGCTCCGTAGAGCAGAGCTGCTTTAAGCTTTTCAAAATTTCCCGCAGGGGAAAGAAGCTCGGGCATAGTGATGCCTCTCTTTCTTAGATAATATTATTTCAGTATAATTATAATATATTTTACCATTCCTGTCAATAAGCTAAGCCACGTTGGATAAAAGAAAAGTTTATGAAATATAACCTTGAAACAACCTGATTTTGAATATCTCTAAATCTTGTAGGGACAGGCGTCCTCGACTGTCCGCAAAAAACATTTTTTCAAATCTTGATTTGTCGGAAAGTAAGCTTGCG
>CAJGCD010000040.1 GCA_904501715.1 uncultured Clostridia bacterium
AAATACGTTGAGCAGTATACTCCCGAGATGATGGCGACATTATTGCTTCCCGCAGGTGTAACCAGCCTTGCAAGTATATATTACAAGGACGAGGCTGAGCTTCTTGACGGAGCTGAGGATACCGATAAGGTGTATGTGGAGAGAGTGCTTCCGGGGAAAATGTACTATAACTTAAAGGCTATTGAGAATTTTAGCTTTTGGGGAGACATCGGAACTATGTTCAAGACGGTCTTCGCGGTGTTGGGAAAAGAGTATAAGGACGAGCGTATCTCTGTAAAAGAAAAGAACGAGGTTTTGAAAAAATGACAAAAGGACTTGTTTCAGTTATAATGCCAACATATAACTGCGGACGATTTATTGCAGAAACGCTTGACTCGATAAAGGCGCAGACTTATACTGATTGGGAGATCATCATAGTTGACGACTGTTCTACCGATAATACCAAGGAGATAGTAGATAAATATTCTGCAGAAGATACCAGAATAAAGTACCGCTGTCTGGAGGTGAACTCCGGTGCCGCTGTGGCGCGCACCGAGGCTATGAAAATCGCAGACGGCGAATATATGGCGTTTTGTGACAGCGACGATCTGTGGATGCCTGACAAGCTGGAGAAGCAGTTGGCATTTATGAACGACAACGGATATGCCTTCTCCTGTACGGCTTACGAGCAGATAGACGAGGAGTCGAAGAGCCTTGAAAGAGTTATAAAGACAGTGAAGAAGACCGACTATAACAGACTTCTTCTTGATTGTCCCGTGGGAAATTCCTCGGTAATGTATAATGTGGATAAGATGGGCAAATTTGAGGTCCCAAATATCAGAAAGCGAAATGATGACGCGCTCTGGCTTCAGATGCTTAAAAAAGAGAAGTACATATGGGGAATGTCCGAGGTGCTTATGCGATATAGGATACGTAAGAACTCCATATCCAGTAATAAGCTGAAGGTCATCAAATACCATTGGATACTTTACCGTGATGTCGAGCACCTTAACGTGTTTAGATCCGTATTCCATATTTGCTGGTGGTGCTTTTTGAAGGTTTTACGTATCAAATAAATTAGGAGTGTTACAATATGAAAAGGGCGTGTGTTTTAGGTCATTTCGGTTTTGGTGAAAATCTGCTAAACGGACAGACCATAAAGACCAAGATAGTTACCGACGAGCTTGAAAGAAGACTTCCCGATGAGGTAGTTAAGATGGATACGCACGGTGGCTGGAAGACCTTGTTGAAGGCGCCTTTTCAAGTGTTAAAGGCACTTAAGACGTCTGCAAACGTTATAATATTTCCCGCACACAATGGTTTGCGCATATACGCGCCGTTGCTATGTATGGCAAGAAGATTTTTTCGTAGACGTAAGCTTCACTATGCGGTTATTGGCGGATGGTTGGCGAGTTATCTAAGCTCGAAAAAGCTTTTGACCAAGACGTTGAAGAGCTTTGACGCCATATACGTTGAGACTAGCACTATGAAGAGAGCGCTTGAGGAGCTTGGTTTTGATAATATCGTAATAATGCCTAATTGTAAGAAACTGTTACCTATAAGCTCCGAGGAGCTTGTTTATCCTACAGAGGAGCCCTATAAGCTTTGCACGTTCTCCCGAGTAATGAAGGAGAAGGGGATAGAGGATGCTATAGAGGCCGTGAAAGCGGTCAATGGGCGAGCGGGCAGAACGGCCTATACGCTGGACATATATGGGCAGATAGATCCCGCACAGACTCAATGGTTTGAGGAGCTGAAGACAGGATTTCCGTTATACGTAAGATACGGAGGGCTTGTTCCCTTTGACAAGAGTGTAGAGGTGTTGAAGGAGTATTATCTGCTTTTGTTCCCTACCAGATTTTTTACCGAGGGTATTCCCGGAACAATCATTGATGCGTATGCCGCGGGGGTCCCAGTTGTGAGTGCCCGTTGGGAGAGCTTTGGAGATATCATAGACGATGACCTCACCGGATTAGGGTACGAATTTAATAATACCGCTGAGCTGACCGAGATATTGCATAAGTGTTGCTTAGCCCCCCGCATTGCGCTTGACCTTAAAGAAAAGTGTCTGATGAAGAGCAGGGAATTTTCGCCCGAGAGCGTGGTGGGTATAATGATAGATAATTTGGGAGATATATGAAGTTTTTTTTAACAGTTTTTTATTTTGCTGCCGTTCTGAGTATATTTATGTTCTATTACTTTAGAAACAAAAAATTGTGTAAGTCAGATATAGCCACAATGGAGAACGGTTCAGAATATACCAAAAATCATATAACGCCGGTACTGATCTTTTCTATGGCATTTATTGCATACAGCTCCATAGGAATGCTGGACAGGACCACCGATAATACGGTGGATACAGCTACATTCTTTACTTTCTTTTTGGCGAATTTTCTTGGCTTTATATGCTTTTTGATAGGCTACGGAAGCGATAAGACTACGGTAAGGAAGAGAAAGCTTACCAATCCCTTCAGGGTAAAGTGGACTCCCAATAAAAAGATTACTATTGGCGGTACTGTCATCTTGGCGGCATTTCTTTTTTTCGTAATCATCAATATAGATGTGGTGACGAGAATGATAACCGATTTCGGTTCGGGGAGTAGCTATCTTGACTACTCAATAAGAGAGGAAAGAACAGCCTTCAGTGGACTTATACAAGCGCTTGAAGGGTATTTCTCGGTGTTTGTGCTCCTGCTCCCATTTTATAGATGCTACACTAAGAAAAAAATAGGTCTCCTTGATATAATTATAGTTCTTGTGTATTTTTCGTGGGCGTTGTTCTCTGGAGACCGTACTACGCTTATAGTTATCCTTCTTATGGCTGTGGTGTTTATCAATGAGCGATATAAGAATATCAATATGAAGCTTATTGTGATAGCGGTTGTGGCGGGACTGTTTATGCTCATATTGTTGGGACATCTTCGCCGCTACAATTCCATAGGCGAGATGCTTAATATGTTGCTTACTGAGGATTTGTCCTCGCTTCTGAGCCTTAAGGGCATCGGAGAGTTTAAAAACACCACGGGAACTATGCTCAATTATATAAAGAGTAACTCGGGTCCTTTGGATTTCCAGTATTTCGGTGTTTATATCAGAGAGCTTTTGGTATGGATACCCGCATTTCTGTTCCCAAACAGACCTTTGCCTTGGGCGGAGCAGTATATGCTCGATTTCTATCCCAATGCTCCTGCTGGCACCGGGCACGGCTGGTTCATACTCACCGACGGATATATGGCTTTTGGTCTGCTGGGAATTGTAGTTGAAATGCTGATATACGGCAGACTTGTAAAATGGTCGTACAAGAAATTTTTTGAGAATAAAAAGGACGCGGTGATTGCGTTTCTGTATTCCTACTTCCTCCTTTTCATATTTTACAGTGTACGCTCCAGTATGATGCTAACAATAAAGAATTACCTTATATCTGTGTTTCCCGTTATTTTGATATACTTCATTTTCAAGAAATCCTTTAGAAACAATGCGGAGGTTGACTAGAATTGGACAAACGTATAATGGTCTCTGTAATATGCAATGCTTACAATCACGAGGCATATATAGCCGACGCGTTGCAAAGCTTTGTTGATCAGAAAACAAGCTTCAAATATGAGATAATAGTTCATGACGATGCTTCTACCGACGGAACGGCAGACATTATTGAGGAATTTGCGAAAAAACATCCCGATAAAATAGTTTCGCTTTTTGAGACGGAAAATCAATATTCAAAAAAACGCAGTATCACATACGAGATAGATCTTCCCGTGACCCGCGGAAAATATATAGCCTTTTGCGAGGGAGATGATTTTTGGATAGATACGGAAAAGCTACAGCGACAGGTTGATATGATGGAGTCGGATTCCGATATAAGCATGTGCTGTCACGCTAACAAAAGAATTAACGCTACCGATAAAAAAGAAATAAACCTCATGCGTGCCACGATAATGAAGGACGGCTTTATAGATCATAGAGATTGTCTGTCTGAAAGCAATTTTCCTCATCTTAGTTCTATTATGCTTAGACGTGAGGATTATGTACTCATGCCTGATATGTTCAAGGGCTGGCCTGTTGGGGATTATCCCCTGAGAGCTTATTGCCTATCCCGGGGAAAGGTATATTATATCGACAGAGTAATGTCTTCATACAGAGTTATGTCTCAATCCTCTTGGAGTAAAGCATTTAGATATAATATGGAGTATCGATATAATGCAAATAAAAGGATGGATGAGTTTTTGCTGATGTATGACGAATATACCAAGGGAGCCTATTCCGATTACATAGCGGTGCTGATAGAACGAAAAGATTTTATCACCGCTATATTTACGGGGCACTACGCGGAGGCAAAGAACTCTTCACTTTATGCGTCTTGTGGGGTGGCGAAGAAGACTCTTATTGGCATAGGTCTGCGCTTTCCCAGGCTTGCCTTAAAGATGGGAAAGGTTTATTCACATATCAAAAACAAGATAAGACCGTAAGGACGGATAAAAATGAAAAATTCAGTAAAGGCGTTTTTGTGGAAGTTGATGGAGAGATTTGGATATTTGGGTATCCAGTTTCTGCTTCAGCTGATACTTGCAAGATTGCTCTCACCCGAGCATTACGGTGTGCTGTCGCTAATGATGATATTCACCACGCTTGCAAATGTTTTCATACAGACGGGCTTTAATACGTCGCTAATACAGAATAAGGACGTTACCGAGGACGATTATTCATCGGTTTTTTGGGTTTCCTTTGGAATAGCGGGAATTATATACGCAGTCATCTTTTTTACTGCTCCGCTGATAGCAATCTTTTACGAAATGCCCGATATAATCGCACCGCTGAGAGTGCTGGCGCTAATGCTGTTTCCAGGGGCGATTAACTCTATACAGTTAGCCAAGGTTAGTAGAGAACTGGATTTTAAAAAGGTTTTTATAAGTAACGTCGGATCGGTATTACTCTCAGGAGTGGTAGGCATAGTCGTGGCGGTTATGGGAGGAGGCCTTTGGTCACTGGTGGTACAGACTGTGCTCCAGACTACCATAGCGTGCCTTGCTATGTTCATCAACGTAAAATGGTTTCCAAGATTTGTCTGCGACCTGAAGAGAGTGGGGGTACTGTTCAAATTCGGATGGAAGTTGTTGGTGTCGTTGCTTATAGATACGCTCTACCAGGATATATATAGCCTTGTTATCGGTAAAAAGTACGATTCTACCACTCTTGGACATCATAACAGAGGAAAGCAGTTTCCACAGTTTATCATAAGCGCCGTAAACGGAGCGGTGCAGAGCGTTATGCTTCCCACTATGTCTGCCGAGCAGGATGATAAGACTAAGGTAAAGACGCTGGCACGGAATTCTATTATCATGAGTTCATATATAGTTTTTCCGGTTATGGTAGGTCTTGCGGCGGTATCCTCTCCCTTGGTAAGCATACTCCTTACCGACAAGTGGTTGCCTTGCGTCCCGTTTTTGCAGATATATTGCATAAGCCAGGCCTTTTATCCGGTACACTCTTGCAACCTTCAGGCAATAAACGCTATGGGGCGAAGTGATATCTTTCTCAGACTTGAGATAATCAAAAAATGTTACGGAGCCGTAGCACTGGTGGTGGCTGTGATATGGTTTGATTCACCGATAGCTATTGCTATGACCAGCGTTATCACTACGGTTATCAGCTGCTTCGTTAACGCTTATCCTAACAAAAAGCTTATAGGATATTCTTATTTTGAGCAGATGCGAGATATATTGCCATCTTTTGCACTTTCACTGATAATGTACCTAGTCGTAGTTTTTGCGGGAAAGCTACCGCTTAATAATATATACCTGATTCTAATTCAGGTGGCAGTGGGCGTGGCGGTATATCTGTTGCTTTCAGTAGTATTAAGACCTGCGCCGTTCAAATTTCTGTTAAAGCAGGTAAAGACCTTTATAAGCTCTAAGAGCAACCCAAAAACATAGAAAGGTGATCGATGAAATGAAAAAATTATTACTTCTGGGCGGTTCAAGATATATTTTGCCTGTCATCGAGGCGGCGCACAATTTGGGATATTACGTTATCACCTGCGATTATTTGCCCGATAACATTGCACATAAATACTCTGATGAATATTGCAACGTTAGTATAATCGACAAAGAGGCTGTTTTGGAAGTGGCGATGAGGCTGAAGGTGGACGGCGTTATGTCCTTTGCTTGTGATCCCGGAGTGGTAACGGCAGCATACGTTGCCGAAAAGATGGGTCTGCCCCACAGCGGTTCCTATAAATCCGTAAGTATCCTTCAAAACAAGGGCCTTTTTAGAAAATTCCTGGCGGATAACGGCTTTAACGTGCCTGTAGCTAAAAGCTACACGAATGTCGAGGATGCGCTGAAGGATATTGAACTCTTCAATTGGCCCATTATCGTGAAACCTACGGATTCAGCGGGAAGCAAAGGCGTTACCCGTGTTGACGCCCCATCGAGGCTTCGTGAGAGTATAGAATACGCGCTTTCGTTTTCGCACAGCGATGAGTTTATAATAGAAGATTTTCTTGAGAAGGTGGGAGCATCCTCGGACACCGATAGCTTTTCGGTTAACGGACAGCTTAAGTTCGTGTCGTTCTCATCTCAAAGATTTGACGAGAATTGTGAAAACCCTTACACTCCGTCAGCATATAGCTGGCCCTCAACTATCTCCAAGGAGCACCGCGAGGAGCTGACAGGAGAGATACAGAGATTGCTTACGCTCCTCGATATGAAGACCTCAATCTATAATATAGAGGTAAGAGAGTGCACTAATGGCAAGGCTTATATAATGGAGTGTTCTCCCAGAGGAGGAGGAAACCGACTGGCGGAGATGTTACGTTACGCTACGGGAGTTGATTTGATAACCAATGCGGTACGCGCGGCTGTAGGAGAGCCGGTGATAGACGTTGAGCAGAGGGATTATAACGGATGCTGGGCGGAGATAATACTGCACAGCGACAGAAACGGCGTGTTTGACAGTCTCTGGATCTCGGATGCGATAAAAGACAATATAGTCGAAAGAGATATTTGGATAGAGTCTGGAGATAGCGTAGGCGGATTTTCCGGAGCCAACGAGGCAATAGGAACGTTAGTATTAAAGTTTAACACTCAAGAGCGGTTGCTTGCGGTGCTTGATGATCAGAAGAAATATTTCAACGTTATCTTAAAATAATTGCGGAGGATATATATGAAAAACATTGTTGTATTTGGTGCAAGCGGGGATACGGGAAGATATTTTATAGAATATTTCTTGAATAATTACAAAGGTAGCGAATATAAGATAATTGCTACGGGAACAAGGGAAACCGCCTATTTTGATAAAATAGGCGTCGAGTATTGCAGAGTCGACATAAGCAAAAAAGAGGATTTTAATAAGCTGCCTACCGATGTTTATGCAGTAGTAAATTTGGCAGGGTTGATGCCTGCCAGAATGAAGGGCTATGACCCTTACAAGTATATTGATATAAACATAACCGGAAATTTGAATATTTTAGAGTATTGCAGAATAAACAAGGCCGATAGGATACTGTTTGCGCAAAGCTTTGGTGATATCAAGGATCATGCCGAGGAGAGTTTGGTGCTTACGGCAGATATGCCTAGAAAGTTTAGCTTTACCACTGATCACACGATTTATGTCATGAGTAAAAACTTTGCGGTAGATATGATGGAGAACTACTACCGTATGTACGGACTTAAGAAATTTGTCTTTAGACTTCCGACTATATATCTCTGGTCTCCTGTTGATCATTATTATGTTGACGGAGAGATACGCAAGATAGGATACAGAATCCTTATTGACAAGGCCATAGCAGGCGAGGATATTGAGGTGTGGGGAGATCCGAGCCGTAAGAAGGATATGGTATATGTAAAGGACTTTTGCCAAATGCTTTACAAAGCTGTATTTGTTGACAGAGAGAGTGGATATTATAATGTGGGAACCGGTGTTGGCACTACATTGCTCGACCAGATAAAGGGTATGGTAGAGGTTTTTGGAGATGAAAAAAAATCCAAGCTTATTATGTGCCCTGAAAAATCAAACGCACCTCAGTATATTATGGATATAACTCCGGCTCGAGAAGAGTTGGGATATAAGCCTCAATATGACTATATAAGTATGTTAAAGGATTTTAAAGCTGAAATGCTTAAAGGTCCCCACAACTAAGAATTATACGGAGACAAAAATGTCGATAAATGTTACCCGCTCCTCTATGCCCACGTATGAGGAATATTGCGAGGAAATAAAAGAATTGTGGGACAGCAGATGGCTCACCAATATGGGAGTCAAGCATAAGCAGCTGCAGAAGCAGCTGGAGGAGTATCTGGATACTCCCCACGTGACCCTCTATACCAACGGCCATCTGGCGCTGGAAAATATTCTTGAGGCTATGGGTTTCCCAAAGGACAGTGAGGTTATAACCACCCCCTTTACCTTTGTGTCCACCACAAACGCCATAGCGAGAAACGGACTTGTGCCCGTATTTTGCGATATCAACGATGTGGATTATACCATAGACGTGGACAAGATCGAGGCACTTATAACCGACAAGACCGTGGCAATAATGCCCGTGCACGTTTACGGAAATATGTGCGATGTAGAGGCCATAAAGCGTATAGCTGACAAGCACGGACTTAAGGTGATTTACGACGCGGCTCACGCATTCGGCGTAAAGTACAAAGGAATTAGCTCTGCTAACTTTGGTGATGCTTCTATGTTCAGCTTCCACGCCACTAAGGTATATAACACAATTGAAGGTGGCGCCGTTTGCTATCAAGACGATTCCTATGTGCAAAAGCTCGACGATATGAAGAGCTTCGGCCTTTTTGGAGAAGAGGGTAGATACATTGGCGGCAACGCCAAGATGAACGAATTTCAGGCGGCAATGGGTATATGCAATCTTCGTCACATTGATGGAGAGATAGCAAAGCGTAAGGCTGCGGTGGAGCGGTACCGCGAAAGACTTGGCGGCATTGAGGGAATAAGACTTTGCGCCGAGCAAGCCGACGTGGTGTCCAACTACGCGTATTTCCCTGTGGTCTTTGACGGCTACAAGTATGACCGAAACGAGGTGTTCTCAAGACTCAAGGAGCAGGAAATAATAGCACGCAAGTATTTCTATCCCTTGACCAACAGTTTTGAGTGTTATAGAGATTATGATACGGCAGGAGTGGAGAAGACTCCTGTGGCATCTTATATTGCGGATAGAGTTCTGACCTTGCCATTGTTTGCGGATCTTAGCCGTGAGGACGTGGATAGGATCTGCGATATAATACTGAATTAATAAAATAGATAAGTCAATAGGAGGATGTTATATGAAAGGTATAATTTTGGCAGGTGGAAAGGGAACCCGCCTTTATCCCATGACTAAGGTAGTTTCAAAGCAATTACTGCCCATATACGATAAGCCGCTTATATATTATCCGCTTTCTATGCTTCTGCTGGCGGGGATTAGGGATATACTCATAATATCCACTCCGGAGGATACGCCCAATTATGAAAAGCTGTTGGGTACGGGAGAGCGTATAGGAGTAAAATTCACCTATAAGATTCAGGACACCCCCAGAGGACTTGCCGATGCTTTTATACTCGGCGCAGATTTTATCGGCGATGACAACGTTTGCCTTATACTTGGGGACAATGTCTTTTACGGTCAGAATATGAGCCGTGTGCTCTGGAAGGCTTGCGAGCGCAAGGTTGGAGCTACTATATTTGGCTATCCCGTTAAGGATGCCAGAGCCTTTGGTGTGGTAGAATTTGACGAAAACAACAAGGTTATCTCTATTGAAGAGAAGCCTGGTGTGCCAAAGTCAAACTATGCTGTTCCGGGACTTTATTTCTACGATAACCGTGTTGTGGAGATAGCAAAGAACGTAAAACCGTCTCCTCGTGGGGAGATAGAGATAACCGCAATAAATAATGCGTACCTTGAGGCAGGCGAGCTTCACGTGGAGCTTCTGGGAAGAGGAATGGCGTGGCTTGACACGGGAACACCCGAGGGAATGCTGAAGGCAGGTGAGTTTGTTGAGGCTGTTCAGCAGCGTCAGGGTTTTTACGTTTCTTGCATAGAGGAGATAGCTTGGCGCAGAGGCTTTATTACTATCGAACAGCTGAGAGCGCTTGGCGAGGAGCTTAAGATGACCGACTACGGTCAATATTTACTTGCTATTGCAAAGGAAGGAAGAAAATAATGTCAAAGACAGTGATAGTTACGGGTGGAGCGGGCTTTATCGGAGGCAATTTCGTTTACTATATGCTTGGTAAATATAACGATTACCGTATAGTTTGTGTGGATTGTCTTACCTATGCGGGAAATATGTCCACTCTGGAACAGGCAATGAATAACCCCAACTTTAAGTTTTATAAGACAAACATTTGCGACAGAGAAGGTATATATAAGATATTTGAGGACGAGAAGCCGGATATCGTGGTAAATTTTGCTGCGGAGAGCCACGTTGACCGCTCTATTGAGAATCCAGAGATATTTTTGCAGACAAATATACTTGGAACTCAGGTAATGATGGACGCGTGCAGAAAATACGGAAATATCCGTTATCACCAGGTATCTACCGATGAGGTGTATGGCGACCTTCCACTTGACCGTCCCGACCTGTTCTTTACCGAGGAAACTCCTATACACACCAGCTCACCCTATTCCAGCTCCAAGGCAGGAGCGGATCTGCTGGTTCTGGCGTATTACAGGACCTTTGGTCTTCCCGTGACTATAAGCCGATGCTCCAATAACTATGGGCCTTATCATTTTCCCGAGAAGCTGATCCCGCTTATGATCGCCAACGCACTTAACGACAAACCGCTTCCAGTTTACGGAAAGGGCGAGAACGTGCGTGATTGGCTCTACGTTGAGGATCATTGCAAAGCCATAGATCTGATAATACACAACGGAAGGATCGGAGAGGTTTACAACGTTGGCGGACACAACGAGATGGCCAATATAGATATTGTGAAGCTCATATGCAAGAAGCTTGGCAAGCCTGAGAGCTTGATCACTTACGTGACCGACAGAAAGGGCCACGATATGCGCTACGCTATTGACCCAACCAAGATTCATAGTGAGCTTGGCTGGTTGCCCGAAACAAAGTTTGCCGACGGCATAGATAAGACAATAGACTGGTATCTTAATAACAGGGAATGGTGGGAGACCATCACCAGCGGTGAATACCGTGATTATTACGAAAAGATGTATTCAAGTCGATAAGTATTACATTGATAGAGAGGATTAATTATGAAAATCGCAGTTGCCGGAACAGGATATGTGGGACTTTCTATGGCTGTGCTTTTAGCACAGAACCATGAGGTAGTGGCGGTTGATATAGTTCAGGAAAAGGTGGAAATGATAAACAAAAGGATATCTCCCATTCAGGACAACGAGATTGAGGAGTATCTTACTACAAAGAGATTAAATCTTAAGGCTACCCTTGATGCCGAGTCAGCATATAAAAACGCAGAGTTCGTTATTATAGCTGCACCCACCAATTACGACAGCGAGAAGAACTTTTTCGATACGTCGGCGGTGGAATCGGTGATCAGGTTGGTTATGAAGTGTAATCCTGATGCTATTATGATCATAAAATCTACTATACCGGTTGGATATACGGCTTCAGTACGGGAGAAATTCGGAAGCAAAAATATTATTTTCAGCCCTGAGTTTTTGCGCGAGAGCAAGGCATTGTACGACAATCTCTATCCATCAAGAATAGTGGTCGGTACCGATATGAACGACGAACGTTTGCTAGATGCGGCACACAGATTTGCTGCTCTTTTGAAGGAGGGCGCACTTAAAGAGAATATAGAGACACTCTTTATGGGCTTTACTGAGGCAGAGGCAGTAAAGCTATTTGCTAATACTTACCTTGCGCTTCGTGTTTCTTATTTCAACGAGCTTGATACCTATGCCGAGATGAAGGGACTTGATACCAAACAGATAATCAACGGTGTCTGCCTTGATCCCCGAATAGGTGATCACTACAACAATCCCTCATTTGGATACGGCGGGTACTGTCTTCCCAAGGATACAAAGCAACTGTTGGCAAATTACAAGAACGTGCCCGAAAATCTTATCCAAGCCATAGTTGAGTCCAACCGTACAAGAAAGGATTTCATAGCAAACAGAGTTTTGGAAAAGGCAGGATATCACACATGCGTCGAGAAAAAAGATGGCGTGGTTACAGTTGGAATATATCGCCTTACCATGAAAAGCAATTCGGACAATTTCCGCCAAAGCTCAGTGCAAGGGGTTATGAACAGAGTGAAGGCAAAGGGTGCTCAGGTTATTATTTACGAACCTACCTTGAAAGATGGAGACATCTTTGCGGATAGCCTTGTGGTAAATGATATTGTAAAATTCAAGAATAGCTGTGACGTTATAATTGCTAACAGATATAATAGCGAGCTTGAGGATGTACTTGATAAAGTATATACGAGAGATTTGTATTTCAGAGATTAAAATAGAGAAGCGAACGGTAATTCCGTTCGCTTTTTTTATTTAAAACTATGCTTTCTTGCGATTTTGTATATATTTTCCTCTAAAAGAAAGAATGATAAAACAGTATAAGATTGGTTTGAGCAGAGAACACTAAGAGCGGATAATATCCATAAAATAGAAAGCAAGGGAAGGCTTAAAGATATATGAAAGCAACAGGAATAGTAAGAAGAATCGATGACCTTGGAAGGGTAGTTATACCCAAAGAAATAAGAAGAACCATGCGCATCCGCGAGGGTGACCCGTCACAGATAACATTGACACCCGAGAACAGATTTATCTTTGCATTGTTAGATATGTCAAAAAGATTAGGAATAAACTGTGAAAAATAACGAGAAAAATGGAATAAAAAGCCAATAACAATACGTATACGGAAGGGTACATAAAAAGCAGCTCTGCGGCGCAAACGGCCGCAGAGCTGCTTTTTAAATGGGTCACCCAAACAATTGAACCTTGCCCAAGAGCAGATCGATAAGATTGCAGTGGTATATACCGTTATCATCGTAAAAATTGTGAGGGATATCCATACGAACGACGATCTTCTTGAAAAAGTCCTTCGTCAGCTTTAAGGATTCAAGCTCGGACGAGGTCTTTTCGTCGGTGTCCATTCGAAACGCCGATTGAATATAGAGCTTACGATCTCCGTCGTTTACAACGAAGTCGATTTCCTTTTGAATATTGCTCCCCGTTGAGCGATCATATACCACACCAACGTCAACCGAATATCCGCGCTTGATCAACTCATTATACACAATATTTTCCATAATGTGTCCCACGTCAAACTGCCTGTAATTCAGGCGCGCGTTGCGCAGACCGATGTCGGTATAATAATACTTGTTCGGGTAGTTGAAATAGGTCTTTCCTTTTACGTCAAACCGCTTTGCCATATTCACCAAGAAGGAGTCGGTAATGTAGGTCATATAGTTTGACACAAGCGCAGGATTGATCTTTTCATTTCGCATACTTGCGATAGCATTTGCAATATTCGTGGGGTTGGTCAAGGAGCTGATTTGGGAGGCCAGAAAATCGAGAATGTCATTCAAGATGTCCTCGCGTTCGATCCTGTGACGCTCGACGATGTCCTTGACGTACATTTCTTTGTAGAGTGAGGTCAGATACGTCTTGATATCTCTGTCATCGTCCGTCAAAAGCACCTTAGGCAAGCCGCCGTACAGCATATATCTGTCAAGAGCCTTGCGCTCATCCCCACCCACGTGAGCGTAGTACTCGTCAAAGGACAAGGGATAGACGTGAATTTGCGTAGCCCTGCCTCGGAACTCGGTGGCGATATCCGCAGAAAGCGCGTGTGAGTTACTGCCTGTTACGTAAACATCAAGGTTTTTATACGCCTTCAGTTCATTGAGCATATCGTAGATCGTGACCTCGATACCGCCGTTTTCCTCATCGACGATCTTCTTCGTGAATTGTACCTCGTCGATAAACAGATAGTATTGCGTGTTCTTATCGGGAAGCACAATGCTCTCCACGTATTCGCAGAGCGTAATGGGATTTCGGTATTTATAATGTCGGCGCTGGTCAAGCTCCAATTTGATGATCCTGCTTTCGTCAACACCCTTAGTTTGGGTCAGATAATCAAAAAATAAATCAAAAAGCAACGTGGATTTGCCGCATCTGCGGATTCCCGTGATCACCTTTACCTCGCCGTTCCACATATTGTGAATGATGCGATTTAAGTAAAAATCTCTTTTTATCATGCATTTCACCTCGAACTTGTGTCAGAATTGATTTAACCTGTAGATATAGTATACCACGGTTTTGGAGAATTATCAAGAGGGGTTGCACATTTTTTATCTAAAACTTTAGACATTTTTGACACAACTTATAGGTGGAAACGATTTTTTTGCATTTTTCGTAAAATTCCTTCATTATATATCGGCAAAATATCAATAAAAAGCAGAAATATATTTTAGATATATTTAGCCGATATCGGAAGTTTAAAGTTGCCTTTTAATTTAACAAATCGTACCTGTGTGATAATTTTGAGATACAATATAGTATCATCAAAATTCAAGGAGGTCATTATGACAACACAAAATTTACTTACCGAATGGCTCGAAATCTACCAAAAAGAACATATCAAGGCGAGGACATACAGCCGATATCAAGGGTTGATTGCAATGCACATTGTCCCGACACTTGGGGAGAAAAATATCGCTGAACTTGGAAGGCGAGAGATTCAAGAATTTCTCTCACAGCAGAAGAAGGACGGCAATATGCGAAACGGCGAAAAGCTTTCTGCC
>CAJGCD010000041.1 GCA_904501715.1 uncultured Clostridia bacterium
ACACTATGAATGGGATGATGTGGAGCTATTCATCGCAGAGTATGGCTGGCAGGACTGGATGATGGATTATCTTGATTATCCCGAAGAAGAGATGTTGGGACTATGGGATACTCGCAGGATCAATGATGTATTGCTTGATGCTTTCGAGGAGGCTCACAATAAGAGATTCTGCAGACTTGAACGCAAGCACTTGTGGGATTTATAATCCCTATCCGCAGTGGGGTCATTAGCGCCCCGCTGCGGTGATCCAACAAAGGAAGAAGCCTTAGGGGATGCATGACAAAAATGTAAATATGTGTCAAAAACAAGAGTTTTTCTTCATTTTTGAATTAAGAAAATGGGGATTTTTAGAAAAAATAATAAAAAATGTTTATTTTTTTGCCAAAAAACAACTTTCATGTGCCTATCTCGCATAATAAAGGTGAATGGAACAAAAAATTAAAAAATCCAAGGAGGTATAATTTATGGAAAAAAGCAAAAGCCTAGATCTCGAGAGCCTTAGCGGCTGGCTAGACGCCAAAAAAATAAAAATAAGGTACAATGATATCACGCATAAGCTAGATATCACAGGGTTTGATGAGAGATACAATCCTACAACTCTAGAGGAGCAGATGCATATTATCATTCATGATGAGATCAAGCGTGAGTATACGGCGACCAAAAGCCAAGTACAAGATCTATTATCGGTCATATCGCAGGTGAATCGTTACAACCCGATTTTCGAACTTTTGAGCGCGTCTGAACCGTGGGATGGGAAAGATAGAATCGCTGAGCTATTCGACATAATGCATGTTAGCGAGGCTGATATTCTTAGCTGCACATTAATACGCAAATGGCTTTTTCAGACACTAGCAATGGCATACAATGGGTATGAAGGGGAAGCATATGGTGCGGAAGGTATCCTTGTGTTACAAGGTCCTCAAGGGATCGGCAAAACAACTCTGTGTAGAGTGTTGGGGGTTAAGAAGGAGTTAGTAAAAACAGGGTTGATTCTCGACGTAAGGGATAAGGATACATTGATTCGCTCGACTACCTGCTGGATTGGTGAACTAGGAGAGCTTGAGAGTACTTTGCGTACCGATATTGCGTGGCTAAAAAGCTTTATAACTTCGGGAACAGATATATATCGCGTCCCTTATGGACGGAATGATCTTGAGTTTCCGCGACGTACTAGTTTTATTGCTACATGCAATTCTGACGAATTTTTAGTGGACACAACTGGCTCACGAAGGTTCTGGGTAGTCCCACTGAAAAATAAATTCGACCTGGCACGTCTAGAGAGAGTGGATGCTATACAATTATGGAAGCAGGTACGTGCCGAGATAGCTTTTTCGGGCATGGCATATTCTGACTGTTTTAGATTGGGCGAAGAAGAGCTTAAACAGCTTAAACAGCGAAACTGTCAATTCAATAAGAAGCTTAGAGCCCAAAGTGAGATAGAGGACATCCTCTGGAGCGCCGCCAATTACCCCGCAAACTATGAGTTCCGTTGGACAACGGCAACGCAATTTAAAGAGTGTCACGCAAGTTTGAAACAGTATGATGCGGCCACAATCGGAAGAGCGCTAAAGGCCATAGGAATAGAAGAGAGTGGCAAGAGGCTCAATGGTTCTCGGATCGTATCGAAGGGGTGCCGCTTTTTGCCTTTCCTCAAAAACAATAAATAATATTGGGCGAAAATAGCAGTCGACATCGTTACTATATAACGTTTGCAATGTTATATGTTGTAAGGTTGTAGGTTGTACAATATATATTATATATATTATATCTATATACCGTCATATATTATGCCGTAGATTATGATAACTAAAAGATTAATATATATTTATATAAGAAATATGTACAACATCTACAACACCCACAATATTATGCTAAATATTGTATATGAGACCAAATATCTGGAGAAAATCATTAAAGGAGGTGAGCCATAATGCAAATCAATATCCATAACGAGCACAAATACGTATCTATATGGCTCACACGAGCCGAGTCCATCGATATTGAACTGCGCGAAAGTCTAACTCCATTATTTAAAAGATATAAAGATCAAAAATATCGTGTAGTTATATTTGAATCCGGTAAAGAGGATCTTCCAACACTTACTAGGAGTCTTTTGCTATGCAATCTAAAAAATAAGGCAAGCCCTGACACAAACAAAAAGTAGCTGTTTTTTGAAAAGCTCCGCAGAACACATTGACATAAGCTTTAAAATGTGATACAATGTTGTTAGCAATAATATTAAAGGAGAATACTATATTGATTGGTAGATTAAAGATAGCGGCCTACACACGTATTTCTGTCGACCTTGAGCTTGATAAAGACAACACCAGTATTGAAAACCAAAAAGCTATTATAGCGGATTACTGTAAACTTCATTTTCCTACCGGTGAAGTTGATTATTATGAGGATCGCGATAAATCAGGCTATACCTTTGAACAACGCCCTTCATATTATTATGAACTTAGACCCAAGCTTCTCAAGGGAGATTATGATATACTTATCGTAAAGGATTTAAGCCGTTTTTCGAGAAGAACAGGTAAGGGGCTTGCCGAGTTTGAGGACATCGTCGAGCATAATATCCGAATAATAGCTATTGGTGACGGCGTAGATTATTACCAAGATCACATAGACGATTGGATGAAGATAAAGCTTTATTTCTTCGTTAATGAAATGCCTGTTACGGATGCGAGCAGAAAGGTTCTTGATGTTATTGCCGCAAGGCAAGCAAAGGGGGAATGGATTTGCTCCGTGCCGTACGGATATGTGTTTACCAATTCGAAAAAAATGACATTTGAGGTGGACGAACCAGCGGCAGAAGTAATCAGAACAATATTTAAGCTTTATGTGGATGGGTGGGGCTATAAAAAGATTGCTAACTATCTTACAGATCAACATATACCCACTCCGCGTATGGCTGAAAAGGCTCGTAAAGAGGCGCAGGGAGATGAGTATAAGGGCAGGGTTAGAGAACAGTGGAGTATTGTTACTGTATCTGAGATACTTAACAACGATTTTTATATAGGTACATTGCGAGAGCGCAAATACCATCGAAAAAAGATAAATGGTAACGATGTTACATTAGACAAAAGCGATCATATCGTTTTTGAAAATCACCATCAGCCTATTGTTGATTACAAACTCTTTGCAACCGCACAGGAGCTTCTAAAGCAACGGTCGACCAACCATTACCGCGGGGTAAAAAAATACGATAACACTTATTCGGGATATATTTTTTGCGGAGATTGCGGTAATCATATGTTTGCTTTGAGTAGGAAGGATCTCGCCCAGGCATACACTTGCGGAACCTATCATGTCAGAGGTCTTGCGGGATGCACTTCGCATCACATTAGAGCTGATTTTCTCGATACTGTAATAAAAGAATATGTAAGAAAAATCAGGGATAATTCTGAATCAATACTTAATGTTTTGAATGAAGTCTTAGTTTGCGAAGAACGTTCCACCGAAAGTAGTATGCAGGCAGCAGAGCAATTGAGGACTCAAATAGCAGCTGAACGCGAGGAACTTAAGGCATTAACGCGTCAGAAAGTTCGTGATATTGCAAGACATGCCGATAATGCGGATATCCTTGAGGAAACTTACGACTCGCTTATAGAGGAAGCAAACAACCGAATTACGGGTCTCACAAATCAGCTTGCTTTAGTTGCTGATACGGCTAATTCTATAGTTAGGGTTAACCGAGTTGCAAAAACAGTGATTGATCTGTTCAATGACATTCTGGAAAAGGACAAGCTTGACAAAAACGATCTGCATCTGATTATTGACCGAATTATTGTTTATGAGGAGCATATTGAGATCAAATTGAAAGCGGATGTAGACGAACTCTTACGAACGGGAACCATAGAACACTTTAAGAACGACGGTAGCGGGGAAGCCGCAAATTTTAATTCGGACACGGAAAATATCGAAATATCCACCGAAGATTACTCAACGGTGGCAGCCCAACGCGCAAGAAATCAGCGCGATAAGGTTTTTCGTGTCAATGTTATCAGCGGCGGCGACCCGCTTGAGATATATACCGACAGAGAAGGAGAGGTTATATTTAAGAAATATTCTCCCATAGGGGAGTTGACCAATTTCGCGGGCGAGTATGCCGAAACGCTTTATAAGACCTGCAATCTTGAGGTCGTTATTTGCGACAGGGATGCGGTCATAGCAGTTGCGGGAGTTTCAAAAAAGGAATATATGGACAAAAGCATATCCTCGGGACTTGATACGGTAATGCAGGGAAGAGGTATGTACAGATATTCTGAGCAGAGCGGAGATGGCGAGAAGATATATCCTACGAGCGACGGCGGTGACAGATATATAAGCTGCGCTATGCCCATAGTAAGCGAGGGTGACGTTATAGGATGCGTGGCATCTCTTTGCTCCGCGGAGAAGAGAAAGGACGCCCCGGCGGCAGACGTGGAAACAAAGCTTATAATGACAGCCGCGAATTTCCTCGGAAAGCAGATGGAAAGTTAAAATAGGTCGAGAAACCAAAGAAATATCCCCCATTTTAGCGTGTTATACGGAGAATACGCTAAAATAGGGGATGCTTATTATATATCTGTTTTTCTGAGAAAGTCGCCGTAAAGCTTTTCTTGCAGAGCTTTAACTGTTTCTGGTGCTCTGCCGCCAACCTTTTTTCCATCGACCTCGCATGCGGGGCGGAATTGTGTTCCCGAGGAGATGACTACCACTTCCGCAGCGTTCATCAGCTCCTCAAGAGTAAAATGCGCCTCAACGCAAGGAATTCCAAGCTCGGCACAAGCTTTTATCATATGTGCTCGTGTTACTCCCGGGAGGATTAGATTATCTGCGGGAGCGGTCTGTATTGCTCCGTCGTCACGAATGATGCATATATTGGAATGAGCGCACTCGGTGACCGTGCCGTTTCTGTGGAATATTGCCTCGTCAGCGCCCGCCTCCGTTGCCGCGATTGATGCCATTACCGTTGGCAAAAGGTTGAGTGTCTTCATATTGCAATGAAAAAATCTCGTATCGGGTGCGGTGATAAGCTTCATAGGGGAGTAGGGAGGAAGCATCTGCTTTTCTCTTATGGTCACCCAGATATTGGCTTTGAGCTTACTCTGAGGAGCGTGTGAGCGCATTTCGGTTCCGCGCGACACCTGCCAATATATAAGCTGCTCCTTTGAGTCGACCTTTGCTGACAGCTCGTAGAGCAGGGATGAGAATTCCTCCTGGGTAAGAGGCATATCGTATCCGAGATACGAGGCGCTCTCGTACATTCTTGTCATATGCTCAGAAAGAGCGTATATTTTTCCGTTGCGGGCATATGCGACCTCAAAGAGACCGTCGCCGAAGAAGCAGGCACGGTCATTCATAGGCACACTCATATTTTCTATAATATCGAATTTACCGTTATAGTAACCCAGATTTTGCATAGCGTTGTCCTTTCGCTGTCATTATGTATATTATATCATATTAAGAATGGCTGTGTCAATATTATTAAAGAACTGTAAAAATAGTTTTTTGGTACAGGCTATTGAAAAATAATTAATAAGATGGTATAATTAGATGATAGAATGTAAAGGAGGATAAGGACTTGAAGTTTTCTCAAAAGACTATCCTTGTTGAAAAAATAAAAGAATCTTTGGCTTCTGTGCTACCTGTTACGGGAATAGTGCTGTTGCTTCTCATAACAATAGCTCCCATTGACGCTCCTATATTGCTGTCGTTTTTACTTGGTGCTGTAATGCTTATATTCGGTATGGGGCTGTTCACGCTTGGAGCAGAGATATCTATGATGCCTATGGGTGAGTACGTAGGCTCAAAGATGACAAAATCAAAAAAGCTCTGGATAATCGTTCTGGTATCGTTCTTCGTGGGAGTTATGATAACCATTTCAGAGCCCGACCTGACCGTGCTTGCGGGACAGATACAGAGCATTCCCGCAATGACGCTTATTCTCGCCGTGGGGTTGGGCGTGGGCGCTATGCTGGTCGTAGCTATGCTCAGAATAGTATTCAAGGTAAGACTTAAATATCTTTTGCTTGGCTTTTATGCAGTAGTTTTTGCGTTGGCATTTTTTGTGCCCGAGAGCTTTCTTGCTATATCCTTTGATTCGGGCGGAGTTACCACAGGGCCTATGACCGTGCCATTTATTATGTCTTTGGGTGTGGGCGTGGCTTCCATAAGAGCCGACGAGGAGGCTGAAAACGATAGCTTCGGTCTTGTAGCTCTATGCTCGGTGGGTCCTATAATTGCGGTAATGATATTGGGACTTCTTAATAACGTGGGAACGCTTACCCCCGAGGCTTATGAGATCCCTGTGCTTACCGATTCCCGCGAGATATTTATGAGCTTCTTTACGCAGATACCTCATTACGCCTCTGAGGTAGTAATGGCGGTAGGACCCATAGTGGTGTTCTTCCTTATCTTCAGAGCTGTAAGTGGAGGACTTGGCACTAAGGGGCTTGGAAAGATAATGATAGGTGTGCTTTACACCTTCGTTGGACTTACGCTTTTCCTTACGGGTGTTAACGTTGGCTTTATGCCTCTTGGAAATCTGCTTGGCTCTACTCTTGCATCCTCGTGGCTTAAGTGGTTAATAATACCCATAGGAATGATAATAGGTTATTTCATAGTTTCAGCCGAGCCTGCGGTACACGTACTGACAAAGCAGGTAGAGGACGAGACCTCGGGAGCGATACCCGGGAAGGTGCTTTCCTTGGCACTCTCCATAGGTGTTGCTATCTCGGTAGGCATTGCTATGCTCAGAGTACTTACGGGCATACCCATACTCTACGTACTTATTCCCGGATATGCCATAGCGCTTATCCTTTCATTTGTAGTTCCCGACGTATTTACGTCCATAGCCTTTGACTCGGGCGGAGTTGCCTCAGGTCCTATGACGGCGACCTTCCTCTTGCCCTTTGCGGTGGGGGCTTGTACCGCCGTGGGCGGTAACATCGCCGAGGATGCCTTTGGAGTGGTGGCTATGGTAGCTATGACGCCTCTTATAGCCATACAGATACTTGGTCTGGTTTACAAGCTCAAGCAGAGCAAGGCAAGCAAGACTACCGTTAGCGAGCCCATAGTATCCGAGGACGGACAGATAAGCATAGATTTTGACAGCGTTATCATGGTTGAGCCTGCCGACAGCATCAGCGCGACAGAGGACGTTGATGACGACATCATTGATTTCTGAGGAAGGAGAAAGAGAATATGAAGGGTCTTAATTTGCTTTTGACTATCGTACGAAGAGCTGATTCCGCTGAGTACGAGAGCTTTTTTAGAAAATGTAACGTGTCTGTTATTTATAATACGCCGTGTAACGGAACGGCACACGAGAAAACTCTTTCTCTCTTGGGAATAGAAAAGAATGAAAAGAGCTTGCTTCTTTCCTTTATGACCGAAGAGACCTTGAAGGATGTCCTTCACGGACTCACAGTGGATATGAAGATAGACCTGCCTGACCGAGGCATCGCGGTAGCTGTACCGCT
Organism: uncultured Clostridia bacterium; assembly: GCA_904501715.1. GTDB lineage: Bacteria > Bacillota > Clostridia > Oscillospirales > CAG-272 > HGM12713. Next base: position 7,470 of record CAJGCD010000041.1, read on the forward strand.
CTCGGGCGTTGGCGGAGCAAAGGCGCTTGAATATTTCAGCGCAGGACAGAAATCGGATGAAGAAGAGAGTCAAACCGAAACAAAGGAGGATAACGGCATGCAGTCCAATCAGGAGCTTATCGTTGCTATTTATGAAAAGGGATATACGGATATGGTAATGGATGCCGCACGTGAGGCTGGAGCTGCGGGCGGAACCACTATACGCGCAAAAGGAACCGGCGCAGGCGCGCAAAAGTTTTTTGGTCTTTCCTTGGCGGAGGAGAAGGAGATAGTTCTTATAGTTTCCGGTGCCTCAAACAAGAAGGATATAATGAAGGCTATTATGCAAAAGGCAGGCATGGACACCAAGGCTCACGCATTGGTATTCTCGCTTCCCGTTACAGACACCGCGGGCTTCCGTTTCAGCGATACCGTGGATAAGGAGTAAGCTTATGGGCTACCAGATAATCACCATCAGCCGTCAGTTTGGAAGCGGAGGACGTACTATCGGACGCGAAGTAGCGGCAAAGCTGGGTATTCCTTGCTACGACCATGAAATAATAGACCGACTTGAGGAAGAGAGCGGATTTGCCAGAGATTATATAGCAGATAAGGGTGAATACGCCAGCCACGGAAGTATTTTTGCCAACGGTATAGCCTCGGGCAAGAATAATCTGCACTCAGCGTCAAATCAGGACTATCTTTGGGTGCTTCAGAAAAAGATACTTACGGACATTGCCAAAAAGGGCCCCTGCGTTATAGTAGGAAGGTGTGCCGATTATATTCTGGATAAGGATTTTGACTGCTTGCGCGTTTTTATACACGCAAGCATGGAGAAGCGTGCCCACAGAATAGTCGAGGTCTACGGAGCACGTAAGGATTCTCCAAAGAAGCGTCTTAAGAAAAAGGACAGACAGAGAAAGGCATATTACAAATATTATACCGAGACTCAGTGGGGAGTTGCCAAGAACTATCATATAGCGCTTGACAGCGGAGAGCTTGGAATTGATAAATGTGTGGACATAATAGCCGCGGTCTATAATCACGAATAAAAAAGAGCCACACAAGCTGTGGCTCTTATGTTAATCAAGGAGGAAAAATGGACGGCTTAGGAATATATATACACATTCCGCTCTGCATAAAAAAATGCAGCTACTGTGACTTTTGTTCATATACCGATTTGAATAATGATATGTTTGACGCATATACCTACGAGCTTTGTCGACGCATAAAGAATTTTGCAAGTGGGCAACATAGCAAAAGATGTGTTGAGACTGTATATTTTGGCGGAGGAACGCCTACGCTGCTTCCCATAAGGTGCTTTGAGAAAATAATGGGAACGGTTTATGAGTGCTTCAATATCGTTCCCGATGCCGAAATTACAGTTGAATGTAATCCTGCAAGCATATCCTTTGAGGGACTCTCGGGACTGAAGGCTCTTGGAATAAACAGATTGAGCATAGGTATGCAAAGCGCAAATGATAACGAGCTTCGGGCACTTGGAAGAGTCCATACCTTCAAGGACCTATGCGATATATACGCAGATTCCCGAAGGGCAGGCTTCCATAATATAAGCCTTGATCTGATGTACGGAATTCCGGAGCAGACCCCAGACAGCTTTGAGAATACCTTGAATGAGGTGTGCAGACTTTCTCCCGAGCATATCTCGGCATACGGTCTTAAAATAGAGGACGGAACGCTGTTTTCCAAAACCAGAGACAGTCTTATTTTGCCGGACGAGGACGAGGAATATCATATGTATTCCCGTTGTGTTGAAATATTAGAGCACAACGGATACGGCAGATATGAGATAAGCAATTTTTCAAGACCCGACAGAGAGTCGCGGCATAATTTGAGATATTGGACACTGAAGGATTATATAGGCTTCGGGGTAGCGGCACACTCGTGTGTTGAGGGAGAGCGCTTCGGTAATTCCAGAAATATCAAAGCCTTCATTGAGGGGAAAGATATAACCGAGGAAAGATACGCGATATCAGAAGAGGAGCGGCGGCGTGAGTACGTTATGCTTGGCTTGCGCCTTGAAAGGGGAATAGCACTCAAGGAATACCGTCAGAGGTGGGGAAGTGATTTTAAGTCTGATTTCCCCGACACCGACAGATTTATTGTCGGAGGCTTCTTCAAGGAAAAAAATGGAAGCGTAGCCTTTACCACAAAGGGATTTTTCGTAAGCAACAGTATTCTTTCTCAAATGTTGGATTTTGAATAATGCGTGAAAACTGTTGACAATTAGCAGGTAATATTGTAAAATATAAATACAATCAAAATAAGGAGACAAACAATGAACGACAACAAAAATATCAATAACGAAGAAGCGATGGCTGAAATATTTACTCTTACCGATGAGGACGGAAACGAGATAGATTTTGAGGTTATCGGAGAATACGAAAAGAACGGCGAGAGATATTTTGCTATGATACCCGTTGAGGACGAGGACGCAAATGATGACGTTTGCGAATACGTTATCCTTAAGCTCGCAAAGGACGGAGATGAGGATGTACTCGTTACAGTGGATGACGATGATGAGCTTGACGATATAGCAGATTATTTCGACGATCTTTTTTCTCAGGAGATAGATTACGATAATTAAAAAGAAAAGATAGGAATATCACGAGGTATTTCTGCTTAAACTTATATCAATATAATACCCTGCTTAGTGCGTGATAATCGGTCATAAGAGCCACATTTAGTTAAAGGAGTCTGAAACAGAGTTCGACCGTGGTTTGCAGACCTCCCTCATTTCATCTTGATTGACTTGTCTCAACATGATTTCGAGGACGTTGGGAGCAGTAAAGCGTGAGATAGGACACCACCCTGAAAAAAAGGGTCTCTCTATTTCGGTTACACGGCTCGGCGGGGCAACAGATAAAGGCGCTACTGATTTTGGGGAGCGCCTTTTTTTGCGCAAATATCCGTAACCGTGCATATACTGTCAAAAAAGAATATGTGAGGTGTCATATGTATATAAGCAACGGATATTCTGATTTTTCGGGACTTTTCGGAAGAAGACCAAAGGCAATAGCAAGACTCAGGGGAAGTGAGGCGTATCCCGAGATATATGGAACGGTGCGCTTTTATGAAGCGCCTATGGGAGTATTGGTGGTAGCGGACGTAAATGGCTTGCCACAGGGGCAGACCTCTTGTGAGGGAAGGATATTTGGATTTCATATCCACGAGGGAGGTCAATGCGCGGGAAACGCAAATGACCCCTTTGGCGACGTTGGCAGTCACTATAATCCCGATGGGTGTGAGCATCCCTATCACGCTGGTGACCTTCCGCCGCTTTTCGGCGTAGGAGGCAATGCCTTTTCAGCGTTTCTGACAAATCGCTTCAGTATAGAGGAGATAGTAGGAAAGACTGTAATAATCCACGATTCACCCGATGATTTTACTACTCAACCCTCGGGAAATTCAGGAAATAAGATAGCTTGCGGAGAAATAAAAGGATAAGACTTTCTGTTGACAAAATAGTGATAAAATGCTATAATATGATTATAAAAAAGCAGGAGGACAAAAACATGTCTAATATCTGGCACGATATTTCTCCCAAAAGGATAGCGCCCGATGATTTTATCTGTGTTGTGGAGATATCAAAGGGAAGTAAGAAAAAATATGAGCTTGACAAGGAGACGGGATATATAATCCTCGACCGAATTCTTTATACATCTACGCACTATCCCGCAAATTACGGATTTATTCCTCGCACCTACGGTGATGACGGCGACCCGCTGGACGTTCTGCTCATCTGTGCAGAGCCTCTTGAGCCGCTGTCTTTGGTGCGGGCGTATCCAATCGGAGTTATTTCTATGATGGATAACGGAAGGCACGACGAAAAAATAATTGCTATTCCGTTCAATGACCCCAATTACAATCAGTACACTAACATCGACCAGCTTCCCGCGCATCTCTTTGATGAAATGAGACACTTTTTCAGCGTTTATAAGAGCCTTGAAAACAAGGAAACAGCCGTTAACGAGGTAAGCCCTCACGACGAGGCGGTGAATATAATAAAGGAAGCCATAGATAATTACATCAATAATTTCTGCAAATAAGAGAATATGAAGCAGACCTTTTACCGTTTAAATAACGTTGCCTTTGGCAAGGGCTTTCGCATCGCTCTCGTTGCAGATCTCCACGCGGGGAGACCCGATAAGGCGGTAGAGCTTTTGAAAGACTTAGCCCCCGACTATATCCTTTTGGCGGGAGATATACTTGAGGCTCTTGACGGAAGCCGTGATAGTGAAAATGAACAAGCCTTCGGTATATTTAAGGCGTGTACTGATATTGCTCCCACCTTTTACTGTACGGGAAATCATGAGGACGGGGGAGTACATTCGGGCAGCCGAAAATGGAAGAGAAGCGGCGGTAAGGAAAGGGTATACACCCAGAAAAATATCCAAAGGATAAAGCAGTCGGGAGTTACCTTGCTTATTGATGATTATGCTCTTAAGGACGGTGTAGCATTTGGGGGACTCGCGTCGGGACTTATCCTTAGAGATGGAAGACCTAACTTGGATTTCCTGACTCGGTTTTCCGCGGCAAAGGCACCCAAAATACTTATATGCCATCACCCCGAATATTACGAAAAATACCTCAAGGAATATGATATAGACCTTATAGTAAGCGGACACGCTCACGGAGGACAGTGGCGGATATTCGGCAAAGGAGTCTACGCCCCTGGGCAGGGTCTTTTCCCCAAATACACCTCGGGAGTACACGACGGACGTTTAGTAATAAGCAGAGGACTGAAAAAAAGCTTTATACCGAGATTTTTCAATCCCAAGGAAATAGTAATAATTGATTTTTGAGAGGATAATATGAAAAGAATTTTAGCTATCATACTGATATTGATAATTACGTCTTCATTATTTGTATCGTGCGGCGAAAAGGAAGAGGGTACATCGTCATCCACATCCCAGACCACGCAGAATACGGGTAATGGCGGCGGTGCGGCTGTTGATGAGCTGGACAAGCTTGCGGGCAAAACGCCTAAGGAGCTGTACGATGCTACCGTAAGCGCGCTGGATGCTATGAGTGAATATCACGTGGCGTTCAAGCAAACGTCTAAGGTCAATTTTGGAAACGAGCCTATTGTAAGCGAAAATACTGACGAATATAAGGTGAACGGCAACAATGCATACATAAAATATGTGAGTGCGTCTGCAAAAACCGAGGAGCTGTGGTTAGTGGACGGTACGCTGTACCGAAGCACCTCCGCGGGCAAGGATAAGAGTAAAATGGATGCCACCACTTTTGCTTCCCGTTATCTTCTGGATATGGGAACTGTAATATTCCCCTTGGCGGATACTTATTTCACAGATGCTAAATTCGTAAAAGAAGAAAACGGCTACAAGCTGGAGATCTCCATAACTAAAGAGGATTACGCACAGTATGCACAAGCCGAGCTGGCGGATGATGCGTTATACGTGATTTCCTATGATGATAAGGGCAATATACTTTCAACCAAGATGTCTGTGGCATACAGCGCGTCGAACAGTGTAACAATAGAGTATATTACTGATATTGAATTTAAGGAGTGCGGTACTTCAAGCGCAATCTCAGTCCCTGCGGATGCCGATGCGTACAGAAATGCCCTAAGCCTTGACGAGCTTGATTTGAGTGCGGTTGACAGCCTTGATAAGTTTGCGGATAGCACCGAGCCTACCGATTACGTTATGATTGACGTTAAGGACCACGGAAAGATAGTTGTTCGTCTTTTCCCCAACGTAGCTCCTGCCACGGTTGCTAACTTTAAGAAATTGGTGTCCGAAAATTTCTATGACGGATTGATATTCCACCGCGTCATAAAGGACTTTATGATACAGGGTGGAGATATTGACGGCGACGGAGTTTCAAACGTGGGCGTTACGACCATAAAGGGAGAGTTTTACAGTAATGGATTTATAAACAATCTCTCTCATCTGCGCGGAGTTATCTCTATGGCTCGTTTGGGTGATGATATGGATTCGGCATCCACGCAGTTCTTTATAATGCATAAGGACGTGGATATCGACGGAGAATACGCTGCCTTCGGATACGTGGTATACGGCTTAGATGTAGTTGATTCCATTGCGGGTGTAGCTACTGATGAGGATACCGACAAGCCCCTTACGGACGTAGTTATCAATTCGGCAAAATTTGTTGCTTTGAAATAATAAATAAGACGGAAGCGCGGCTTCCGTCTTATTTGTATAAAAGCAAAGAAAAAGGCAAATGCTAACTTCATAAAAGGAGTTAGTATGAGGACACGTAAAAAAAGTATATACCCCATATACGTAAAAAGATTTCTGGATATAGTTTTTTCAAGTCTTTTGCTTTTCTTTTTGCTGCTTCCAATATTTATTATAGCCGTTATTATAAGGTCGGAATCCCGAGGAAATGCTATATTCAAGCAAAAAAGAATAGGACGCGGGGGCAGGGTATTCGTATGCTATAAATTCCGTACTATGCAGATTACCGCGCCCAAGGCTATGTCGGCGGCGGAGTTTAAGGACAGAGATAAATATATAACCCGTGTGGGGGCATTTCTCAGACGCTCAAGCCTTGATGAGATACCGCAGCTTTTTAACGTGCTTAAAGGGGATATGAGTCTTATAGGTCCAAGACCGCTTATATGTGAGGAGCAGGATATCCACAAGGAGCGTATGGATAAGGGCGTGTACGCGCTTCGCCCTGGCATAACGGGAATGGCACAGATAAGCGGAAGAAATCTGCTG
>CAJGCD010000042.1 GCA_904501715.1 uncultured Clostridia bacterium
ATATTATCTTCAAGCGTTGAAGAAGGATCCTGAATATCTCCCCGCGCTCAAGGGGCTTGGTGAATACTATACCAGAGTTAACAGATTTGAGGACGCCCTTGATTATCTTGATAAAGCATGGAAGATAGAATGCCGTTACAATCAGAACCCCGAGGACGGAAGCGTAGGATATCTGCGCGGAATCTGCCTTGTACGTCTTGGCAGATACGATGAGGCGTACGATTCGCTTAACAGAGCTGCTTGGTCGTACAACGTTATTTCTCCCGCAATGACGGCGATCGCCGCTATTGACGGAATACGTGTGGACTATGAAGCAATGCTTGAGCACGCTTCTTTGGCAATGGAGAAGGAATTCAGACATCCAATAGCAAGACCATACGCGGCTTTGGCACTGTGGAAGCTTGGAGAGACACGCGAAGCGGCAGAGCTTTGCCGATATGCGCTGGAGCTTGACCCGCTTAACCACCTTGCGAGATACGCGTTAGCTATTATCACGGGAAAGGGAAGGAGAAAATTCTTTGATACGCTTCTTTCAAATCCCGCTCAGACCGCGCTTGACGTTTGCTTTGACCTTTTGGATGCGGGTTTTGAGGAGGAGTGTGCAGTGCTGCTCAAGGATGCGCTTACCATTGCTCCAGATAACGCTATGCTGAGATATACTCTTGCATATTGCTACGACATTATGGGAGAGTGCGAGCGTGCGCAAAGGCAGCGCAATATGGCGCCTAAGCAAAAGATAGTTGATGTATTCCCGTCAAGACCTCAGGAAATAGAGATCCTTAGAGCGGCGTTGCTGCAGAATGAAAAGGATGGCTTTGCAGCCTACTTGCTTGGATGTATGCTTTACGATTCACAGCTTTATGCTAAGGCGGCAGAGCTTTGGGAAAAGTCGGTAAAATACCTGCGGAAGTTCTATATTCCTTACAGAAATCTTGCACTTGCATACTTTAACCATCTTGGCAGAGCAGAGGAGGCACTTACACTTATGCGCCGTGCCGTTGAGCTTCATCCCAACGATTCCATATTGCTTGCGGAAACCGCTACCGTAATGCAGAAGCTGGGAACCTCGGCAAAGGATAACGCTAAATTCCTTGACGCTCACAAGCCCAAAGAGGTTACAGATCAGATACAGCTTACCGTGGCACGGGCATATAACCACGCGGAAATGTTTGAGGAAGCGGAAAAGGCTATGCGGTCCCATACGTTCTATCCCGGAGAGGGTGCTGAATTTGCTATAGCCGAGCCTTATATGTACGCTTGCTTTGCACGCGGACGTATAGCTATGAATGAAGAACGGTACGAAGAGGCGCTGGAACATTTCCGTGCTTCTCAAAATCTTCCTGAGAATCTCAACGTAGGACTTTGGAATAATAGCGTAATGATCCCTTATCTTTATTATGAGGCAGCTGCACTTAAGGCGCTGGGAAGAACCGAGGAAGCCGATGCAATAATTTCAAAGCTGTGCAATATGAAGGACGTGGGAATGTGGAATATGGGTGGAGAATTCGTATATTACTTAGCTATGTCCGTACGTCTTGGCGGAGAAGCAATGCGTGCTGAGAAAATAATGCGTGATGCTATACTGAAATGGGAGAGGGAGCTCGAGGAGGGCTGTAAATATCACCGTGTAATAGGAAATCTGTATAATTGCTTCGTAGGCAATGGAGAGACTAACCGTCTTGGCGCGCTCTACGGTATGCTCGGTTACGGTAAGCTTTATAACGGAGATATAGAGGGCGCAAAGGAATACTTTAAAAAATCCCTTTCTTACGACCTGTCGCCTAAGATATCCTTTGAGCTCACACTGCTTGATTAAAAAATGTCGGAGCCCTTGCTTTTCAGCAAGGGCTCTTTTGCCTTTCAAAATAGAAAAATATAGTTTTATTGTGAAATTTCTATTGCATTTTCGGGCATATTGTTGTATAATTATATGGGTATGAGTATTTGTGATAAGGAGATATAAAAATGGATAGAAATAAATTAAAAATAGTGCTTGGAATAGCCACGATTTTCTTTCTGGCGGTTGCAGTGGTGCTGTTTGTGCTGAGCTTGGCGCTTGATATGAATACGTTAGAGCGCGTTGTCCTTATAATAGTTTCGGTTCTGTGTCTCGCGCTTGCGGTGGAGTTCGGATATTTTATGTATCTTATGATAGATACCAATCCCAACTACTTTTTGTACAGCTCGCAGGCAAAAAGAAATATATCCGTGCAGAAGCTTACATTTCAGACTATCAACGCAAGAATGAACCGCTTTCTTTCGGGCTATGCTTCCTCTGAGGGCAAGCTGTGGAATGAAAGAGTGTTTGATAATCCCTATTTGGAGATGCCCGAGGAGTTTAAGCCCTTGGTTGCGTACAAGCTGCTCTACGGTCTTGCTGAAAAGGATTCGGAGGCAGGCTGGAAGTGCCTTGAAAATGCCTCTGAGGAGACGGTGATATTTATATGCAAGGGATTGGAGATGAACAGCGATAACGACCTTGCTGCGGCACTTTCGAATCTTATGGAGCAAAGACCCGTGAATATAGCGGTGGTAAGAGATTATCTCGTAAAGAACAAGAGATATATGCAAAGCAAAATGACAAAATACGTTATAGACAATATTTCCCGTTTTTGATAAAGGTATAAAATTCAATAGGCTTATACCGCACACAAAAGCAATGTGCGGTATAACTTATTTTTAAGGAAAGGGAGAGAAGTATGTATCCATATCCTATATTTTGGAACGTTGATTTGTATACCGTATTCCTTGGAATAGGAATTTTAGGCGCAATCGTTACATATAGACTTTTTGCCGAAAAAAAGAATATATACTGGCGTGTTCAGAACCTTGTAGTCCTTACGGCGGCTATTTCTGTCATAGTTGGATATTTTTCGGCTGTGCTGTTTCAGGCGTTTTATAACATTAAAGAGCGGGGCGGCTTTGTCATAGACGCATCCACGGGAGCCACCTTTTACGGAGGGCTTATAGGTGGAGCCGCATGCTTTTTAGTTGTATATTTCGGAGTAGGGCATTTTACACTTAAGAACAAGGAGCACGTTAAAAGCTTTTTTACGGTCGCGGATATAGCGGCTGCCTCCATAGCCGTAGCGCACGCCCTCGGAAGAATAGGCTGCCTTATGGCGGGCTGCTGTCACGGCGGAGAGACCGATGCCTGGTACGGTATATATATGGTGTCCCAAGGACGTAAGGTAGTTCCTATACAGCTTTACGAGGCACTGTTCCTCTTTGCGCTCTTTGGATTTTTCGTTTGGAGATTGCTTAAAAATAAAAGCTGTAATCTTCCGCTATATATGGCTATATACGGCGTGTGGCGCTTTGTTATCGAATATTTCAGACGGGATTATCGGGGCAGCACGGTCGTTGATTTTCTCAGCCCGTCGCAGTTTATCGCCATACTTATGGTGGTGGGCTCGGTGGCGCTTTACTTCGGTCAAAAGGCTATTTTAAAAAAGCAAGGCAGCACCGAGGATAAGACAGAGGTCGTAAATGAAAGGTAAAATGTCAGCTGCGCAAAGGGCACGAAAAATACTGCTCCTGCTTTTAATGGTTGCCCTTGTGGCAATAGAGATATCCTTTAACCTCTCAGGTGATGCTTCGTGGACAGTGCAAATGCTCTATATGTGCTCAACTCGGCTTATAGGCGGAGCTGTATGCGCTATATTTATGATAGAGTTTTCCTTTGACAAAATAATGAATCCCTTGGGAAACAAAAGCTGCATAGCGCTTTTGGCTGTAATTCCCGCCTTTGCCGTAGCGGTAAATAATTTTCCCTTTGTGTCGTTTTTTTCGGGCGACTGCGGACTTGATGCTCCGATTGAACAAATACTGCTGTACGCATTGTTTTGTCTTTCTGTGGGGATTTTTGAGGAAATGGCATTCAGAGGATGCGTGCTTATGTATCTTCTTAAAAGCAGAAAGGATAGCCGAAAGGGAATATTCATGGCGATATTCTGGTCCTCGGTGGTATTTGGATTGATACATCTTATCAATCTGTTTACCTCGTCGCCCTTGGCGGTATTGTTACAGATAGGCTATTCTGCCCTCATTGGCGCGCTGTGCAGCCTTGTGCTTCTCGCGACGAAAAATATATGGCTGTGCGTGCTTTTACACGCTACGTATAATTTTGTGGGGAACGTGGTTTCCGAGTTGGGAAACGGGGAAATGTGGACGTTGCCGCAAATGATATTTACAGCGGCGGTAGCAGTGGCGGTCACAGCTTATTGTGTATGGCTCTTCTTTAAGTTGCCTGTTTCGAGGGCGAAAGAGCTTTACGGGAATAACTAAAAAATGCCGAGGAGACAGGCTCTCTTCGGCATAAATTAAGTTTTATCAAAAAATTTCAAATTAGGTATTGACATATCTGCTTTAATGTGTTATCATACTAAAGTGTTAAAGCGAAAGTGAGGAAAAACAAATGGATTTAAGAGATAATGAAGGCTACCGCCTGCTTATAAAGGCATTGCTCTCCCTTGAGAATGAGCAGGAATGTGAGGCTCTTCTTGAAGACCTTATGACACGCAAGGAGGTTATGGATATAGCCCAGAGAATGCTTGTGGCTAAAATGCTCTCCCAGCAGACAGTGTACAATAAAATAGTCGAGGAAACGGGAGCAAGTACAGCTACTATCAGCCGTGTAAACCGTTCTTATCTTTACGGAGCGGGGGGCTACAAGAAGGCACTGTCAGCCATAACGGAGGAAAAGAAATGATTTCATCTGACAAGGTATTCAGAGAAGACGAGAAGGCAATATATAAGCTTCGTGAGCTTTACAGTAAGCACGGATATAATCATTACCGCGTAAGTAAATTTGAGGAATACGATCTATACGCTAAAAACAAGAGCTTTTTGGTCAGTGAAAATCTACTCACCTTTACAGATACCAACGGTAAGCTGATGGCGCTCAAGCCCGATGTTACTCTTTCAATAATAAAGAACGCGGTAGCAAGCCCCAAGGTAGCCTATAAGCTGTACTACGACGAGCACGTTTATAGGACCACCAGCGGCGGAGACGGCTTCCGCGAGATAATGCAGACGGGACTTGAATGCATAGGAAATATAGATATGTTTTCCCAGTGCGAGGTCATAATGCTTGCACAGAGAAGCCTTATGAGCATCAGCGAGGATTACCTGCTGGATATGTCACATATGCGCTTTGTAGAGGGTCTGCTTGAGAACGCAGGCGTTGCCTCGGAGAATATGGACGAGGTGTTGGCACTTATGGGAAGCAAAAATATTCCCGCAATAAAAGCATTCTGCACAAGGAAGGGTATATCCGAGGAATATGCCGACAAGCTTTCCCGCGTTACCTCTATGTATCTGCCTATAAAGGCGGCACTTGAGGAGATAGCCCCAATGACCGAAGGCAAAAAGATGCAAGCGGCGTATGACGAGCTTACAGAGATACATAAGGTAATGCAGTGCTATGGTCTTACTGATAAGCTGTATCTTGATTTTTCCGTTGTCAACGATATGAATTACTACGACGGTATTATCTTCAAGGGATTTGTTAACAGAATTCCCGACAGTGTTCTTTCGGGGGGAAGATACGACAGGCTTATGGAGAAGTTCGGCAAGAAGACCGAGGCAATAGGATTTGCTGTTTATCTTGATAAGCTTGAGCGCTTTGGTACCGAAAAAGACGGGTACGACATAGACGTTATGCTGGTATATGACAAGGATATAGCGGCGGAAAAGATAATCGAGGCTGTAAAGCTGCTCAGTGAGAGCGGCAAAACGGTAAGGGCGGCAAATGCTCCCGATGCGGGGGTAAGATACCGTCAGATGATAAGTCTGGGAAAGGGAGGAATGAAGATCCTTGAAACCAATGATTAACATAGCGCTTCCCAAGGGCAGACTTGGCGAAAAGGCGTACGCAATATTTGAGGAAGCGGGCTTTGAGTGTCCGTCCATACATGAGGAGAGCCGAAAGCTTATATTTGAAAACGAGGAAAAGGGAGTTCGCTATTTTTGGGTGAAGCCATCGGACGTAGTTATCTACGTAGAGAGAGGTGCAGCGGATATAGGTATAGCGGGCAAGGATATAATTCTTGAATATTCTCCCGATATATATGAGCTTCTTGACCTCGGAATGGGTAAGTGCCGTATGGCTGTTGCCGCTAAAAAGGATTTTTGCGACAGACGGGACAGAACTCTCAGAGTAGCAACAAAATTCCCTAATATAGCGCGTGACTACTACAATAAGCAGAGCAGAGAGATAGATATAATAAAGCTCAACGGTTCAATAGAGCTTGCCCCCATTCTTGACCTTTCGGACGTTATAGTCGATATAGTAGAGACGGGCAAGACCCTTTATGAGAACGATCTTGAGCCTAAAGAGGATATAGTGCAGATAAGCGCCAGATTGGTTGCCAATAAGGTCAGCCACAAATTCAAGAACGAGCGCATAAACGAGATATGCGCAGGTCTTGACAGAATACTTACAGAGAGAAAGAGCAAATAAAAATGATCCGCATAGTAGATTACAAGGATATAGACCAGAGCGAGATACTGGAGCGAAAGGAAAACGTTTTCAACGTAGCAGATACGGTGAGCGAAATAATAGAAAACGTAAAGAAGGACGGCGACAGCGCGCTTTTTGAGTATTGCGCAAGGTTCGATAAGGTAGAGCTTGACAGGCTTGAGGTAAGCGCCCAGGAGATAGACGAGGCATTTTCACTCGTTGAACCTGAATTTGTCGAGATACTTAAGGAAGCCAAGGAAAACATCTACGCATTTCACTCCCGTCAGGTAAGAAACAGCTTTCTTATCAATGATAAGGACGGAGTTATTATAGGGCAAAAGGTCATACCGATTGAAAAGGTTGGACTCTACGTCCCCGGCGGTACGGCTGCTTATCCATCCTCGGTTCTTATGAACGCAGTTCCAGCCAAAATAGCGGGCTGTGCCCAGATCGTTATGGTTACTCCACCTTCAAAGGACGGAAAGGTAAATCCCGCAATACTTGCGGCGGCAAAGGTAGCGGGAGTTGACCGTATCTTCAAGGTGGGAGGAGCGCAGGCGGTAGCGGCACTGGCTTACGGAACAGAAAGCGTTCCCGCCGTTGACAAAATAGTAGGACCCGGTAACGCCTTTGTGGCGGAGGCTAAAAAGCAGGTGTTCGGCAGGGTGGCTATTGATATGATAGCGGGACCCAGTGAGATACTTGTTATCGCAGACGGCACGTGTAACCCCTGCTACGTAGCGGCAGACCTGCTTTCTCAGGCAGAGCACGACAAGAATGCTACGGCAGTGCTGGTTACAGACAGCAGAGAATTGGCACAAAAGGTAGCAGCCGAGCTTGAGGTGCAGATAGAGCAGCTCGCCCGCAGGGATATCGCGAGAGTGTCGGTGGATAACAACGGAAAAATAATAATTACAGAGAGTATTGACGAGGCTATCGAGGTCGCTAACGGACTTGCTCCCGAGCATCTTGAAATATGCGTGGACGAGCCCTTCAAGTATCTTGATAAGATACGTAACGCAGGCTCTGTGTTTATGGGTAAATACTGTCCCGAAGCACTTGGAGATTATTTCTCGGGTCCCAACCACACGCTTCCCACAAGCGGAACAGCCCGTTTCTCAAGCCCCTTGTCGGTGGATGATTTCGTAAAGAAAACGCAGTTCTCCTATTATACCGAGGATGCTCTTGCCAAGGTGGCGAGAAAGGTAGAATTTTTCGCTAATAAGGAAGGCTTGGGCGCTCACGCCAAGAGTGCTATCATCAGAGTAGAAGACAAGGATTGACTATGAGCAGATTTATGAATTCAAAATACCGTGGTATGGAGGCATACACCCCCGGAGAGCAGCCCACGGATATGAAATATATAAAGCTTAATACCAATGAGTCACCCTATCCGCCCTCACCAAAGGTGCTCGAAGCGGTGAACTGTACCGAGGTCAGCAGATTAAATCTTTATCCCGACCCTACGTGCAAGGGGCTTAAAGAAAGCCTTGCAAACCTCTTTGGAGTTAAAAGAGAAAATATCTTTGTTTCCAACGGCTCTGACGACATATTGAATTTTTCCTTTATGGCGTTTTGCGAGGGAAGTAAAAGAAAGGTCAGATTTCCCGAAATATCCTACGGATTTTACAGCGTTTACGCGGAGCTTCACGGAGTAGATTATACTGCTTTTCCTCTTATGGAGGATTTCAGTATCAATATTAGCGACTATATGAAAAACGACGCAACCGTGGTTATCGCCAACCCCAACGCCCCCACAGGCTTGGCGCTTTCACTTGAGCAAATAGAGGATATAGTCAAAGCCAATCCCGATTACATTGTGCTTATAGACGAGGCATACGTTGATTTCGGTGCGGAAAGCGCGGTGGAGCTTACGAAAAAGTACGACAATCTACTTGTTGTGGGTACCTTTTCCAAATCGCGTTCAATGGCGGGCGCAAGACTTGGATACGCAGTGGGAAGCAGTGAGCTTATCGCTGACCTTGAAAAGATAAAATACTCTACTAACCCCTATAATATAAACCGTCTTACTCTCCTTGCAGGAGAGGCGGCGCTTGCGGAAAATTCCTATTATATGGATAACTGCAAGAAAATTATAGAGTCAAGGGAATATACGCAGACCGAGCTTAAGAATTTAGGCTTTGATATGACCGATTCAAAGGCGAATTTTATCTTTGCTAAGAGTGACAGCATAAGCGGCAAGGAGCTTTATGAAAGGCTTAAAGCAAGGGGTATTCTTGTAAGACATTTTGATAAGGAAAAAATTAAGGAATATAACAGGATAACGGTAGGCACTAAGGAGCAGATGAAGGCACTTGTGGAAGCCATATCCGATATTTTGGAGGAGAGAAAAAATGAGAAAAAGTGAGATAGACAGAAAAACCGCGGAAACCGATATTAAGCTCTCTCTTTGCCTTGACGGAAGCGGTAAGGCAGATATAGACACAGGATGCGGCTTTCTTGACCATATGCTGACCCTTTTTGCCGCACACGGCAGATTTGACCTTGAGGTAAAATGCGTGGGTGACGTAAAGGTGGATTATCACCACAGCGTAGAGGATATCGGTATATGCTTGGGGGATGCGTTCAAGGAAGCTGTAGGAGATTGCAAGGGAATAAAGAGATACGGCAATATGCTGCTTCCTATGGATGAAGCGCTTATCCTTTGCGCTCTTGACGTTTCGGGACGTGCATACCTTGCTTACGGGCTTGATATACCTAACGAGAAGATAGGTGACTTTGACAGTGAGCTTGTGGAGGAGTTTTTTCTCGGCTTTACAAGACACGCGGGTGTTACTCTGCACTTAAAGCAGCTTGACGGCAGAAATTCTCACCACATAGCAGAGGGAGCGTTTAAGGCATTTGCAAGAGCGCTGTCTGCGGCTGTAGAAATAGACGGCAGATGTGCCGACAGCGTACCTTCTACCAAGGGAGTTCTTTAATGATAGCGATTATTGATTACGGAGTGGGAAATCTTTTCTCACTGACCTGCTCCTTCAAGAGCATAGGGGCGGATATATGCGTTACCTCAGACCCCGACCTTATTGCTAAGGCGGAGCGAATAATTCTTCCTGGGGTTGGCGCCTTTGAGGACGCCGCAAGGAAGCTCCGCCAGAGCGGTCTTGACAAGGTGATAAAGGAAGAGTGCGCAAAGGGAAAGCCTCTCCTTGGAATATGCCTTGGTATGCAGATGCTTTTTGAGAAAAGCTATGAATACGGTGAGCACGAGGGTCTGGGGCTTATCAGGGGCAATATACGCCCCATAAGCGACGTTATCCCCAAGGGACTGAAAATACCCCATATAGGCTGGAACGCGCTTTCCTTTGGCGAAAAAAAGGACGAGCTTTTCAAATATCTGAATGAAGGAGATTTCGTTTATTTCGTGCACTCATATTACGGAGCGGACTGTGATGACTCGGTAATAGCTACCGCTGAATACGGAGTACCGCTAACTGCCGCTGTCCGCAAGGATAACGTATGCGGAGTTCAGTTCCATCCCGAAAAGAGCGAAAAGATTGGCTTGGCAATATTGAAAGCCTTCTGTGAAATTTGATTTATAGGTAGGAAGAATTATGAATATTTTACCCGCAATAGACCTTCTCGGCGGATGTGCTGTGCGCCTTCAAAAGGGAGATTACAACAAGGTCACTGTTTACAGCCGCGAGCCTGCCGAGGTTGCAAGGGGATTTTCGCAAAAGGGAGCAAAATTTTTGCATATAGTAGACCTTGACGGAGCTAAAAGCGGAAAGACAGACAACTATGAAACGGTTAGAAAAATAACCGAGTCCACAGACCTTTCAGTGGAGATAGGCGGAGGCATCCGCGATATGGATACCGTTAAAAAATATGTGGATGCTGGAGTTGACCGAATAATTTTGGGTACAGCCGCCCTTACAGACCCCGAGTTCCTTAAGGAAGCGGTGAACACTTATAAGGATAAGATAGCAGTAGGAGTGGATATTAAGGACGGTATGGTAGCTATAAAGGGCTGGACCGAAGTATCCGAGATGAGATGCAAGGATTTCTGTGAATTTTTGCAGAGCATAGGCGTAAAAACGGTTATCTGTACAGATATTTCCAAGGACGGTATGATGTCGGGAACTAATCTTGAGCTCTACCGTGAGCTTAACAGAGATTTTTCCATAAACATTATCGCTTCGGGCGGTGTTTCCACACTTGATGATATAAAGGCGCTTAAGGAGATAGGCGTTTACGGCGCTATACTTGGTAAAGCGCTTTATACGGGAGCTATCGACCTTTCTGAGGCGGTAAAAATAACAGAGGACTAAAAGATGATAACAAAAAGAATAATTCCTTGTCTGGACGTTAAGAACGGAAGGGTAGTAAAGGGAGTGAATTTCCTAGGGCTTGCAGACGTTTCCTCACCCGTAAGCCTTGCGCAGTTTTACAGCGATAATGGTGCTGACGAGCTTGTATTCTACGATATAACCGCTTCCGCGGAGGGGCGCGGACTTTTCGTGGATATACTTACAGAGGTGGCTTCAAAGGTCTTTATACCGCTGACAGTAGGCGGAGGAATAAATAGTCTTGATGACTTTGACCGCGTGCTCAAATGCGGTGCCGATAAGGTCAGCGTAAATTCGGGCGCTATCAGAAATCCCGCCTTGGTTCTTGAGGCGGCTAAAAAATACGGCGACCAATGTGTTGTGCTTTCGGCTGACATAAAGCGAGTTGACGGAGAATTCCGCGTGTTCGCCAAGGGCGGCAGAGAGGATACGGGGATGGAGGCTATCTCCTGGATAAAGCGTTGTGTTTCAAACGGAGCGGGGGAGATAGTTGTAAACAGCATAGATACCGACGGAGTAAAAAAGGGCTTTGACATAGAGATGCTGGAGGCGGTGTGCGACGCCGTTAACGTTCCTGTTATAGCTTCGGGCGGAGCGGGATGCATGGAGGATTTTGTAACCCTGTTTAACGCACTTCCAAAGGTAGACGCGGGACTTGCCGCTTCTATATTCCACTTTGGCGAGGTGGATATCAAGACCCTTAAGCAAAGGCTTAAGGGCGCAAATATAAACGTTCGAATATGAGAGGTTAATATGTTAAAGATAGACGAGCTTAAATTTGATGATAAGGGTCTTATTCCCGCAGTAGTGGTAGATTCAGCTACCAAAAAGGTTCTTACCGTGGCTTATATGAACCGCGAAAGCCTTGAAATAAGCATAAAGGAGGGAACAACCTGCTTTTGGTCGCGTTCCCGACAGGAGCTTTGGAGAAAGGGCGAGACCTCAGGTAATAAGCAGCATATAGTCAGCATAACCGCCGACTGTGATAAAGATGCTCTCACCGTCGTGGTTCGCAAGGACGGACCTGCCTGCCATCTGGGAACAGACTCCTGCTTCAACTATCCCGTATATGAGAATGAAAACGAAGGAGAGTTTTCTCTTGAGGCTCTTATGAAGGTCATAGAGGGTAGAAAGATAGAGAAAAAAGAAGGCTCCTATACCACCTATCTTTTTGAGAAGGGAATAGACAAGATACTCAAAAAGGTTGGCGAGGAGTGCACAGAGGTAATTATCGCGGGAAAGGCTGACGATAAGGCAGAAACTATATACGAGATATCCGACCTTGTATATCACGTAATGGTGTTGATGATTGAAATGGGCATATCTCTTGATGATATCCGCAATGAGCTGGCATCACGCCATGTTATCGACCATAAGGTTAAACAGGAAAAGATGACAAAATAACGAGAATCCGCTTACTCTTAAAGTAAGCGGATTCTTGTCTTTTATAGTTTATATTTGCATTGTTGCGGGAGGATTTATGCTGCTTCCCTTGGTGATAGGTCCTTTTTTAATATGGACCTGACGCCATCTGGTTTCAAAATCTATCATTTTTTCATCGGGAAGTATGGGAGCGGCTGCGCCGAAGAAGCGCTGGCGGTGCTCCTCTACAAGCTTTGCGTTAAGCTCTACCACTTCCTTAGAGCATTCACCCATTGCATAGGCTCTCATTGCCACACCGACACCTGCGCATAAGCGTTCCTGTCTTGGGAAATAGTGTGCAAGAAGATATTGAGTATAGGTTACAAGACGGAGATCTCCGTAAGCTCTGAATTCACGTGAATACTCCACACCGGTAGTCTCTACCGCCACCGACAAGCCGCTCTTTATGGCGTCCAGAACTCCGTCAACCGTATTGCTTTTAGCAAAGCATACGGTGAAATTGCAAGGGAAATATATAGACTCATCTAGGGAATGAACGTCACTTGAGCCAACCACGCTTATCCTTCCGCCGTTGGCTCTGAAATCATTCCAAAGAGTCACCGAATGGTTATTTTCAGTTCTTGACATACCTCCGATTACCTCGTAGGCATCAAACATACCGCTGCCAAGAAGGATGTTGCTGAATTCCATATTGACGTTGTGAATAAGCTCTGCGGGGCGCCAGAAGGGATGGGGGAATATTGCAAGACCTCCGTTCCTGTGTATATTCTCGGTTGCCCACCTTGCCATAGCGTAGCGCTCCTTATATTGTTCGGGAACAGTGTCGGGAAGGTCTTTTACAAGCTCTGCCGCCTCTGCTCTGTATCCCTCGGTGTTACTTACGTATCTATAAGCGACGCTTTCATTTCCACCGATATGAACTATATGGAGCATGCTTCCCGGGGTGTGTACCTCTTCTCCGGGAATACGCAAAAGACCCGTGTCAACACCGCGGTAGACCTCGTCTATCTCGCCGCCGGGGTAAAATCTGTTATGGTCGGTGAGGGCAAAAAAGTCATAGCCCTGCTCACGGTAGTGACCTGCAAGTGCGGCGGGGTCGCGTGTTCCGTCCGAGCGAAAGCTGTGAAGATGAAGGTCGCCTCTCATAGGACGCATAGAATAGAGGTCATCATAGAGAGAAAAGATGTAAAAAATAGCTAACTTGGTGGCTCCGCGCATGAGCTGTATGTGATGCTCCTGCTCGGATGGAAAGGCATATTCGAATTTTATAACACCGTTTTTTGCCTTTGCGCTTATGGTGGTTCTGCAAACAGAGGAATGGTAGTCGCGCTCGTCGGCATCAACGGGTGTGATGATAAGAGTATATTCCTCGCCCTCTACCGGCATAAAAGCTCTTTCCGCAGGGGCGACGGTCATTTCGACAGGCTTATCCGCGGGAACTATTGAAGGATATATTCTGTAATTTTCGGTTCTGGGAAGCATAAATTCTCCTTAAAAATCAGCTTTAGTCGTTAAAAATATCTAATTGGTCGGATTTTTGATGAGTGGTAGCCTCTCGGTAGGGAATACCAAGATGCTCGTATGCCAGTCTTGTGACACAGCGTCCGCGGGGAGTGCGGCTGAGAAATCCTATCTGCAAGAGATATGGCTCGTACACGTCCTCCAGCGTGATCGCCTCTTCTCCAACGGTTGCCGCAAGGGTTTCAAGACCCACAGGACCCCCGTTATAGA
>CAJGCD010000043.1 GCA_904501715.1 uncultured Clostridia bacterium
AACGGATGCAGACCGCCTAAGCGCAGACGCGTTTAATCAATAACAGGAGGTAGTAAGAAGATGGCAAGATATACTGGTCCTGCATGTAAGCTCTGCCGTAGAGAAGGCACAAAGCTTTTCCTCAAGGGCGAGAGATGTACATCAGGTAAGTGCGCACTTGACCGTAGAGCAACCGCTCCCGGACAGCACGGCGCAGCTAATAAGAAGCAGAGAGAATACGGAATGCAGCTTCGTGAGAAGCAGATGACCAAGAGATACTACGGCGTTCTCGAGAAGCAGTTCAAGAACTACTTCGTAGAGGCAGACCGTCAGGAGGGCATGACTGGTGAGAACCTGCTCAAGCTTATCGAGCGTCGCTTGGATAACGTAGTTTACAGAATGGGTATGGCAGAGAGCCGTAAGGAAGCTCGTCAGCTCGTTCTTCATGAGCACTTCGAGCTCAACGGCAAGAAGGTAAACATTCCTTCTATCCTTGTTCGCGCAGGCGATGAGGTAAAGGTAAGAGAGAACTTCCGCGGCTCCGCGAAGTGTAAGGCTCTTGCTGAAGCTCTTGAGACAAAGAACGCTCCCAAGTGGCTCAGTGTTGACAAGGCAGCTCTCAGCGCTAAGGTCGTAGCTCTTCCCGCAAGAGAAGATATCGACTTCGAGTTCAACGAGCAGCTTATCGTCGAGCTCTACTCCAAGTAATCCCTGCTTTTGGGCGTGGCAAGGCTGCGCTGCAAAAGCGGCGTTGGGGTGTGCTAAGACTCTACCGCAACGCAAGAGTTTACCAAAATTAATTTTTAGGAGGATGATTTGGAATGATCGAGATAGAGAAGCCTAATATAACAACAGTTGATCTTAGCGAGGACGGAACAATAGGTAAATTTATTGTAGAGCCCCTTGAGCGTGGATTTGGAACGACACTCGGAAACTCGCTTCGCAGAATTATGCTGAGCTCGCTTCCCGGATATGCCGTAACCAACATCAAGATCGACGGAGTTCTTCACGAATTCTCCACTGTTCCCGGAGTTAAGGAGGACGTTACCGAGATAGTTCTCAACGTAAAGGGAATTATCGCGAAGCTTCACTGCAGCTCTCCCAAGACCGTCATTATCGACGTAGTAGGTGAGCAGGAGGTGACTGCTGCCGACATCAAGGTAGATACCGATATAGAGATACTCAACCCCGAGCATCACATCGCTACCGTAGGTGAGGGCGACAGATTTTACATGGAGCTTACCTTTGATCAGGGAAGAGGATACGTATCTCAGGACAGAAACAAGCAGCTTGACGCACAGATGCGCGGCTCTAACATTTCTGCTCCCATAGGAACTATCTTCACCGATTCGATATACACACCCGTGTATAACGTAAGCTACACCGTAGAGAACACCCGTGTAGGTAACATCACAGACTTCGATAAGCTTACGCTTGAAGTTGAGACCAACGGAACTATCAGCGCAAAGGAAGCGATTTCATTTGGCGCCAAGATACTCAACGAGCATCTCAACCTGTTCGTAGACCTTTCGGATGAGGCAAAGAACGTTGAGATAATGGTCGAGAGAGAAGAGACCAAGAAAGAAAAAGTTCTTGAGATGACCATTGAGGAGCTTGACATGTCTGTACGTAGCTTCAACTGCTTGAAGCGCGCAGGCATTGACACGGTAGAAGATCTTACAAACCGTACGGAAGAGGATATGATAAAGGTTCGTAACCTCGGTAAGAAATCGCTTGAAGAAGTTATTCAGAAACTGCACTCACTCGGACTTGACCTCAGAAAAGAAGAGGACTGAGAGAGTTAGTGCATAGCATCACAAAGAAAAACCGAAAAGGAGGGAACTAATAATGCCCGGAACAAGAAAACTCGGCAGACCTACCGCGCACAGAAAAGCAATGCTTCGCGGAATGGTAACTTTGCTGTTGAAGAACGGACAGGTTGAGACCACTCTCACCAGAGCAAAGGAAGTTCGTTCTATAGCTGAAAAGATGATCACACTTGGCAAGAAGAACACTCTTGCAAGTCGCCGTGCCGCACTGGCTTATATTACAGATGAGAACGTAGTAACAAAGGTATTTGTTGAACTCGCTCCTCTCTATGCAGAGCGCAACGGTGGTTATACACAGATATTCAAGCTCGGTCCCCGCAGAGGTGACGGAGCGGAGATGGCTATTGTAAAGCTCATCGACTATGTAAAGCCTTCTGACGATAAGAAGGCAAAGAAGGAAAAGAAGGCTGACTGATTTTCCTTATATAAAAAGGCTTACGGATTTATCCGTAAGTCTTTTTTTGTTGCAACACGTGTCTGCCGCGCATATTCTTTTATAGAAGGAGGTGGAAAACATGAACAATATGGGAGTCGGCTGCGGTGCGGCCATAGGCTCTATAACACAGGCTATGAGTGCCCAAAAGGTACTTGCCACAGCCGCTATACCCACCACTGTTATAAAATACGATTCTAACACCCGAGGTAACAAGGGCTGTATATACGGGCTGTCCTTCTCCTGCGCGCAGACCGATAACGTAGCTACCGTTCTTGGGAACGAGGGTATAAGGGTGAAGCAATGGAACAGAGGCTGATATATCTGGATAACGCCGCCACGGGATTTCCCAAGCCTCAAAAGGTAATAGAGGAAATGCAGGAGTTTATGATGTACAGCGGCGGAAACGCGGGGCGTGGCTCTCACGTACTGGCTATGAGGGCGGCAGAGAAGGTCTTTGAGTGTCGAAATAAGCTTGCTCAGCTTTTCGACGCCGAGGGCGTGGAGCAGGTGTGCTTTACTCTCAATACGACCCACGGTCTTAATATGTGTATAAAGGGGTTGCTTAAAAGAGGCGACCACGTTCTTATATCGGATATGGAGCACAACGCGGTTTACCGCCCAATATATAAGCTCCACGCTCAAGGAGTGGTGGATTATGACATTTTTCCAAGTATGGTGGGGGACAGCAAAAGAAACGCTACCCGAATATGCGAGGGAATAGCTAAGCTTGTGAGGCGCAATACGCGTATGCTCGTATGCTCGGGGACAAGTAATATCTCCTCAATGACAATGCCGCTTGCCGAGATAGGCAGACTTTGCCGACGGCTGGGAATACTCTTTGTGGTTGACGGAGCGCAGTGCGCGGGTCATACGCCTATATCTATGAAGAATATGCATATAGACGCTCTGTGCGTTCCGGGGCATAAAGGGTTGCTCGGACCACAGGGCTGTGGCGCGGTTATTCTGGGTAAGGGAATAACCGCTCAGACTCTTATGGAGGGCGGTAACGGTGTGGATTCCTTAGAGGGAGCTATGTCCTACGGCAGCCCCGAAAGATATGAGGCGGGAACGCTTCCTGCCCCCGCTATAGTGGGACTTTCCGCAGGGCTTGATACCTTGTCCTCCATTGGGCTTGATAAGATAGAAGCTCACGAGAAAAGACTCTTTAGACGGGCGCGTGAGCGGCTTACCCTGCTTGAGGGTGTAAAAATATACACGCCCCAGTATGAAGGCTCAGTCCTGCTATTCAACGTAGCGGGACGGGGAGCGGAGGAAACTGCTCGCACTCTTTCGGACAAAGGAATATGTGTCAGAGGCGGATATCATTGCTCAGCCCTTGGGCACAGAACCTTGGGAACGGCTGACACAGGCGCGGTGCGAGCCAGCTTCGGTCCCTTTAATTCATCCAAGGATGTGGACGCTTTTTGCGATGCCGTGGGAGAAATGATATAAAAAAGATGGCGTGACACTCATTGCGAGCGTCACGCCGATTAATTTTATATTACTTTTTGAATATGAAGGGTGCGGTTATAAGTCCCTGCTGGGCGAGGCTGTACTCATAAGAGAAATCATCCTCAGGCGGATACCACATAGAAGGACCGAACCATCTGAGGTCTCGGTTATTGTTGTGGAATGAGCCAAAGGTGTTGACACGGCTGAGATATACCGTCAGGTCAAGTATATGCTCTCCCGCCTCAAGGACTCCAAGCCGTGCGGTGTGGGGAGCAAGGGATATGTTTCCAACAGTATTGCCGTCAACGCTTACGGTTACGGCGGGGGCGGAGAACAGACCGAGAGACACCGAGGTATCACTTCCGCCCTCTATCCTTGTGCGGTAAGTGAAGGCACCGCCGTAGAAGGGGAAGCCCTGAGAGGAAAGGTCACCGAAGCGCACACTGCGTACGGGGGCAATGATACGTGACGCATCACCTGTCACTTCCACTCCGAAATCACCCAGTATGAACATATTTTCCACGTTGGATATTACGTTGAAGGGGCGTCTTATGGTGATGACGGTTTCGCCTGCCTTGATAGTGCCTATAGGTGTTTTCTTTATGGCGAAATCTACGTAATGTCCGCTGCACTTCTTTTCAAGGGGCTGACCGTTTATCCATATTTCGCTGTCCTCGAAGCTCTCAAGCGCCAGCTCACAATTCTCTACGTCGACCTCGGAGTACACGGTGGACTCGATTGTTATGGTGTTGACCGAATCGGGTGCGTTAAATACCCAGGGCTGAGCGCCGTGGCAGGTGCCTGTGGAGAAGCCAAGCTTACCCTTTGCCATATTGCAGATGCGGAGCATTTCATCCTTCTCCTGCCATTCTCCGTCGTCTATCCTCCATTTAGCCGTATCTACAACAAGTACGTTGGGCTCATGAAGAAAGACCTCACATTCGCCGCGTATAAGCTGGCGGCTTCCGAGGGTCTCTGCCTCGACGGGAGATGCGTGGGATATGCCGGGGGTAAGGGTAAGAAGTATAGAGGATTGAGCGTGACAGCTCCAATCAATAAGCGTATTGCCCTTTTCATAGCGAGCGCCGACGGGGTGTATCTCGCCTGTCTGAGTGTCCATAACCGAGGGGGAGTACTCGCCCTTGACGGTAATTATATACTTTTCTCCCTTTGCAACGATACCTCTGGAGCAATTTTTGCCGTGGCAGATGAAAATGTGCTTTTCATTGCCCTCATTGCGCATACCGTACAGAAGTCCGTCAGCCGCCGCGCCGTCGGGACGCTGTATCTTAAGCGTTCTGTAAGGCTCAAGAGAGGAGAGCAGCTCGGTCTTGTTCCAGCCGATATTGCGGCAGCTCTGTGCAAGGCGTGCGGGAGCGTCAGAGGGCAGAGCGTCAACAAGAGAGGGTGCGGCACCCATAAAGATTATCCTTCCGCCCTTGGAGGCAAATTCCTCCAGTGCGGCGAGAGTGGTGGAGCGTATAGTTTCGCAGTAGGGAACTACTACCGCGTCGTAGCACATATCTCCCATGCAAAAGCCCCTATCCGAGCTTCTGTACTGTATGGGAAGAGTGGATTCGCATATATAATCAAAGTCGAGAGTATCAAAGAGCAGCCACTCGGTTATCTCAGAGAAGCGCTTGTCCATTTCATTACGAATACCGAGGGTCTGGTCGTTAGGACCGTAGTGGAGCCAGTAGGATTCGATAGGATGAATAACACCAATGCGTATATCTGCCTTGCCGCGGGTCATTACCGTGTTGACACGGGCAAAATGGTCCTCAATAAAGGGGTATTCCTTGTACCAGGAGGACTGGTGACCGATGGATGCGGGGTAGTCGCGCTTTGCCTCGCCGCGCATCGATACCCAATAGAGGTGGGGAACTCTTACGCTGACACCGAGAGCCGCCTGCCAGTCGCCCTGAAGCTTATGACCGCGGAAATCAAAATCCCAGTTGGTAACGCCGTAGAGTTCACTCATAACACCGGGGTATCCGTACTGGTGAGCGGCGCTTGCCGCCTGCTTTACGGTGGTATATTCTCGGTAGTCGCAGAGCATATCAACACCGGGGAGAGTCAGCGAGCGGTAGGCTCTCATTGCCTCACCGATAGCCACTGTCTGGCTTCTGAGGGTGGGCTCCTCCATCATATGACCCGTTGCGTATATGCCGTTCTCGCGGCACCAATCGCCGATAGTGTCACAGAAAGCCGAGATAAAGCGCTCGGTAACGTGGTCGTGATAGTGATAGCGTGTAGCGGAAACACCCTCGGGAAGCTCCCATACTACCTCGGGAAGCTTATCCATAATATCCTCACCGTAGGTCTCCTTGTAGCTTTCGGGAAAATCCACGGTAAAAGGAAGTATAACGTCGGTCTTTTGCGTCGCGAAATCAAGGCACTTTTTGTGCGTTACCTGAGGCTCGTCCGTAAAGATTGCGGGAACAGAAGCTCCAAAGTCAGCGGAAAGCACTTCCTTGTATCGCTCATGAGTTACCTTAACGAACTCCTCAATAGCGGGCTTGGACAGTGTATCCACGTAGGTCTGAAAATTAAACCAAGGGGAGGTCTTGGAATCCTCTATATAGGCATACCATAGGTTTTCTCCCTCCTCGCCGTCAGCAAGTCTGCGATAAGAGGAAAGGGCGCCGTTTTCGTCGAGGTTAATATCGTATCTTGCTATCAGTTTACTGTAATCGCTGTGGGTGGAAACTCTGGCGCAGCTGCCTGCATCGTAGTTTTTCGTTTCGTTTTCACCCGCGTTGGTGGGCTCGTAATAAGTAGGAGTCAGGAAAAGGTACTTTTGGCGGTTGTCGGGATTTTTCGTTACGTATCCTCCCGCAAAGCCCGAGGGCCACTTGTCCTCGTCATAGAGCCAGGCGAGCATGTTCTCGCTCTTTGCCTTTTCGTTGCACGCCTTGATAAGCTCCATGAATTCATCCGAAAGATACTTTGTGGACATACCCGCGCGGCAGTGCATATGAAAGCCGCCCATGCCCATTTCCTTCATTCGGTCTATTTCGTAAAGAAGCTCGTCTTTATCAAGCTCACAGTTCCACGCCCAGAAGGGAGTACAACGGTATTCCGCCGTAGGGTTTTTGAAAAGTTCAGGGTCGAGCTTTCGCAGATTTTTTGGATAAAGCATAGCTACCTCCCAGTTTTTATATCACGATTTAGTGTAACATAATGAAGAGGGATTGTCAATAAGCTTGAAAAATAAAGTTGACAAATCTCGGTAACTGTGATATATTAAGCTTATAAAAGAAAAAAGGAGCAGATTATGAAAAGAGCCGATATATCATTCTTTGACACGCTGGCGCAGAAGAGAGCCAAGGAGATACGCCAAGCAGCAGACAATATAGAGATAAAGGGCAAAAAATATTACGTCAGCAATGACGGAGACGATAAAAATGACGGACTTTCCGAGTGTGGCGCGTGGAAAACTCTTGCCAGAGTGTCCGCGGCGGAGCTCTCCTCGGGCGACGGAGTGCTCTTTCGCAGAGGGGACGTATTCAGAGGCACGGTAAAGACCCGTGCGGGCGTGACCTACGCCGCCTACGGTGAGGGTGAAAAGCCTAAGCTTTACGGCTGGGACAGAGGACTTGACGACCCCGCGCTTTGGGAGGAGGTCGACACCGAAAGGCACATATGGAAATGGGGAGAAAGGATACTTGATCCCGGAACGCTTGTGTTCGGAGAGGACGAGCAGTGGAGCAGAAAGCTTATTCCCTCATACATAGGAGGTCGCTTTGTTTGCCGTGACGATGAGAGCAGAGTCTTTGATATGGCAGTTGAGATGACCGAGGACCTTGACCTCTATTGGCATTACGATGAGCGTCTTACAACAAGGACTACGACGGATGACGCTTCGCCTATTCCCGTGGTGGATGACAGCCTTGGAGAGCTTTATCTGCGCTGTGACCGAGGTAATCCCGCTATGGTTTTCGGCAAGATAGAGGCGCTGACCCACCGTCCTATGATAGTGGCAGGCAGAAACGATAACGTGCGGATAGACAATCTTTGTATGAAGTATATAGGTCATCACGCGGTCTGCGCGGGAGGACACGTAAAGGGACTTCACGTTACCAACTGCGAGATAGGCTGGATAGGCGGAACCATACAGCATTATGAGGGCACGGACCCTAACTATCCCGAGGGTGGCAGAGGAACCGTGACCCGCTTCGGCAACGGAATAGAGATATACGGCGGATGTGAGGATTATCTGGTAGAGAACTGTTATATCTATCAGTCCTACGACGCGGGTGTTACCCATCAGATAACCACGGGCGGAAAAAAGACGGTCATGGAGGGAATAAGATACAAAAACAATCTTATTGAACGCTGTGTATATGCCATAGAATATTTTCTTGATATGAACAAGGGCGACACCGAAAGCTATATGAAGGATATAGTTATGGAGGGCAACATACTCCGCCTTTCGGGCTACGGATGGGGACAGCAGAGGCACAATTACCACACTCCCGCCCATATTAAGGGCTGGAGCTATTACAACAGGGCAAGTGACTATCGCATTGTAGATAATATTTTCGACCGCGCGGCATATAGAATGCTGCATCTGGTGGCAAGGGAGCCCGAGAGCCTTCCTAAAATGAGTGGAAACACATACGTACAGACACTTGGAGGAAGCTTAGGTCAGTACGGGGCAAATCAAGAAAAGGAGCCCCCCATACTCACCTTTGATGAGAATGCGGAGGCTTCGGTTAAAGAGCTGTTCGGTGACGCCGAGGCAGAGATATTTTATATAGACTGAATATTTGAGGGCTCGATTTCAAATTCGAGCCCTTCACCCGTTTCGGGGTGACGGAAGGACAGACGGCAGGCGCAAAGGGCGAGGCTCCTTCCCGACTCGGCGGGAGCGCCGTAGCGTCGGTCACCGCAAAGGGGCAGACCTCGGGAGGCGAATTGAACCCGTATCTGGTGTGTTCGTCCGGTTTCAAGCTCTATCTTAACAAGAGTTGTCCTTTCGTTGGAGGAAATCACCGAGTAATTAAGTACAGCCTTCTTTACGCCCTTGCGCTCACGCGTTACCACAAAGGATTTTCCCCGTGAGCGGTCGTAATACAGAAGGTCACACAGTCTGCCGCTGTTCTCTTTGGGTGTTCCCCAGAGAAGGGCGGTATATATTTTGTTCCAGCTGCCCTCCGCTATGTCTGCCGAAAGCTTAGCTGCGGCGCTTGAGGTCAGAGCGTACACCATAATGCCCTCCGTGTCGCGGTCAAGGCGGTGTACGGTATAAAGCTTGGCTTCCTTTCCCATGAGCTTGCGCAGCTCCTCAGTGAGCAGTGCGGGGAAGCAGTCCTTGCCCTCCCCCTCGGAAAGAAGCCCTGCGGGCTTTACAGCCACGGCTAAAAAGGTGTCGTGATAAAGAATTTTTAGCATATGTTCCTCTTTTTCCGACAGCGGCAATGCCGCTGTCGGTGTTTTTATTTTTTAAATACGGAGCCAAGGGCGCATAACAGAGATATGCCCGCGCCCACAAGCATTGCCACTCCTAAGGTTTTAATAAGATTGAATTCCGACTCGGAGCGGATAGATTTATCAAAGCACGGAACGTCATCCTCGCAGATTATCTTCATTGAAAAATCCAAGGAATCCTTGACCTTCATAGAGCGCAGCCTTTGTATACAGCTCTTGCAATTGCTAAGAGCCGTGTTTTTCATTGAATCTTCCATAAAAGCTCTCCTTTTCTTGCTTCTATGAATAGTATGCGCAATATTCTTAACTATATTATAAGCTTATTTTTCAAAAATTTCAAGAGAATGTAAATTCTTAAGTTTGTTAATAGAACTTATTTCGTATAACTATTGTAAATCAAGAAAAAATGTGGTAAAATAACTGTGTATAATCTTTGAAGCGGAGGTAGATGATGTTATCCACTGTATACAGCGCGGGACTTTTCGGTATAGACGGATATATAGTTACGGTGGAGTGTAACGCTCAGTCAAGATTACCTCGCTTTGAGCTTGTGGGACTTCCCGACCTTGCGGTCAAGGAAGCAAAGGAGAGAGTGCGCACCGCCTGCGAGAACAGCGGATACCGCTTCCCGACAATGGAGCTTATGCTAAATCTCGCTCCCGCGGACAGACGCAAGGAGGGCTCTGCCTTTGATACGGCAATGCTTATGGGAATACTCCGTTGCGGCGGTATCATACGCCACACGGTGGATTTTTCGGATAAATGCTTTGTAGGTGAGCTGTCGCTGTCGGGGGAGATACGCTCGGTGAGAGGAATACTTTGTATGTGCGTAGCCGCGAGAAACGCGGGCTACCGAGAGTTTTACGCTCCCGCCGATAACGCTCTTGAGGCTGCGGCGGTCGAGGGAATTACAGTATATTCGGTAAAGAACGTGAGTGAGCTTGTGGCGCATCTCAACGGAGAAAAAAGAATGGCTCCCGTAGTGTGCGACAGAAACGCGTTTGAGAACGCTGTCAGAAGCACCACACTTGATTTCGCCGACGTAAAGGGTCAGGCAATGGCTAAGCGTGCCATTGAGATAGCGGCGGCAGGAGGGCACAATATTCTTCTTATAGGTCCTCCCGGTACGGGAAAATCAATGCTGGCAAAAAGAATACCTACTATAATGCCTCCTCTTGATTTTGAGGAGAGCATTGAATCTACCAAGATACATTCGGTGGCGGGAGTGCTTCCCGAGGGAGTTTCTCTGGTGTCCCAAAGACCCTTCCGCTCCCCGCACCATACTATGAGCGCGGTGAGCCTTGTGGGAGGAGGAATAAATCCGCTCCCCGGAGAGGTGTCCTTAGCGCATAACGGAGTGCTCTTTCTTGACGAGCTGCCCGAGTTTCCAAAATCGGTCACCGACGCGCTCCGTCAGCCTATTGAGGACAGACGGGTCACCATAACCAGAGCCAGCGGCAGAGTAACCTACCCCTGCTCCTTTATGCTGGTTGGCGCTATGAATCCGTGCAGATGCGGATATTTCGGTCATCCCACCAAGACCTGCACCTGCTCACCGCTTGACGTTAAGCGGTACATATCCAAGATAAGCGGACCTATGCTTGACAGAATAGATATACAGATAGAGCTTCCCTCCCTGTCCTATGACGAGCTTGCCGCAAGCGGCGCTCCCGCCGAGTCCTCGGCGGTGGTAAGAGAGAGGGTAGCAAAGGCGCGGCGCTTCGCCCTTGAGCGTATGAGTGACGCTAAGGAGAAGGGAATATGGAGCAACGCTCAGCTTGACTCGGCTTCAATACGGAAATACTGTGTTATGGAGCCCTCGGCAAGCGCTCTCTTGAAAACCGCGTACGACAAGATGGGTATGTCGGCAAGAGGCTATGACAGAATAATGCGTGTGGCGAGAACCATTGCCGATATGGACGCGTCGGAAATCATAAAAGCAAATCATATCGCGGAGGCGATACAGTACAGAAGCCTTGACAAGAAATACTGGGGCGGATGAAATTAGGGAATGGTAAGAGGTATTATGAGTAAGGAGCTGTTGGCGGATAAAATAGTTACACTCTGCCGAGTTATGTCGGTGTCGGGCTTTGAATACAGAGCCACGGAGGAGATAAGAAATATCTACGGACACTGCTTTGACGGGATAACGGCAGACAGTGTGGGAAACCACGTGCTTCTTAAGCGTTGCGGCAGAGAGAATGCGCCGAGGATACTTGTGGACGCGCACCTTGACGAGGTGGGTATGCTTGTGTCCGATGTCCTTGAGGGCGGATTTCTCCGCATAGTCAATATAGGCGGCATAGACCCAGCCATAATGCAGGCGGCAGACGTGAGCGTTTATGGCAGGGAGATACTCAGAGGAGTGGTCATATCCGTGCCCCCGCATCTCAGAGCCGACAAGGACGGAAGGCTTCCGCCCGTGGACGGGCTGATGATAGACGTGGGCGAGGGGTACAGTAAGGAAGAGCTCGGTGAGCTCGTACCCATAGGAACACCCGTTGGATTTTCGCCCAATTACAGCAGAGTGGGAGATAAATATATAGCGGGCAAGAGCTTTGACGACAAGGCGTGCGCGGCGGTAGCCGCGGCGGCTGTGGCAGACACGGACAGCGAGGAGCTGGCAGGCGACGTGTATCTCTGCCTTTCGGCTCGTGAGGAGACCTCGCGGGAGGGCGGAGTGAGCCCCGCTTGCTTCAATATCGAGCCCGATTATGCTATGGTGCTTGACGTTAATCTTGGCAACGCGCCCGACGCTCCCGAGAGGGAGACGGTAGAGATAGGCAAGGGAGTATCGGTATCATACAGTGCCGCTACCCACAGAGGGCTTACCGAGGCATTTTGGAAGCTTTGCGAGGAGAGGAATATTCCTCATACACCCTGCGCGGCACCATCATCAACGGGCACTAACGCTACGGCGGTAAATCTGTCGGGGCTGGGAATACCCGTGGTGGACGTAGGGCTTCCCCTTAGAAATATGCATACCTATAACGAGGTAATTTCTCTTGAGGACTGTGAGAGCCTGTATAATGCGGTGCGTGAATTCGTCTGCTCGCGAGATATAGCACTACGCTTCGGGAAGGAGGACCTGCTATGCAAGCTGAAATGAATTTGGGCGCTGACATAGAGCTTATAAAATCCCTCAGCCTTGCCTTCGGACCCTCGGGGTGTGAGGACAGAGTGCGTAAGCTTATCAGGGAGCGAGTCGAGAGTGTAGCCCACAGCGCAATTGTAGATAGGATGGGCAATCTTATCTGCCGTATGAGCTTCGGTGAGGAAGGAAACCGAACAAGGATAATGCTTTCCGCTCATATGGACGAGGTGGGATTTATGATAGACGGAATCCGCTCGGACGGAATGCTTACCTTCGGATGTGTCGGAGGAATTGCCCCGCCGGTGCTGGCAGGGCGAAAGATAACCCTTGAGGGTAAAAACGGGCTTATGAGCGGAGTTATCTGCTCCAAGGCGATACACCACAAGGAAAAGGACGAGCGCGAGAAGGCGCTGGGCGCGGATAAGCTGTATATGGATATAGGCGTTACCACCCGTGAGGAGGCGGAGGCGCTTATAAGTATTGGTTCGTTTGCTACCTTTGACTCGGAGTTTTATAGCTTCGGTAAGAACGGAATCACCGTCAAGGGAAAGGCGCTTGACGACAGAATGGGCTGTGCTGCTCTGATTGAAATAATGGAGAGCTTTCACTCTTGTCCGCCTGCTATAGATGCCGACGTTTACTTCTGCTTTACCGTGCGTGAGGAAATCGGCTACTCGGGCGCGGAGGCGGCGGCAAGGCTTATTGCTCCCGACTTAGCGGTAGTGCTTGAAAGCACGGCTATAAGCGACATCCCAGACACCGAAGCGCACAGAAGAGTTGCCGACGTGGGATCGGGCGGCGTTATATCGGTGGCAGACAGAGCTACGGTTTATGACCGAGAGCTGGTGGATTACGCCCTTGCCCTTGCAAAGAGAGAGGGTATCGGGGCTCAGATAAAGAGATACGTTTCGGGAGGAAACGACGCGGGGCACATACACAAGGTGCTTACGGGTATCAAGACCCTTGCGCTGTCCGTGCCTACAAGGTATCTTCATTCACCTGCCTGCGTGGC
>CAJGCD010000044.1 GCA_904501715.1 uncultured Clostridia bacterium
AGCATAAATACCGACAGCACCCACGAATACAGTACTGACGGCGAGAGCTGGACCTCCTGCACGGGTGCGCTCACCGAGCTTGATGCGGGCAAGTATTACGTCCGCGTGAGGGCAAACGGCAGCGCGCTGGCATCCGAGGCACAGGAGCTGACGGTAAGTGAATACGGTCAAGCGCCCTCTCAATCGGGTAACGATAGCAACGGCTCTCTACCCAATAGCGGACAGACGGGAGATACGGACTCTGACAGCAACGGTGGCGACTCCGCTCTTGATGTCACCCCCGACAGCGAGGATGATAACAATGACACGGGAAAAGCTACCGCAAAAAAGGATAACTCCGCCTTCAACGTAAATTTCGGATGCGGACTTACACTTGGCAGCGGCGGCGCAGTTCTTTTGATTACTGTGCTTTTCACAGTATTACCGCTTCTCAAAAGGAAAAAGACTTTTGATGACGTAAAATAATAACGCAAGGTCGGATTTGGCAATCAAATCCGACCTTTTTCGTAGGGCATATACGTAGGTGCGCACATTGTGCGTCTGCCACGGCGGCGGTATATTTCCTTTCCGTCACCCGCGTTTATAAAAAAATCAAGGGCAGAACAAAAAGATGTTGACAACTCAACGTTTTTATGATATGATATAATCAGGATATTTTGTGAAAGGAGGCGAGAGGTTGGAAAAGGACAGATTTGACAAATTTTATCATCTTATATCCTGCTCTTCAAAGAGCATACAAAGGCTGCGCAGCATCGGTATGATGCCATACGGGCTCACGGGAGCGCACACAATGTGTCTGCGGCATCTTTACGGAAATCCCGACGGACTGACACGCACCAAGCTGACCAGACTCTGCGACATTGACAAGGCGCAGGTATCCCGCATCATCAACGAGCTTTGCTCCAAGGGATACGCTATCGAAACCGAAAGCGAAAATATTAATTACAGAAAACGATTGAAGCTCACACCTATGGGCAAAGATACCACCGAGGAGATAAATCGGCTGGTGCTTGACCTTAACGGCTTTGTAAGCGCCGATATACCCGATGAAGACCTGAGGGTATTCTACAACACCTTTGAAAAAATATGCGAAAGACTCAAGGAATCCGAGGATACCCTTGAAAAACGTATATCCGAAACTACCTGAAAAATTTTAAGAATATAGTATTGAATTGAAAGGATAATATCCGTTATGAGCAACAAGAAAAAAGCAATCAAGGTATACAACAAAAAGAAGGAGATCCGACTTTACGAGCGAGTTTCCGACGTAAGAGATTTCTGCCGAGTTATTGCCAAGCACGGCGACCGCGTGCTCTTCTCTTATTTTGACAAAAAGAGAAATCTTCACGATATGACATACGGCGAATTCCACGCAAACGTACTTAAGACCGCGGCAGGACTTACAGAAAAGGGACTCGCTAAAAAGCGTGTGGCTATTATAGGCGAGACCTCTCCCGAGTGGGTATACACCTACCTTGCGGTTTTGGCGGTGGGCGGAGTTGCTATTCCTCTTGACAAGGAGCTGACCATTGACGTTATCGAAGGCTTTATGGAGAGTGCGGAGGCCGACGCGCTTATCTACTCCGCAAGCTTCAACGGCAAATTCGAAAACGCTATGAAGACTCACAAGACCCTTAAGACCTTTATTCCTATGACTCCCTCTGAGGAGGAGCTTGCCCTCTCAAAGAAGATACTTCCCCTTGACACCGTCAAGGAGCTTGGTGAGGCTTCGGTAGCTAAGGGCTACGCCATTCCCAAGGTAGAAAACAGAGAGACGGTTGCCGAATTCCTCTTCACCTCTGGTACAACAGGCACGAGTAAGTGCGTAATGCTCAGCCAGAAGAACATATTCGCGGCAGTTTCGGCAGCGGCAGAAACGGTTGACTTCAACCCCGACGATACCATAGTTTCTCTCCTTCCTATACACCACACCTACGAGCTTGCTTGTATGCTTGCGGGTATGGACTACGGTATGCACATAGGCATCAACGACTCGCTGACCCACGTGCTCAAGAACCTTCAGATATTCAAGCCTACGGGTCTGGTTCTCGTTCCTCTTTACGTTTACACCTTCTACAAGAGGATCTGGTCCGAGGCTAAGAAGACGGGCAGAGATAAAACGCTCAAGCTCGGTATCAGCGCCGCGCGCACGCTTCGCAGTATGGGTATAGACAAGCGCCGCGACATATTCGGAGAGGTGCTCAAATCCTTCGGCGGCAGACTTGAGAAGATAATCTGCGGCGGAGCGGCACTCAGCCCCAAGATGATAGAATTCTTTGAGACTCTCGGCATCTCCATATACGAGGGCTTCGGTATAACCGAGTGCTCTCCTCTGGTAGCCGTGACCCCCTACTACGCCAGAAAGTACGCCTCGGTAGGTCCCGCAGTGCCCTGCTGTCAGATACGTATTGACGTTCACAGCACCAACGACGACGGATATCAGGAGGGTGAGATTCAGGTCAAGGGTGACAACGTAATGCTGGGCTATTACAAGGACGAGAAGGCTACCGCAAAGGCGTTCACCGAGGACGGCTGGTTCCGCACGGGCGACGTGGGATATCTTGACGAGGACAATTACTGCCACATTACAGGCCGTCTTAAGTCTGTAATCGTTCTTGAAAACGGTAAGAACGTATTCCCCGAGGAGATAGAAGAGTATCTCGGCGGCATAGAGATGATAGCCGAGTGCGTAGTGGTAGGCAGACAGAACGACACCGAGGTAACTCTCGTTGCGGTCGTATATCCCGACGCCTCCAAGTTCCCCGAGGGAGCTACCTCAGAGGATATGGAAAAGTCTATCCGCGATGCTATAAACGCTCTTAACAAGACTCTCCCCACCTACAAGCACATAAAGGGAATAGAGCTTCGCGACACTGAATTTGAAAAGACTACCTCCAGAAAGATAAAGCGCCACCTTGTAAAATAATAAAAATCTCTTGACAATACCGCCAAAAAAGTTTATAATAAACCAAGATGTGGTTTTCATTACTATATTTAACGGTACATCAAAGAAAGGAACTACTATGAACAATTACGTTATACTTACCGACTCGGGCACAGACCTTACAAAAGAGATGGCGGCAGAGTGCGGTGTGGAGATTATAGACCTTACGGTTTCCATAGAGGGAATGGAGCCCGTTGCCAACAGCGACGTTGACCCCAAGGAGCTTTACGCTATGCTCCGCGACAAAAAGAGCGCTTCTACCTCTGCTATAAATCTTGAGACCTTCAAGGAAAGGATGGCTGCCCATCTTAAAGAGGGCGAGGACGTTATCTATCTGGGCTTTTCCTCGGGACTGAGCTACACCTTTACGGCGGGAAGCCTTGCGGCAGATGAGCTCCGTGAGGAATACCCCGACAGACGCGTATATGCGGTGGATACCCTCTGCGCTTCTCTCGGTCAGGGCTTGCTTGTATATCTTGCGGCACAGCTCAAGGCAAATGGCGCGGATATTGACGAGGTAAAGACCTTCGTGGAGGAAAACCGTCTGAACCTCTGCCACTGGTTCACCGTGGACGACCTTTTCTTCCTTAAGAGAGGAGGCAGAGTCAGCGGAGCTACGGCAGTTGTGGGAACTATGCTTGGAATAAAGCCCGTAATGCACGTAGATAACGAGGGCAAGCTGATAAAGGTATCGGTAGCACGCGGAAGACGCGCATCTATCGATGCGCTTTTCGCGAAGATAAAGGACACCATCAAGGGCGACCCCAAGGACGCTACGGTATTTATTTCTCACGGTGACTGTGAGGAGGACGCGAAATATCTTGGCGACCGAATAGTTAATGAGCTTGGAGTTAAGGAGCTTAAGATAGGCTACGTAGGACCTGTTATCGGCTCCCATTCGGGTCCGGGAACACTGGCATTGTTTTATCTTGGAACAGAGAGGTAAAGAATGAGAATAGATGCAGGTATTTTAAAAAATATGCTTGTTTCGGGAGCAAACGCTCTTGATAACAACAAGGAAGCCATAAACAATATGAACGTATTTCCCGTTCCCGACGGAGATACGGGTATAAATATGACTCTGACGCTTGGCGCTGTCCGCAAAATGAGCGGGGAATACAGCGCGGTAAATACCCTTTCCGCGGATGCGGCATCGGCTGTGCTTCGCAGCGCCAGAGGTAACTCGGGAGCTATACTCTCCCTCTTCTTCAGAGGTCTTGCAAAGGCTTGGAAGCATAGCGAAACGGTTGGAACCGAGGAGCTGGCAAAGGGCTTCCGCAGAGGCTGTGACGAGGCTTACAGAGCGGTAATGAAGCCCTCTGAGGGAACTATCCTCACGGTAATGCGCCGCTCGGCAGAGGAGGCTGAGGCTGCTCTTGAGAGAGGAGAGTACAGCGACGATACTCTTCCCGAATTTCTTGAATTTATAATAAGCAAGGCGCAGGAGTCGCTGGACGACACGCCTAAGATGCTTCCTATCCTTAAGGAGGTAGGTGTGGTTGACGCGGGCGGCTGCGGCTTTGTTACCGTGCTTAACGGAATGATGACCGCCCTTAACGGCAATCCCGTAGCTCTTCTGGCTAAGGAAGAAACTATAGCGGCTGCGGACTTTTCCGAGTTTGACACCGCTGACATCACCTTCCCCTACTGCACCGAGTGCGTTACCGAGAAATTCCCCGAGTTTGAGGGAGAGGGACACGCCCGCGAGCTTCACGAGCTGCTGGGAGCTATCGGTGACAGCGTGGTATTTATCGAGGATGAGAAGATAATCAAGCTCCACGTGCATACAGACCACCCCGGCAGAGTTATTGAGAAGGCGGGCGAGTACGGTATGCTTGTTACCGTAAAGATAGAGAATATGAGAAACCAGCATTCCGAGCTTGTTGCCAAGGAAGCGGAGGTAGAGGAAAAGGTAGCTTCTCCCGACAACGCTTACGGCTTCGTTTCGGTATGTATGGGTAACGGAATTTCCGACACCTTCAGGGACCTTGGAGTTGACACCGTGATACACGGCGGTCAGACCATGAACCCCAGCACTCAGGACATTATCGACGGAGTTCGCAAGACTCCCGCAAAGACTGTTTTCGTTCTGCCCAACAACAAGAATATCTATATGGTAGCAGAGCAGGCGTCAAAGCTGGTAAAGGACCGCAAGGTGGTAGTAATGAACACCAAGAGCGTTCCTCAGGGAATATCGGCGATGATAGCCTTCAATCCCGAGGGAGAGCTTGAGGAGAATCTTGAGGCTATGAACGCAGCTATCGCTTCTGTTACAAGTATGTCTATCACTCAGGCGGTGCGTAACACCACCCTTGAGGGCGAGAAGATAAAGAACGGACAGATGCTCGGACTTATGAACGGCGCTATCGAGTGCGTTGCAAACGACACTAAGGAGTGCCTTGATATGCTGTCGGAGAAGATGACCGACGCAAGCTTCATCACTCTGTTTTACGGCGCGGACGTAAGCGATGAGGAGGCGGCGGCGGCAGAGAACGCTATCCGCCAGGCGCACGCCGACGCGGAGGTCACGCTTATAAACGGCGGTCAGCCCCTTTACGATTATATCATTTCTGTTGAATAGTTAGAATTATAAACGCTTTTCCTGTTCTTTTCTTGAAAGAAAAGAACCAAAAGAACTTGAAAAAGGAATATGTTACGGCTGACAGGTGTGCGGTGCGTAATTATCCTCATAATGAAAAAAGCCGTCGGACAGCTTCGCTACCGACGGCTTTTGATTTTATAACAAACAACCGCAGGAGTCGACCATTGTTTGTAGGAGCGCACATTGTGCGTCCGCTCCCGTTAGCCTTCCCCGTGGGGACAAATGGCGCGAAAGCTATGTCCGCATATTCGCCTTTTGTGCGGTAGGGGAGCGCCTTGGTGCTCCCGTTTGAAATAAAGATTATAAAAAAGGCGGGAGGAGCAAGCCCCTCCCCTACGGCGGTGGGTATTCTCGGGCTTATATCTCACCCGTAGGGGTGACCATTGGTCGCCTGCTCCAATTAGCCTTCCCCGGCGGGGAAGGGGGACCGCTTGCGGTGGATGAGGAGAGTTCTGGGAAAGATATGTATCGCTTACTGTATGGGAGCTTCAAAGGTTCTCCAATAAGTAATTGAAAACATAGACTACACCCGAGCTCTCCTCATCAGTCTCGCTATTTACTGCGCAAATATACGCTCGACAGCTTCTCCGCTGGAGAAGCCTTTGGTTAAGCGGTGCTCCCAGGTCTATATCTCACCCGTATTATAAAGAAATAATATTGCAATAAGGAAAATTTTATTGACTAAGACGGGATTTTGCGGTATAATAAGAATATATTGATTATTTATGGAGAAAATTATGTTCGACAATATCATTGCCGCTGTAAACGACGCGCTTTACAGCTATATACTCATTATCCTTCTGGTAGCGGGGGGAATATACTTCACCGTCAGGACAAAATTCGCCCAGTTCAGACTGCTCGGCGACCAGTTCAAATCCCTCACCGATAAGCCTAAGGACAAAAAGGGGGTTTCTTCCTTTCAGGCGCTTATGGTCTCTACCGCGTCCCGCGTGGGTACAGGTAATATCATGGGAGTTGCCGCCGCACTCTGCTTTGGCGGATTTGGCGCTATCTTCTGGATGTGGGTCATAGCCCTTATCGGTGCCGCCTCCGCCTTTGTGGAAAGCACTCTGGCGCAGATATTCAAGAAAAAGGGAAAAGACGGCTGCTATGGAGGTCCTTCCTACTACATAGAGCAGGGCTTGAATATAAAATGGCTCGCCATCCTTTTCTCGGTACTGCTTATATTTACCTACGGAGTAGGCTTTAATATGCTCGCGTCCAATAAGCTCCAGTCAACATTTTCTACCTATTCCTTCTATAACGCCAGCTATACTCCCTGGATCATCGGAGGCATTATTGCCCTTATAGTATGCTACTGCCTGTTTGGAGGCGGTAAGCGTCTTGTGAAAGTTACGGGCATTCTCGTACCTATTATGGGCATTATTTATATTGCGGTAGCTTTGGTTATTACAATAATAAACGCGCATCTGTTGCCGAGTATTTTCGGCAGGATCTTCTCCGACGCATTCAATTTTTACGCGATCTTCGGAGGATTTACGGGCTCGTGCCTTATGAAGGGTATCCAAAGAGGTCTTTACAGTAACGAGGCAGGTATCGGCTCGGCGCCAAACGCATCCGCGTCGGCAGAGGTCGAGCATCCTGTAAGGCAGGGACTTGTTCAGGTGCTTTCGGTATTCATAGACACTATTCTTATCTGTACCGCAACCGCGTTTATGTGCCTTTCCTCGGGACTTGAGCCCTCCGCATTTAGTGATGAATCGAGCTTCGTTCAGGCGGCAATGACCGAAAATATGGGATTTATCGGTCCTGTATTCATAACCGTGGCAATGGTACTCTTTGCGTTTACCACGCTTATCGGAAATATGTATTACGTTGACAGATGTATTATCCACCTATTTGGCAAAGAGCCTCCGAAGTGGGTAAAGTACATAATCTATATAGCTGCATCACTTCTCATTTTTGCAGGCACGGGACTGTCCTCCGATCTTCTTTGGGCAATTGCGGACGTTAGTATGGGACTTATAGCGCTTATCAACATCCCTGTGATCATTATACTTGGAAAATACGCCTTCCGCGCCCTTGCCGATTACGACAGACAGCGCAAGGAGGGAAAGAATCCCACATTTAAATCAAAGGACGTAGGTCTTGAGGGCAAAACCGAATACTGGCAGTAAATACATATCAAAATTTTGGGAGTAAACCTATGAGCATCAGAATAGGTATCTTCGGATACGGCAATCTCGGCCGCGGAGTTGAAGCGGCAATAAGACAGAATCCCGACATGGAGCTGGCGGCGGTATTTACCCGACGTGCACCCGAAACGGTCAAGCTCCGCACAGAGGGAGTGCCCGTTCTTCACGCGGATGATATCACATCTATGACCCAAAAGATAGACGTTATGATACTTTGCGGCGGCAGCGCAACAGACCTGCCCGTGCAGACCCCCGCGCTCTCTAAGCTTTTCAACGTGGTGGACAGCTTTGACACTCACGCGAAGATCCCCGAGCACTTTGCGGCAGTCGACAGCGCGGCGAAGGAAGGCGGCAAGGTTGCTCTTATTTCCGCGGGCTGGGACCCCGGTATGTTCTCTCTGAACCGCGCATACGCCGAGGCGGTGCTTCCCAACGGCTCTGCCTATACCTTCTGGGGAAAGGGCGTAAGTCAGGGACATTCCGACGCTATACGCCGTATCGAGGGAGTTATTGACGCTAAGCAGTATACTATCCCCTCGGATGCCGCCCTTGAAGCGGTACGCAGCGGAGTCTGCCCACAGCTGAGCACTCGCCAGAAGCATACAAGAGAGTGCTTCGTGGTTGCCGAGGAGGGCGCAGACAAAGCGAAAATCGAGCGCGAGATAGTGACTATGCCAAACTATTTCGCGGATTATGACACCACCGTCCATTTTATAAGCCTTGAGGAGCTGAAGCGCGACCATAGCGGTATCCCCCACGGCGGATTTGTTATAAGAAGCGGCAAGACTGGCTTTGACCTTGAAAATACTCACGTTATCGAGTACAGCCTTAAGCTTGACTCTAACCCCGAGTTTACGTCCTCGGTAATAGTCGCCTACGCCAGAGCTGTGGCAAGATTTTCCAAGGAAGCGAAATCAGGCGCGCTCACCGTCCTCGACGTCCCCCCCGCATACCTCTCTCCTAAATCGGGCGAGGAGCTCAGAAAAGAGCTGCTGTAATAGTTAGAATTATAAACATTTTTTCGTACTTTTCTTTCGAGAAAAGTACCAAAAGAACTTGAAAAGGGGTTTTATTAAAAGGGCATATCCAATTTGGTAGGGGTCGGCGCCATCGACGACCCGTTTGGGGAAGAATTTGTCGGACCCTACGTCCCGCCAAATTCTGTGATTTATTAAATAAAATCAAAAGCCGTCGGTAGCGTGAGCTGTCCGACGGCTTTTTACCTTATGAGGATAATTACGCACTGCACATCCGTCAAGCGTAATATTTATCCTTTTTCAAGTTCTTTGGGCGACTTTCTCCGAAAGATTTGTGGGACGGCGCGCCCAGTGGGCGATGAAGCCGTCACTCAAATAGGAAAAAACAAGGAGTATTGGGTGCGGCAGTACCCAAAACGACTATGTTTTTGACCGAAAGGTGGAAAAAAATCGTTTATAATTCTAACTATCAAAACGTAGGGCTATCAAGATACCATACGCCGTCCTGAAGGACGAGATTGACCTCGATTTTCTCTATTTTTTGGGGATTTGAGGGCAGGTAGCTGTCAATAGAGATACGCACGAATTTACGGTTAGAGCCCCACTTTATAATTTCTGCAGTATCGTAAAGATAGACTCTACGCTCACTGAAAAGCGATTCATAGGTATTGGATTGGGTGAGCCACACGGTATTGTCGCTCCTTGTATGCTCCACGTAGCGGGCATTCATTACCGCGCCGCCCGAAGCAATACCGTCAAAGAGCGAGGAATAAAGCGACCTCATATAATTTTGGGAATACAGAGTTTCGGCGTAGGTCTTTATAGAGTCCACCGTACGGTAGGGCGCGTCGTTACGCACGTAATCATAGTTTTTGGGGTCGGCGGCAGAATAATAGAAATCCACCTTTTTTTCAACAAATGGAACAAGATAAGCAAGCTTTCCGTCCTTGTTGTAAATTTCGGAGTAAAATTC
Organism: uncultured Clostridia bacterium; assembly: GCA_904501715.1. Classification (GTDB taxonomy): domain Bacteria; phylum Bacillota; class Clostridia; order Oscillospirales; family CAG-272; genus HGM12713. The sequence continues at coordinate 9,653 of CAJGCD010000044.1, forward strand.
GCTTCCCTCGGGGGCACTCACACCCTCGATAGGAGGAAATTTCGCCTTAACCGAGTCAAGAGCTTCCGCGGAATCGGTAACGTAAGCATAGGAAAAATCCTTAAGATAGGAATCTCTGAAGGCTATCACCTTATCCTCGTCAAGGGTGGTGTAATACCAGAACTTGCGCTGATGCTCCGTACCGTCCTCGTCGGTGTAGAACTCTCCCGTATTATAGACCTTAAGACTGTCGCGAGGATCGGATACACGCTCGTATGTAGGAAGCCCCTCGCCGAAAAGTATGACGTTCAGGTCGTAGGATTTCTCCATAAGCTCCTTAAACCGTGCCTCGATCTCCTCATATTTTGGAGGAGCAGAGCAGGCTCTTATAGCGAAGACCGCTCCTACCAGAATAACAAGAGCTAAAATCAAAGTGATAATTCGCTTTGTTTTTGAAAATTTCATTTTTTAATTACCTTTAAATTAAATTTGCAAACGGGAGGGAAGCCCTCCCGTTTATTGCTTTTTATTACTCTTCTGTGACCTCTTCGGTTGAGCTCTCAACGATTTCGGGTAAATTTTCCAAATTTTCGGTTGAGTCCTCAACGATTTCGGGGCTTGTTTTTTCGGCTTCTATCTCCTCTACCGATTCGATAGCATCCTCAAGCTCCTCCTCGTCCTCCTTGGGGACCTTAGTGAAGTTAACAAGAGTCTGACCCTCACCGAGGCGCATCATAATTACGCCGCCCGCGGTTCTGGAGTAGTGGGGAACGTCGCAAACGGGAGTTCTGATAATAGTTCCCGCGTCGGTTATCATCATAAGGTCATCATCGTCGCTAACGCTTTCAATTCCGCAGAGGAGTCCTGTCTTTTCGCTTATATTATGGCACTGAACACCAACACCGCCGCGGTTCTTCATCTCTCTGAAGTCGGAGTAATTGGTGCGCTTTCCGTAGCCGTTCTGGGTAATGGTAATAAGCGACTTGCCCTCCTCGACAATAGCGACACCCGTAACGTAGTCGCCCTCGCGGAGCTTGATACCGCGAACACCGCGGGCCGTTCTGCCCATAGGACGGGCATTAGCCTCGGTAAATCTTACAGCCGAGCCCTGAGCGGTAGCGATAATTATATCTCTGTCACCACAGGTATGCATTACGAATACAAGCTCGTCGCCCTCGTCAAGGTTAAGGGCTATCTTGCCGCCCTTGCGCTGATATTCATACTCGGTAAGGAGAGTACGCTTGATAACGCCCTGCTTGGTGACCATAGTAAGATACTCGCCCTCATTGAAGCCCTCGATACTGATAAGCGAGGTTATCTTCTCGCCCGGAAGCATCTCGATAACGTTTACGATATTTGTTCCCTTAGCGGTTCTGGATGCTTCGGGAATCTGGTAAGCCTTGCGCATATGCACCTTGCCGTAATTCGTAAAGAGCAGCACGTAGGAGTGGCTGTGAACGGCGGCAACCGTTTCAATGAAGTCATCCTCCTTGGTGGTCATACCGATAATGCCCTTACCGCCTCTGCGCTGAGCAGAGTAGGTGCTTGCGGGCAGACGCTTGATGTAGCCCGCCTTGGTAAGGGTGATAACGCAGTTGTGCTTCTCAATAAGGTCCTCAAGCTCAATATCGTCGGTAGCGGGAAGTATCTCGGTTCTTCTCTCGTCGCCGAACTTGCGCTTTATCTCGCTCATCTCGTCCTTGATTATCTGCATTATCTTTGCGGGGTCGGCGAGTATTCCCTCAAGCTCTATGATAAGAGCGTGAAGTCTTGCCAGCTCCTCCTCGATCTTGTCGCGCTCCATACCCGTCAGCTTACCGAGGGTCATTTCAACGATAGCCTGCGCCTGAGCGTCCGAGAGCTGACGCACGTTTCCAAGCTCGCTCTCGAAGCCGTCCTTATAGGTTACGGTAAAGAACTCAGCCATAAGGCGTTCCTTTGCCTCGGGGATAGACTTTGAGGTCTTCATTATCTCAACTATCCTGTCGATATTGTCAATTGCTATGTGATAGCCCTCAAAAATATGAGCTCTCGTTCTTGCCTTTTCAAGGTCGAATTCAACTCTGCGCTGGATAACCGACTTCTGGTGAGCGATATAGTGGTCAAGTATCTGAGGAAGCGAGAGGATTTTCGGCTCGTTGTTGACCAGCGCCAGCATATTTACGGCGCAGGTGTCCTCAAGCTGAGAATATTTGTAGAGCTGATTAAGTATTACCTGACCGTTGGCGTCGCGTCTGTATTCTACCACGATGCGCATACCGTTTCTGCCCGACTCGTCGCGCAGGTCGGTTATGCCTTCGATACGCTTGTCCTTGTGGAGGTTAGCGATAGCCTTGCACAGCTCGCTCTTGTTGACACCGTAGGGTATCTCTGTAAAGATTATGCGGTGCTTGTCCTCCTCAATGGTCGCCTTTGCTCTTACCATAACACGTCCGCGTCCCGTGGTGTACGCCTGAAGGATACCCGCCGTTCCGTAGATAGTAGCATAAGTGGGGAAGTCGGGGCCCTTTACGTATTCCATAAGCTCGGGAACCGTACATTCGGGATTTTCCATACGGAAAATGGTCGCGTCAATGACCTCGCCAAGGTTGTGAGGGGGAATATTTGTCGCCATACCTACGGCAATACCCATAGAGCCGTTTACCAAAAGATTGGGAAAACGGGAGGGAAGCACCTTGGGCTCGCGGCGGCGGTTATCAAAGTTAGGTACGAAGTCAACTACCTCTTTTTCAAGGTCAGCCATAAGCTGGTCGGATATCTTCGCCATTCTCGCCTCGGTATAACGGTAAGCAGCCGCGCCGTCGCCGTCCACAGAGCCGAAGTTTCCGTGACCCTCTACCAGCGGATAGCGGTAGGAGAAGTCCTGCGCCATACGTACCATAGTTCCGTAAACCGCGCTGTCACCGTGGGGGTGATAGCGTCCGAGCACGTTACCCACAGTGGTAGCCGACTTGCGGAAGGGCTTGTCATAAGTAAGGTTGTCCTCGTACATTGCGTACATTATTCTGCGCTGACCGGGCTTCATACCGTCGCGAACGTCGGGGAGGGCGCGGGCAGCGATTACCGACATGGAATATTCGATAAAGGATTTTTTGACTTCCTTTTCCATCTCCACATCAACTATTTTTTGATCTCTGAATTCTAAGTTTTCGTTTTCCACTTTTTTATCCTTTCGTGGTAGTAGTAGTTAGAATTATAAACGAATTTTTGTTTTGCCACTTTCTTTCGGAGAAAGTGGCGCAAAGAACTTGAAAAGGGGTTTTATTGAATGGGTTTGTGCGTTGACATAAGTGTATGCCTTCCCCAGCGGGGAAGGGGGACCACGATAGTGGTGGATGAGGAGAGCTCTGAGAGCACTGTGTATTGCTCACTTTGAGGGAACTTATATCTTCCCCAACAATGAATGTGAACATAGGCTACACCCGTGTTCTCCTCATCAGTCTCGCTATTTGCTACGCAAATGTACGCTCGACAGCTTCCCCGCTGGGGAA
>CAJGCD010000045.1 GCA_904501715.1 uncultured Clostridia bacterium
ACCTCGGTCAAGCGCAAAAAGGACAGCATACTTCCGGGTAAGCTCTACTCGCTCTCAAAGCTCCAGAACGTGCTGGGAAAGAAATATAAGATGTCTATGGCAGAGAGCCTTGAGATAGTGCAAAAGCTCTATGAGAGCGGATATCTTACCTACCCGAGAACCAACTCAGAGTATCTTGCCACAGCCGAAAAGGGAAAGGTAAAAAAGATACTTGAGAACTGCGCCTCACTTGGCTATCCCGTGGTGTTCAAGGATAAAAAGACTATCTTTGACGATAGCAAGATAGAGTCACACTCGGCAATAACTCCAACCTATAAAATACCCGATAAAACAAAGCTCAGCGAAGCCGAGATGCAGGTATATTCCACGGTATTCCGCAGATTTATAGCGGTATTCTGCGCCGAGGAATGTATAGCGGAAAAAGTAGAGATAACAGTAAGCGTGGGAGAGCTTGAAAGCTTTCAGCTAAAGGGGCTTTCCATAAAGGAAAGGGGCTGGATGAAATATGACGACGCCACCCAGAAGGACAAGATATTGCCCAATCTCAACAAGGGGGATAGGGTGAATATAGATTTCAAGCCGAGTGAGAAGGAAACCTCACCGCCCAAGCACTACACCATAGAAACCCTTAATAATTATTTAAAAAATCCCTTTAGGGAGGAAAAAGCGGCGGCAGAGGACACGGTAGGCGCTGACGACGCCGAGGAGTACCGCGCAATGTTCGAGGGCGTGGAGCTTGGAACAGAGGCAACCCGTACGGGAATAATAGACAACGCCAAAAAGAGCGGATATATCCAGCTTAAAAAGGACGTATATACTATATTGCCCGACGGAATATTCCTTATTGAAAGCCTTGAAAGAATGAATATCAGTATGGATAAATTCAAGACCTCGGAGATGGGTAAAGCGCTCAAACGGGTATTCAGAGGGGAATTGGAGGTAGAGGACAGCGTAAGGCTGGCTGTGGATGAGATATCCGCGTATTTTGCCCCAAAGCCCGAGCAGCCGCTGGAGGAGGATACCGAAACAGGCTTCTTCGGTGACGTGGTGGGCAAATGCCCACTCTGCTCAAGCGAGGTAAAGAGAAACAAATTCGGATACGGATGCGGCAATTATAAAAACGGCTGTAAATTCACCGTAGGCGCTTATATATGCGGCAGAGCCATATCCGCAAGGAACGTAACGCTCTTGCTCGACAGCGGACGCACCTCGGTAATAAAGGGCTTTACTTCAAAAAACGGAAAGAGCTTTGACGCGGCGTTAAAGCTTGATAACGGCAGATGCGTATTTGATTTTTAAAACAGTAAAGGAGAAAGAATTATGAAAAAAACATCGGTTCGCATTTTGGTGGCATTGCTTGTCACACTTGCTCTGGGAGGAATATATTTTTATATAACTCTTCCCGCAATCAATATTTTTTACCAAGGCTTCTGGGTATCCCTTGCTCTTGGTATAGCTTGCTTTACGGCTATATACTCCTTGCTCTCGATAAAGCAAGGCTTCGCTCCCAAGGGAGTCAGTAAAAAATTCTTCAATTTTGAGGGTAAGACCGTACTGAAGGTATCGCTTTCTCTCGTAGCAGTACCCGTTTTGGTGCTGATAATAGGAAATATCGCATCCTCTACCTTCTTTAATGCCGAGAGATACTCAAATATAATAGAGGTTCCCGAGGCGGTGTTTGAGGAGGATATGCCCGAAACCGCAGTAGTAAGCAACATAGCGCTTATGGACAGTGAAACAGCGCAGAAAATGGGAGATAGAACTCTTGGAGCGCTTTCGGACGTGGTTTCTCAGTATGAGATAAATCCTACCTACCGTCAGATAAATTATAAGAGAACCCCACAAAAGGTGTCAAACCTTGAATATGCCGATTTCTTTAAATGGCTGAGCAATCGAAAGAGCGGCATCCCGGGATACGTTATGGTGGACCCTGTTAATGTAACGGAGGCTAATTATATCAAGCTTGACAAGCCCATAAAGTACGCGGACAGCGCGTTTTTCGGCGAAGACCTTCACAGAAAGCTCCGCATGTCTTATCCCACAAAAATATTCGGCTCTTATTCCTTTGAGGTGGACGACAACGGCAATCCTTACTATATAGTATCTTGTATGAAGCCCACCGTGTTTTTGTTTGGAGCGATGGACGTTAACGAGGTCATAATATTTAATCCCGTTGACGGAAGCTCCGAGATTTACGCTCTGAAGGACGTGCCCTCGTGGGTAGATAACGTATTTACGGGCAACCTCGCAGCGCAGAAATACGACTGGTACGGAACGCTTAAAAACGGTTTTTGGAACAGCATAATAGGCAACAAGGACTGTAAGGTCACCACAGACGACTTCGGATATATAGTTATCGGGGACGACGTATGGTTCTTTACGGGTGTTACCTCTGTTACCAGCGACGAGAGTAATATCGGATTTATTATCAGTAACGCCAGAACTGGTGAATATAAGTTCTATCCCGTAATCGGTGCTGAGGAGTACTCCGCTATGAGAGCGGCTGAGGGCGAGGTGCAGGAAAAGGGATACGTAGCGTCCTTCCCGTCGCTTATCAACGTGTCGGGTCAGGCTACCTATATTATGGTGCTTAAGGACAGCGGGGGACTGGTTAAGCTTTACGCGCTGGTTAACGTAGAAAAATACAGCGTTGTAGCCACAGGCACTACTCAGACCGAGGCAAAGCAGGAATATATCAAGCTCTTAAAGCAGAATGGTATAATTACCGACGGAAGCTCAAGCAACGACGATACTGTGCCCAGTGCCGATATAACTGTTAAGAACGTGCGTATAGTAACAATGGGAGGAGAATCGGCGGTATATATTACAGGCTCCGACGGATGTCTTTATAAGCAGAGCGTTGCGGCTGACGAGAGTGTTCTCCTTATAGAGGAGGGCAACGAGCTGACCGTTTCCTACTATGAAACAGACGTTGAAAAGATAAGGCAGATAGCACAGTGGAGCTTTAAGAAAGCTGAGGCGACAGAATGAAGCGAGAAATAAAAGAGATAATGTCCCACGTAGACCACACCCTGCTTTCGCAGGGTGCTACCTGGGAGGATATAAAGACAATATGTGACGACGCCGTAAAATATCAGACAGCCTCGGTCTGCATCCCGCCATCCTTTGTAAAGCAGGCGGCAGAATACCTTGAAGGTCGAGTGCCTGTATGCACGGTAATAGGCTTTCCCAACGGCTATAACACCGCCCCGGTCAAATGCGCGGAGACCAAGGATGCTCTCGACAACGGAGCGGACGAGATAGATATGGTCATTAACATCGGTGACCTTAAGGCTAAAAAGTACGATGCTCTTACCGAAGAGATAAAAGCATTGAAGAAAATATGCGGCAGTAAGGTGTTAAAGGTCATAATAGAAACCTGTCTGCTTACCGAAGAGGAAAAGATAGCTATGTGCAGGATAGTCACCGAATCGGGTGCTGATTTTATCAAGACCTCTACGGGATTTTCCACGGGCGGAGCCACGGTAGAGGACGTAAAGCTTTTTGCCGAGCACGTTGGTAAGAACGTAAGAATAAAGGCGGCTGGCGGTATTAAAAGCTTTGAGGACGCGGATGCGTTTTTGTCCTTGGGCGCCGACAGACTGGGAACGAGCCGACTTGTAACACTTCTCAAGGGCGATGCCGCTAAAAGCAATTATTGATACGGAGTAGATATGCCAAGATTTTTTGTAAGACAGGATAGAGTTTTGAATGATTGCATATCCATAATAGGTGACGATGCGCATCACATCGCGCGCTCATTGAGAATGGCGGTTGGAGAGCAGATAACCGTTTGCGATATGCAGGGCAACGAATACGAATGTAAAATAAAGTCCTTTGACGAGGATAGAGAGGTCATCGCGCAGATACTTTCCGCCAAGCATTCAGAAAACGAGCCGAGGGTATACGTAAGACTTTTTCAGGCTTTGCCCAAGGGCGATAAGCTTGACACCATAATACAGAAGGCTGTGGAATGTGGAGTAGGGGAGATAATTCCCTTTGAGAGCGAGCGCTGCGTAGTGAAGATAAAAAGCGACGCCGAGGAGCGCAAGACCGAGCGAAGACAGCGGATAGCGGCAGAAGCCGCAAAGCAGTGCGGAAGGAGCGTTATTCCCGAGATAAGCCCATCTGTCAGCTTCAGGGATGCCATAGGTAAAGCGCTGGAAAGTGACATCTGTCTCTTTTGCTATGAGGGCGACGGAACAGAGCCTCTTGGAGCGATACTTCACGGATTTGAGTCGGATATGCCCAGAAGCATATCGCTCTTCATAGGAAGCGAAGGTGGATTTTCAATAAAGGAGACAGAGGCGGCAAGAGCTCTTGGAATGAAAATGACAGGACTTGGAAAGAGAATACTCCGCACCGAGACCGCGTCGGGCTTTGTTCTTGCCTGCATTGTTTGCGCTACCGAGCTTTGATATTTTTACACATTATTAACAAATTTTTTTTAAATTTTTATAAAAAATATTAAAAACGCTATTGAAAAATCACAAAAAATGGTGTATAATATAGGTCAGTATGTACAATTGATTTTAAAATACGTTTTTAAGGGGTTTAAGATATGTCCAATAGATTATTTCAAGGTGTTATATATCAAATGAAGGATGCGTTTGACCGCACGACGGGCGTTATAGACGAAAATGGCGTGGTCATAGCTTGCTCCGATCTGGGAAAGATGGGCTCTGTACGAGATGGTGTCGTTGAGGGACTTCCTTTCGCTAACGAGGTCATGGCACTTGACGGTCATACGTACCGTTATATGGGCGCAGGTCAGAAGAGCGAATATATCGTATTTATCGAGGGTGAGGATAAGATCGCCGAGAAGATGTCCAAGCTTCTTGCTATTTCTCTCGGGAACATAAAGAGTCTTTATGACGAAAAATACGATAAGGGCTCATTCATCAAGAACATAATCATCGACAATATACTTCCCAGTGACATATACATAAAGTCCAAGGAGCTCCACTTCAACATTGAGGAGCCCAGAATAGTATTCCTTATCAAGTTCTTCGGCAAGACCGATATGCTGCCCTTTGAGATGCTCCAGAATATGTTTCCGGACAAGTCCCGCGACTACGTTATCAGCGTAGGCGAGCACGATATAGTTCTGGTCAAGGAACTTAAGCCCGGTACCGAGATGCGCGAGATAGAAAAGATGGCAGTTAACATTGCCGATACTCTTTCTACCGAGTTCTACACCAAGGTCGCTATCGGTATCTCTACGATAGTAGAGAACATCAAGGATCTTGCAAAGGCTTATCAGGAGTCACAGGTAGCTCTTGAGGTCGGCAAGGTATTTGAGACCGAGAAGAACATAATCAGCTATGAAAATCTGGGCATAGGCAGACTTATTTACCAGCTTCCCACCACCCTCTGTGAGATGTTCCTTCAGGAGGTATTCAAGAAAGGAAGCCTTGAGTCCCTTGATCGCGAGACCCTTATGACCATACAGTGCTTCTTTGAGAACAATCTTAATGTTTCCGAAACGTCAAGAAAGCTTTTTGTACATAGAAACACGCTTGTATACAGACTGGAGAAGATACGCAAGCTTACAGGACTTGACCTTCGTGAGTTTGAGCATGCCATCACCTTTAAGGTAGCGTTGATGGTAAGAAAATATCTGGATTCCAAGACGGTAAAATTTTAATAGTCGACGCAGAAAAAGCATATAATTTCATTGCGAAATGCTCCTTTGTGAGTATTTCGCATTTGAATTGAATATGGCTGTTTTAAAGACTTCAAAGTTATATTTCACCCTCGAAGAATAAATATAAACGGGGAGAGCTCTGAATGTCAGAAGAAAATAAGAATTTAGAAAACGAAAATAGCGAACAGGTTGGCGAAAGCACCGCGGAGAATGCCATAGAGCAGATAACGCAGGAACCTGTGGAGCAGATACAGAAAAAAGTAAAAAAGAAAATAAAGCTTTCGCTAAGCAGCTGCATCCTTTCGGGAATTGCCATTATTCTGGCAACCTTTATGCTTACGTATACTGTGTGCAGCAGCATTTATCAAAGGCAGCTTTCTGATATATACAAGGAAGCCTTTAATTCAAACAACAATAATTCGGGCAGCGGGGCTCAATCGGGTATGTCGGGCTTCTCGGAGGTAGACATTATTGACCTTCTGCTCCAAAACTACTTCTACGGTGAGGTAGATAAGGATAAGCTAACAGAGGAATCGCTCAAAGCATATCTTGCCGCAACAGGTGATATCTATGCCGCGTATTATACGCAGGAGGAGCTTGACGCTTCAAACAATGAAGGTGCGGGAAGAATGTACGGCATTGGAGTAAATATAATAAATTCCAAGGTAATTGTTGAGGGCAAGGAATACTCTGTGCTTAAAATAATAAACGTCATGAAGGATTCTCCCGCTCAGGAGGAAGGACTTCGTGCAGGTGATATGATAGCCTATACGGGTATCGGTGATAATAGGGAATCTGTGGAGCAATTAGGATATGACGAGGCTCTGCGAAAGCTGAAGGGCGAGGAAAATACCAAAGCTGAGTTTACTATCCTGAGAAAGAACGGCGATAGCTACGAGGAAAAGGAATTCAAGGTAACGCGCCGTGAAGTAACCACCGAGTCTGTATACTCCCGAGTATCCACCCTTGACAGTAAGATAGGCATAATAAAAATAACGAGCTTTGAGCTTAAGACCCCAGTTCAGTTCAGTGAGGCAGTGGAAACACTGAAAAAGCAGGGATGCGATAAATTCGTGATAGACGTACGGTACAATCCCGGGGGATACGAGATATCCGTTGCGGCTATCCTCAGTTATTTCCTTAATGAAGGTGACGTGTATATCCGTACGAAAAATGACAGTGAAACTATAACCGAGAAAAAGGTTGGCGTAGTATCTGACCTTGAGGGCGACTATGCGACCTGTAACGTATCAAAAGAGGATATCGGAAAATACAAGGACCTTAATATGGTGGTTCTTTGTAATGAAAATACCGCAAGCGCGGGAGAGCTGTTTACGGCTACCTTCAGAGATTACGGACTTGGCGCCATAGTGGGCACCACTACCTTTGGAAAGGGTAAGATGCAGACCACCTATGCGCTTGCTCCCTTTGGGCTAAAGGGCGCGGTCAAGTTTACTACTCATATGTATTACTCAGCAAAGAGCGAGGGCTATGACCTAATAGGAATAAAGCCCGACTATGCGGTAGAGCTGAGTGCGGAAGCGGCAGAATATAATATTTACGACCTGCCCGACCAAAAAGACAATCAATTGCAAGAAGCAATAAAACATTTTAATTAACAGCAAAGGAGCATTTCAAAAATGGCAGCAGAACAGAAATATACAAAAGAAGGCTTTAAGAAGCTTCAGGATGAGTACGAGTACCTTACAAAAGTAAGAATGGAGGAGATAAAGGTAGCGATAGCTGAGGCGCGCTCCTTTGGAGACCTTTCGGAGAACGCTGAGTACGACGCGGCAAAGAATGAGCAGACCAAGTGCTTTACAAGGATAAAAGAGCTTGAGGAGCTTATTCAGCACGCGGTTGTCGTTGAGGAAAGCGACAATGGCACAGTAGGTCTTGGCTCGGGCGTAAAGATAACCCGTGACGGCGTAGAGTGCGAGTACAAGATAGTAGGCTCTAACGAGGCAGATCCCTTTGAAAATAAGATATCCGACCGCTCCGCAGTAGGCGCGGCTCTTATCGGAAAGAAGAAGGGTGATGTGGTACACGCTACTACCAACAAGGGCAAGGTCATCGAGATAAAGATTTTGGACGTTTTTAAGGCTTAAGAAAATAAGACTTCGTAGGACTGTTGCTCTTTGGTGACAGCCCTACGTTGCGTTTTTGAGGGATTGAAAAATGAGAGAAGAAAAAGAGTATACCGAGGGTATAGCCATTGAAAAGGGCAAATTTTTAAGTTGGCTTGAGAATTTTTGGTATCATTATAAATGGCACACGGTAATAGCCGCGTTTCTTTTGATAGTGGCGGTCGTTTGCATAGCACAAAGCTGTACTAAGGAAAAAAGTGATATTGCGGTTATTTACGCAGGACCTGTGTATCTGGACGGAGAGAAAACAGCTAATATAAGAACCTCCTTATCGCAAAATCTCCCAAAGGACAGCTTTGGCGATGAGGCGGTCGCGAATGCTTTGAGCTATCTTATTATGTCCGAGGAACAGATAAAAGAGGCAGAAAAGGGATTAAATCCCGATGGTTCACCGGTTTACATAGACCGCGCCTTTATCGTGGAGCAGCAGGAGACCTTTGACTCATTGCTTGCCACCGATAAAAGCTCCATACTGCTTTTGGACCCCTATCTCTTTAATATGCTGGGCGGAAATGCCGACTCGGTGAGACTTTGCGAACTGAGCGACGTGTTGGGCTACACACCTGAGGGCGCAGTAAGCAGATTTGGTATAAGACTTGGAGATACCTCGATATATAATACAAATCCGGCGCTTCAGGTGCTTCCTGCTGATACGGTGCTGTGCGTACACGTTAAGCGTTATTTACAAAAGGAAGAGGATTACCAAAAGGAAGTAGAAGCTTTTAAGGCTTTTGCTGTGCTTGATACTGACGGAGATAAGACAGAATAATGAAAAGTAAATGGACATCAAATGCCGCGCTTTTTCTCGCCGCAATAATCTGGGGCTTTGCGTTTGTTGCTCAGGTAGAGGGTACTAAGTATATAGGAGCCTTTACTATGATAGGCTTCAGATTTACCATAGGAATAATTTCGCTTTTGCCTGTGGTACTCATATTTGAGCGCGGAAGAACCGATAAGGCAGAAAGAAAGCTGACGTTAAAGGCATCACTTATAACGGGTATAGTACTGTTTTGCGCCATAACGCTTCAGCAGTTCGGAATTCAGATAACCGCCAGCGCGGGAATATCGGGCTTTATAACAGGACTTTATATGATATTCGTACCCTTTGTGTATCTTGTTCTGTTTAAAAGGAAAACGGGAATACAGGTATGGATAGGCGCGCTGTGCGCATTTATAGGTCTGTTTTTGCTTTGCTATAAGGTAGGAGAGGGCTTTGCCTTCGGGCTTGGAGAGCTTTTGCTGCTCCTTGGCTCCTTCTTATGGACGGCACATGTAATGCTTATCGAGCATTTCGGCAAAAAGCTGCGCTCCTTGCATTATTCGTGGGGACAGTTTGCCGTATGCGCATTGTTGGGAATGATATGCGCTTTCGCCTTTGAGAAGGTTAGCGTACAAGCTCTCCTTGACGCAAAATGGGCGCTTCTTTACTGCGGAGTTCTTTCCAGCGGATGTGCCTATACCTTGCAGGTAGTAGGGCAAAAGAATGCTGACCCCACTTACGCCGTCATAATACTGTCTACCGAATCGGCATTCAGTGCCATTGGAGGTGCAATCTTCGGCATAGATTCTATATCCTGGATAGGATATTTAGGATGTGCGTTTATGTTTGCGGGAATTCTTTGCACTCAGATAAGATTTAAGAGCAAAAAAGACAGGGAAACCGAATACTTGGAAAAACAGAAGTAAATGCTAACACCGAGGAGGTGTTGCTATGAAAAGAAATAAAGACTTTTTTAGGGGATTTTCAGTGGGCATTTGTGTTTTTGGCACGGTGGCGGCAATTATGTTGATTGCGTTTTGGATATTTCTGTAAGAGGTAAAAATGAGACTTGACAAATTTTTGGGGCTTTGCGGATGCTGCTCAAGGTCTGATGCTAAAAAAGCGATACGCGGCAAAAATGTTACGGTAAACGGAAGCGTAGCCAAGAGCGGTGATATGCACGTTGACCCTAATGCCGATATAATCGTTTATTTTGGCAAAGAGGTTGTGTACAGGGAATATAACTATATAATGATCAACAAGCCCGAGGGAGTAGTAAGCGCCACCGAGGACGGACGGGATGTTACGGTGCTTGACCTTCTTCCGCCGAACGTGAGAAACGATAGGATGTTTCCTTGCGGAAGGCTTGATAAAAATACTCTTGGATTGGTCCTGATTACCGATAACGGCGAGCTGGCTCACGAATTGCTCTCGCCGAAAAGCCACGTGAGTAAGAGGTATAGCTTCAAAGCCGAGCACCCATTGACTCCCGAGGAGGCAAAACGCTTTGAGAACGGGCTTGTCCTTGATGACGGATATGAAACACTGCCCGCGCACATAGAGCTTTGCGGAGACGGAAGTGAGGGTATCATAACGCTTACAGAGGGAAAGTACCATCAGATAAAGCGAATGCTTAACTCACTGGATAATAAAATAACCTATCTTGAAAGAATTACCTTTGGACCGCTTTCTCTTGACGGTACGCTGGAGAGAGGACAGTGGAGATATCTTACTGAGGACGAGATAGATGCCCTTAGGGCGCACAAAAAAACAATTAAAGAAAGCTTATAAAACGGAGATTTACCATGGACATTATTAAAAGATTAGCAGAGGAATTTAATATAAAGCAGGAGCAGGTAGAGAAGACGGTAGCTCTTATTGACGACGGAAATACTATCCCCTTTATTGCCCGTTACCGTAAGGAGGAAACGGGAAGCCTTGACGATAATATACTCCGCGACCTTGACGACAGACTTACCTATCTTCGCAATATAGAGAAGAGAAAAGAAGAGGTCAGAAATCTTATTACCGAGATGGGAAAGATGACCGAGGAAATAGCGGAAGCCATTGATAAAGCGCAGACTATAACAGAGGTGGATGATATTTACCGCCCCTTCCGTCCCCATAGAAAGACCAGAGCGTCGGTTGCGCGTGAAAAGGGACTCGAGCCCTTGGCGGAGCTTATTCTCGCTCAGGAGGACACGTACGTCCCCTCTATCGAGGAGCAAGCCGAGGACTTTGTCAGCGAGGAAAAGCAGGTGGCAAGCGCCGAGGAGGCTATTGCGGGAGCCTGTGATATTATAGCTGAAAGTATTTCGGATAACGCAGATTTCCGTAAGACGGTAAGAAAGATAACCTTTGACACGGGATTTATAGCAACAAAGAGCAATACCGAGGAGGATACGGTATATTCAATGTACTACGACCACTCGGAGCTTATATCGAAGATACCCGCTCACAGAGTTCTTGCCATAAACCGAGGCGAGAAGGAAGAGATACTTAAAGTCAGCGTAAGCGTAGAAAAGGGAATTATTCTTAATTACCTTTGCGCCGAGATGATAACGAACCTTAAGAGCCCTGCTTCAAAATACGTTGAAGCGGCTGTTATAGACAGCTATGACAGACTTATCGCGCCTTCCATAGAAAGAGAAGTGAGAAATGACCTTTTCGATACCGCAAGCGAGGGAGCAATAAAGCTCTTTGCTGATAACCTTAAGCATTTGCTCATGCAATCTCCTCTTAAGGGGAAAACTGTGCTTGGCTTTGACCCCGGATATATAAACGGATGTAAGACTGCCGTAGTGGACAAGACGGGAAAGGTGCTTGATACCGCAGTTGTATATCCTACTACAAAGTCTAAGTTCAAGACCGAGGAAGCGGCTAAGATCATAAAGAAGATGGTAGAAAAGTATCACGTGGACGTTATTGCCATCGGAAACGGAACAGCATCCCGTGAGAGCGAGATATTTATAGCAGACACGCTTAAGGACGTTAATTATGACTGTAAATATATCATTATAAGCGAAGCGGGAGCATCTGTCTACTCGGCGTCAAAGCTGGCAGCCGAGGAATTTCCCGATTTTGACGTAATGCAGCGTTCAGCGGTGTCCATAGCGAGAAGATTGCAGGATCCTCTCGCCGAGCTTGTAAAGATAGACCCTAAGTCTATCGGAGTAGGACAGTATCAGCACGATATGAAGCCCGCAAGACTTGACGGAGCGCTGCAAGGCGTAGTTGAGGATTGCGTAAACTCGGTAGGCGTAGACCTGAATACGGCATCATATTCCTTGCTGTCGTATATTTCGGGAATAAATATGACCAGCGCCAAGAATATCGTAAAATATAGAGAAGAGAACGGAGAGTTCAAATCAAGAAACGCAATACTCAAGGTGCCGAGAATAGGTGCAAAAGCCTTTGAGCAGTGCGCGGGATTTTTGCGTGTGCCTCACTCAAAGGAAATTCTCGACAATACGGGAGTGCATCCCGAGTCATACGAGGCAGCGCATAAGCTGTTGGATATGTTCGGATATTCGGAAAGCGACGTAGTCGAAGGAAAGCTTGCCGAGCTCCCCGAAAAGATAAAGGCGTATGGAAGCGCGAAGGTATGCGAGGAATGCGGCGTGGGAGCGCCCACCTTGCACGATATAGTTACCGAGCTGCTTAAGCCGGGACGAGATATCAGAGACAGCTTCCAGCCGCCTGTGCTTCGTCAGGACGTAATGGGTATCGAGGACCTGAAGCCCGATATGGTGCTTCAGGGAACAGTCAGAAACGTAATTGATTTCGGTGCCTTTGTTGATATAGGAGTGCATCAGGACGGACTTGTTCATATCTCTGAGCTTGCCGACAGATTTGTAAAGCATCCCTCTGAAATCGTATCGGTAGGAGACAGGGTAGAGGTGCGTGTTCTTTCGGTAGATATCAAGAAAAAAAGAATAGGACTTTCAATGAAAAAAGGAAAGCAATGTTAACAAAAAAAGCCCAAAATAATGATTTTTATAGCGTTTTTGTATATGTTGCACAAATAAATTTATTAAATTTTGGGGATTTATCCGCTTTCATTTTTTGCAAAAATTTGGTATAATATAATACGGTATATTAGACAAGTATTTTAATAATTTAACTTCGTAATAATTTCAGGAGGCTCAAAAAATATGGCAAGCTTATCTCTTAGACACATTTACAAAAAGTATCCGGGTGGCGTTACCGCCGTTTCGGATTTTAACCTTGAGGTCAAGGACAAGGAGTTCCTTGTACTCGTAGGTCCTTCGGGATGTGGTAAGACAACCACCCTTCGTATGATAGCAGGACTTGAGGAGATCACCGAGGGTGAGCTTTTCATCGGAGACAGACTCGTTAACGATGTAGCACCTAAGGACAGAGAGATCGCGATGGTTTTCCAGAACTACGCTCTTTATCCTCATATGTC
>CAJGCD010000046.1 GCA_904501715.1 uncultured Clostridia bacterium
ACCCCATATACGTAAAAAGATTTCTGGATATAGTTTTTTCAAGTCTTTTGCTTTTCTTTTTGCTGCTTCCAATATTTATTATAGCCGTTATTATAAGGTCGGAATCTCGGGGAAATGCTATATTCAAGCAAAATAGAATAGGACGGGGCGGCAGGGTATTCGTATGCTATAAATTCCGTACTATGCACATTACCGCGCCCAAGGCTATGTCGGCGGCGGAGTTTAAGGACAGAGATAAATATATAACCCGTGTGGGGGCATTTCTCAGACGCACAAGTCTTGATGAGATACCGCAGCTTTTTAACGTGCTTAAAGGGGATATGAGCCTTATAGGTCCAAGACCGCTTATATGTGAGGAGCAGGATATCCACAAGGAGCGTATGGATAAGGGCGTGTACGCGCTTCGCCCTGGCATAACGGGAATGGCACAGATAAGCGGAAGAAATCTGCTGATGGATGATGAAAAGCTGTCAAAGGATATGTATTATCTTGAAAACGTAAGGCTTTGGCTGGATATAAAAATACTTTTCCGTACAGTATTTAAGGTGCTGAGGGGGGACGGAGTAGTAAACGACAGCACAGATAAGGCAAAGAATTAAAAGTGCTTTTTCTATTATATCGCGCATATAATTAAAAAAATGCGTGGAGATGGATATGAAAAAAGCACTTTCTTTTTTTCTGGTGGTATTGCTTTTGTTTTCCCTTGCTTCCTGTCAAGACCAAGTGTCCTGCCAAGAAATACTCACAAAGCTTTTAGCGGTAAGCGGAGAGGATACCGAGGGGAGCGGCAGTGTATTTTTCAAAG
Organism: uncultured Clostridia bacterium; assembly: GCA_904501715.1. Classification (GTDB taxonomy): domain Bacteria; phylum Bacillota; class Clostridia; order Oscillospirales; family CAG-272; genus HGM12713. The sequence goes on from CAJGCD010000046.1 coordinate 806, forward strand.
GTGCAGAGGAGGGAGAGAACGGATATTTTTCTCCCGAAATGATAGATACAATGTACGGGGAGGACGCGGGGAAACGTTATTTTTCAAAAATACAGGACTTTTCGGTATATGTTTCTGGGCGTGTTCCTGGAGAGCTTGCGGTGTTCAGATGCTATTCGTATTCTGACAGGGATGTCATAGCCGAAATGTGTCTGCAAAGAGCCGACAGCATAAAGGTGACCCTTCGGGATAGCGAGTATGCGGAAAAAGCGGAGAGCATACAAGTGATTATATACCGACGGTACGTGGTATTTTCCTTCACTGATGCCCCCCGTAAGGTGGAAGATAAATTTAAGGCTTTAGTGTGACTAAAAAAGTCCGATTATCCAATATATTATACCGTAGATAAATCCCGCAAGAGTTCCGTAAAGAAGAACGGGACCGCAGACGGTAAATATCTTTGCGCCAACACCCAGAACGTAGCCCTCCGAGCGGCTGTCAATAGCGGGGGAAGCCACCGAATTGGCAAATCCCGTTATGGGAACGAGAGTTCCCGCGCCCGCTATCTTGGCGATGTTGTCAAATACACCCAGACCTGTAAGCAGAACCGCAATAAAAATGAGTGTTACAGAAGCGAGGGTTCCCGCCGATTCCTTTGACATATTGGGTATCATCATATAAACGTCCCTGAAGCCTTGAGCAAGCACACATATACCTCCGCCGAAGAGAAAGGCGAAAACGCAATCCTTAACTATGGGGGATTTTGGGGCATGTGCGGCGGAGAATTTTTTGTATTGATTTTTGTCCATATTCATATACAGTACCTCGGCGAATATCGTTTTTATTATTGTTTACAAAAATTAAAAAATTATCCTTATTATTTGTTTTAGGCTTTACTTTGGCATAATTTTGGTGTATAATAGATATAGAAGCAAATAATGGGAGGAAAATATAATGGCAGATTGGAACGAGATACGCACGAAAATAGGCAAAGCCGCTAATACCGCGGTAAAGAAGACGGGCGAGATAGCAGACAGCGCATCTAAATACGTAAAGCTTAAGACATACGACTCAAAGATATCCTCAAAATACGAGAGCCTCGGCAGACTGACCTATAAGCAGATAAAGAGCGGTGAGTCACAGGCAGAGAGCATAGCAGAGGTTATAGACAGCATTGACGAGCTTCGCACAAAGCGCAAGGAGCTTGCCGACGAGATGGAGGCAGATAAGCAGAGAAGAGCCGAGGAAAAAGCGGCTGAAAAGCAAAAGAAGGCAGAAGAAAAAGCAAGTCAGGAATAATAAAATAAACTAAAGCACCGCATTTGCGGTGCTTTTTATGTTAAAATTACTTTACAACTCCAAAAAAGTGTGATATAATAAAGCCACCACACAAGTGAATATGTCAGTTATGGGAGAAGTATGCCTATTTTTACTTTGGTAAAAACGCATACTCTTGTTTCGCATACTTTCTTATGACTGAACGAAACACTTGTGTGGTAGCAATCGGAGCTATGCGTTTTTAGGTGTGTGTAGCTTCGGTTACACACACTTTTTTACTTTAGGAGGAAAGAAAAATGAAAAGAATGTTAGCGTGTATCTTAGTGGCTGTTATGATGTTACCCCTTTTTGTGTCGTGTAATAAAGGGGAAGATAGCGATAGCCTAAATCAAACTTCAAACACTGAACAAAATACTACGGGAAATTTACCGGAAAGCTCAGCTGGTTTGTGGTTTAGTGCTAATCCAGACGGAAAAGGATATACCGTTATGGGAATCGGTACGTGTACAGATACCGATATAATTATTGGCAAATATAATAATTTGCCCGTTACGAGCATTGGTGACTATGCGTTTAATGGTCCCGAGATTACGAGTATAACCATGTCTGACTGTGTTACGAGTATTGGTCAGCAGTCATTTGTAGGTTGCACAGGACTTACGAGCATAACCATACCCAACAGTGTTATGGGCATTGGGTATAGGGCGTTCTACGGTTGCACAGGACTTACAAATATAACTATACCAAACAGCGTTACAAGGATTGAGGAAAGTGTGTTTGAAAATTGTACAGGACTTACGAGTATAACCATATCTGACCGTGTTACGACTATTGGAGGGTATGCATTCTTGGGATGCGTAGGACTTAAGAGCATAACCATACCTGACCGTGTCACGACTATTGGAGATCGTGCATTTGCTGGATGCGTAGGACTTACCAATATAACCATACCTGAAGGTGTTACGACTATTGGAGAGGGGGCATTCGCTCAATGTGTAGGACTTACGAGTATAACCATACCCGACAATGTTACTAGCATTGGCGATGCTGCGTTTAGTGTTTGCGTAGGACTTACGAGTATAACCATACCCGACAATGTTACTAGCATTGGCGGCGCTGCGTTTGGTTCTTGCGTAGGACTTAAGAGCATAACCATACCCAATAGTGTTACGAGTATTGCTTACAATGCATTTTTTAATTGTGGAGAACTTACGAGTATAAACTTCCAAGGCACAATAGCTGAATGGAAAGCTATTGAAAAAGATAGTTCTTGGAACTCCGATACCGGTAACTACGTCGTAAAATGCACCGACGGCGATATTGCCAAGGCAGATGATAATTAAACAAATACACAAAGCGAGCTCTATTTTGAGAGCTCGCTTTATCTTAGCCTTCCCCTCTTGGGGAAATGGCTAAAGAGCCGTCGAGGAAGCAGATCTCTACAATTTTTGTGCCCAAGCCCTATTTAAGCGGGTCATCCTGAGCGGAACGGCGAGATATTATTGCTGTTGTGACACATAATAAAAACCGCCGTGAAGTCGAACCTTTGCGAAGCGTGGTAGCGAAGCAAAGGCGTGAAGCGAAGCGAAACGGGATCTACTTCAATCTCTGCTATCTTTGTTTTTCAATTAAAAAGTAACTTAAAAAACGAAGGATAGCAAAACCCTCTTATAGATCCCTGCGAGCCTTACGGCTCTTGCTTTTGGATGGATTCGCATTCGCTCCTCCATCCAAAAGTTCGACAAGCTCAGGATGACACGCTGAAACAGACAATTAAACATAAAAACACAATCGAGGCACCAACTTGGGTGCCTCGCTCTTTTTAATAGCCTTCTCCAGCGGAGAAGGGGGACCACGAAGTGGTGGATGAGGAGAGCTATGGGAGAGATGTGTATCGCTTACTGTGAGGGAGCTTCAAATCTTTCCCATAAATAACTACAAACATAGATTACACCCGCGTTCTCCTCATCCGTCACTCCTCTTGTCGTGACACCTTCCCCGCTAGGGAAGGCTTATGGTAAAACCTTTTTACAAAAGTCAAACATAGGAACTACCTTGCCATACCAAAGGCTCCCATTGGGGGAGCTGTCAGCGAAGCTGACTGAGAGGGGGTAAAGAAAAATGAGAGGTTGCCCCTCTCCGTCGGCTACGCCGCCACCTCCCCCAAGGGGGAGGCTTGTATGGTGGCTCACTTTTCTTCAGGCTCCCTTGTGCAAAGGGAGGCTAAATTGTGCCTCGCTTTATAATAGTTATACTCAGCCCTCTAAAACCCATTTTTCTTTCCCGAAAGGCGGGCGAGCAGCTTTCTGATAAATTCTATGGGTATAACGCAGAGCGAAAGCAGAAGCGTTATTTTCAGCTCCTCGGCGGTCAGGGGAGCGGTTCTCAGTACAGCGCCGCCAAGGTATATAAAGGCTATCTGTACGGCGCACACCAGAATAATGATAGCTATAAACGCTTTGTTTTTTGACAGACCCGAAAACAGCTTAAGTCTGTCTGTCCTGCAATTAAAGCAATGCAGTACGGAGGTGAATATAAACAAAGCGAAAAACGCAGTCAGCAGATAGATATCGTCGGGCGACTCTCTGAACAGCACCGTTGTGTAGGGAGAGAGAAGAAAGAAGATATACATTCCCACGGTAAAAAGACCCGATATCACTATCTGATTTATCATATAGGCATTAAGTATGGGCTCGTCACGCCGTTTGGGCTTTTCGGTCATATACGACGGCTTTGGGGCTTCTCCCGCGAAGGCAAGACCGCCAAGAGTATCCATTATTATATTTATCCAAAGCATCTGTACTACGGTGACGGGGGAGTCAAAGCCGATAAACGGACCTATCATAGATATTCCCACAGCGCACAGATTCATCGTAAGCTGAAGCGTAATGAATTTGCGTATGCTTTTGAATATAGTTCTTCCGTAAAGCACGGCGTTCCCGATGGATGACAGATTGTTGTCGATGATTATTATATCGCCCGCTTCCTTGGCTACCTCTGTCCCGCTTCCCATTGAAAATCCTATGTCGGCGCGTTTGAGAGCGGGGGCGTCGTTTATGCCGTCACCCGTCATTCCCGTTACAAGCCCCATTTCCTGAGCTACCCTTACAAGGCGGCTCTTATCCGAGGGGAGCGCCCGAGCAAGTACGGCAAGATGCGGGAGCGCTTTTTTCAGTGCGTCGTCGCTGAGGCTTGCAAGCTCGTCGCTGGTAAGCACAAGTTGGCGTCCCGCGCATACTATGCCGCACTGTCTGGCAATGCTTTCGGCAGTATCGCGATTGTCGCCCGTTATCATAACCACCTGAACTCCCGCGGCAGACAGTCGCTGTGTAGCCGCTCTCGCTTCGGCGCGGGGCTTGTCACACAGCAGAACGGCACATATAAAGGTAAGTGTGCCCAATTGGCTACGAGTGGGCATCGAAGAGCTCTCTGCCATCCAGATAACTCTTCCCCCCGCGAGGGTCAGCTCATTCATTTGCTTTAGCAGCCCGTGGGACACAGAAGAAAAGGGAATAGCTTTGCCGTTCTCGGCATATGCGTATTTGCAATAGGGAAGCAGCTTCTCGGGTGCGCCCTTGACCAAAAAAAGCTCTCTTTCTCCCTTTATATGTACGGCGGAGAATTTTATAGAGCTATCAAATTGCAATCTGTCCGCAATGCCGAAGCTGTCAAAAAGCGAGGTGTCGGAATTTGAGAGGGAGCTTGTCAGTGCCTTTTCAGTGGCATTTCCTCCCAGCACCTTGCCTGATGATATAGTGCAGGATGTGTTAAAAAGGGAATTGAGTGCGTAGAGCGTAGCAAGCTCGGGAGATTTTTTTCTTAGCACGGATATGTCCTTATATTGAGCTCCGTTGGATGATATTATCCTTTCTACGCTCATTCTGCCTTCGGTAAGAGTACCCGTCTTATCCGTAAAAAGTATGTTCATGCTTCCCGCCGCTTCAATTCCCACGGGCTTGCGCACGAGAACCTTATCCTTTATCATACGTCGGATATTTGACGAAAGCACTACGGCTATCATCATTGGGAGCCCTTCGGGCACAGCCATAACTATGACTGTCAGAGCAAGCATAAAGGCGTGCAGAAGATGCTCGAAGAGATAGTGAAAATCCTTTACCTTGCTGACTATCAGCCGAAATTCAAATCCACTGTCTATCACCAGTGTATTAAACAGATACGCAAGAGCTATAAGTATTGCCGCGATATAGCTCAGATGACTTATCTGATGGGCGAGCTTAGCAAGACGAAGCTTAAGTGGGCTTTCTCTGGTGTCGAGCTTTACCTCGTCGGATATCTTGCCGAGGAAGCTGTCCTCTCCTACCGAGAATATTTCCACCTCTCCCTCTCCCGAGAGGACGGTGCATCCCCTGAATACGGCACTTTTTGATGCGGGTGTCTTTGTTTTGTCGTTGCTGCAAAATTTCTCTATTTCTCGGCTCTCACCCGTTATCATTGATTGGTCGATTTTGAACTTGCCCGATATGACAAAGCAATCGGCGGGTATCTGCTCGCCCGCTGAGAGCAACACAACGTCTCCTACTACCAGCTCTTCAATGGGAAGCTCCTTAAGCTTGGCGTTTCTCCATACTCTGAAAAGAGAATGTGAGCATTCCTCGTTGAGCTTTTTGAATGCCGCCTCGCTGCCTCTTTCGGATAGGGTGGAAATAAAGGTGGCGAGAAACACCGATATCCCGATACCTACTGTTTCTATGATATCACCGCCCCGAAAGACCAGAAAAAGATTTACGGCGAGGGCGGCTAACAAAATACGGATTATTGGGTCTCCGAGGTTTTCAAAGAATGCCCTGAGAAAGCTCTTGCTTTTTCGCTCACTCAGTATATTGGCGCCGTGCTCCTTACGCGAGAGCTCCGCCGCGGCATCTGTAAGTCCTATCTTTTTATCTGCGCTTCTCATATTTTCTCCTTTGCTTGTGTGCTGTGTGTTTAATGTATATGAAGAGAAGCGCAAAATAATGTACAAAAAGAGCTTCGGCGGGGTTCGCCGAAGCTCTGATGCTTTTATTGTCCGTCGTTTTCGGTATGGTCCTCGTCAGACTCTTCGTCCAAGCACTCCTCGCCGTTACCGTCGGTATCGTCGGGGATAGCATCCTCTGCGGGAGGCATATCGAAGCTTGGAGTGAAGGGGTCGTTCTGTGCTGCCCTCTGCTGCTCCTCGAGGCGCTTGCGCTCTGCTACGCGCTCCTCAAGACGCTTCTTGTCGTTTTCCTCACGGCTGCGGCGCTTCTTGGATTCAGACATTTCCTCAAGCTCCTCAAAGGTGGGATTTCCTTCCATAGCCGCGGTAAACTGCTCGCCGTCCATTATCTCGTTCTTTATAAGGAATTCGGCAATGAAATGAAGCTTATCCATATTGTCGGTGAGTATCTTCTTGGCTCTGTCGTACGCCTCGGTGATAATGTCGTGTATCTCAGCGTCTATCTTTGCTGCCGTGTTATCCGAGTAATCCTGAGAGCTGGAGAAATCCTTGCCGAGGAACACCTCGCTGTGTCCGCTTCCAAAGGCGCGGAGACCCAATACGTCGCTCATGCCAAGCTGAGTTACCATCTTCTTGGCTATGCTTGTAGCTCTCTCGATATCGTTGGAAGCACCGCCCGAAACGTCACCGAATATAAGCTCCTCTGCGGCTCTGCCGCCCAGAAGCATGGATATCTTTTCCTTGAGCTCGTTCTTATATACGCTGTATTTATCCTCAGCAGGGGGATTGAGCGTATATCCGAGAGCATTTCCGCTGGGGATTATAGATATCTGCTGTACGGGGTCCATGGTGGGAAGCACGTGCGCAATTATCGCGTGTCCTGCCTCGTGATAAGCGGTATTCTTCTTTTCGCGCTCCTTCATAGCTCTGGTCTTCTTCTTAGGACCTGCTATAACGCGAATGAACGCATCCTCGATATCTTCCATACCTATAAGGCTCTTTCCGCGTCGTGCGGCAAGGAGAGATGCCTCGTTAAGAAGATTCGCAAGATCCGCGCCCGTAAATCCTGCGGTGGTTTTAGCCACGGTGGCGAAATCAACGCTCTCCTCAAAGGGCTTGTTGCGCGCGTGTACCTTGAGTATCTCCTCTCTACCCTTGATATCGGGATAGTTGACGGTTATCTGACGGTCAAATCTGCCTGGGCGGAGAAGTGCGGGGTCAAGAATGTCGGGACGGTTGGTAGCAGCTATTACGATGATACCCTCGTGTGAGCCAAAGCCGTCCATCTCAACCAGCAGCTGGTTGAGGGTCTGCTCACGCTCATCGTGCCCGCCGCCGAGACCAGCGCCTCTGTGACGTCCTACGGCATCTATCTCGTCTATGAATATTATTGACGCGGGTGCTTTTCTTGCGGTCTCAAAAAGGTCGCGTACACGGGAAGCTCCAACACCTACGTACATCTCAACGAAATCCGAGCCCGAGATAGAGAAGAAGGGAACTCCCGCTTCTCCCGCAACTGCCTTAGCCAACAGTGTTTTACCTGTTCCGGGAGGGCCCACGAGCAGTACACCGTGGGGAATTTTTGCGCCAAGCTTGGAAAATTTAACGGGGTCCTTAAGAAATTCAACCACTTCCTCGAGCTCTTCCTTTTCCTCATCGGCACCCGCAACATCCTTGAACAAAACGCGGTTTTTGTCGTTTTGAGGAGTTTTGACTCTCGCTTTGCCGAAGGAATTCATCTTTCCCGCACCGCCCGTAGCTGTCTTCATCATGAAGATGTAAAGAACTACTACGACGATGATGATTATTATATAGGGAAGGAAGCCTACCCACCAAGGAATGACAGCCTCGGGTTCAAAATCGTATTTTATAATATTTTCGTTGCTTTCGTAGTATCTTGCGCAATCCTCACGGAAGTCCTCAAGGCTGTGAAGCTCGAAAACTACGGTTTTTGTCACCTTATTACCATTGGCGTCAAGAGTGGGATTTCCCTCATTGTCAAGCACGAGCACCTTCATTTCAATAACGTTATCGTTACCTACAACAAACTCGGCTACTTGGTCGTTTTGGAAATATCCTACTACATCACTGTAACCTAGGTCGTCTTGCGCTTTTCCGTTAAACATAAAGGAGAGCAGAAGTATTACCGCTACGAACAGAACGATATAAAAAATAATTATCTTAAGATTACTGTTTTTCTTCATTTGTTTCCTCCGAGAAGAAGTTTACGGTGTTATCCACCGTAGACTTCGGGCTTGAGAATTCCCACGTAGGGAAGATTTCTGTATTTTTCGTTAAAGTCAAGACCAAAGCCTACCACAAACGCATCGGGAATGACCTTGCCGCAATAGTCCGGGTCAAAATCAACGGCACGTCTGTCGGGCTTATCAAGCAGAGTGCAGGTGCGTACGCTTCCCGCTCCGCGCTCCTTTAAGTATCTTACCAAGTGAGAAAGCGTTTTTCCGCTGTCTACTATGTCCTCGATTATCAAGAAGTCTACCTCTTCCATATCCTCGCGCTTGATATCGAGATGAATATTTATGTAACCCGAGGATACCGTCTTGGTGCCGTAGGATGAGACCTTCATAAAATCTATTTCCAGAGGGATGTCTATTCTCTTCATAAGCTCGGTGGTGAACATAAGAGAGCCCTTAAGGATACATATGAGGACCAGCTTTCTGTCTGACTTTTTATAGTCATCGGTTATCTGCTTGGCGAGCTTATCGCAGAGCGATTGAAGCTCCTCTTCACTTACAAGGATTTCTTGGATGTCTGCTGTCATAATTTTTAGCCTTTCCTGTTTTGATAAAAGTAATTCGGTTTAATCAAAATAAAACCGTATGTCTGTTTTGGAAGAAGCAGAAGCTTTTTCCTCCTTATATTTAGCACCGTCGCGTATTCCTACCAAGGGAATGGCAACGATTCCGTCGTTATCACATATCATAGGTATCCGAGCGCGTATATCAAGGGGTATTTTTTTATCGCACATAAGCTTTTTGACGCTTTTGCTCATACCGCCCATACGTATTCTGTCACCGCTCTGTCTGTTTCGGGCTATTAAATCACCGTTTATTTTATCAGAAGCAAGAGACAACAGTATTGAATTTTTGTAAATAAATTTCGAACTGTGTGAAGTCCCTATGAAAATTTTCGAATTTGTTTGTGAAATCGTGTTTTCTCCATCGCAAAGAGTAATATTATACTCCTCGGGAGCAGGGGAAGCGTCGCTTTTCTTTCTGAAGCAAAGCTTGCCGTTTTCGATAACGCCCTCTATATTGTCGGGCAAGGACACGGAAGAGTGGGGAACAGCGCTCGCGGCGAGAGCACGCAGGGCATTTACGTGGACCTGCTCAAGTGTCTTTCCTCCCGAAAACTCGTCATAAAGTCGTATAAGCGCTCTGTTTACCACCGAGGAGGGTGAACCGCATATCTTTTCGACCTCGATAGCATAATCGTCACGAAGCTCCTCTACGAACCATCCCGCCATGCTTTCAAGGCAGAGAGAGTCGGCACGGAGATTTTCGCTCATACGGGCGGCGTTTTTGACAGCCCCCGAATTTATCTGCCTCATCACAGGGATTATCTCCGCACGTATCTTGTTTCTGGTGTAATCAGTGTCAATATTAGTGCTGTCGGTCGCGTAATCAAGTCCGTTATCTCGGCAGTAGTCAAAAATATCTCTCTTTTCCATATTCAATATGGGGCGGATGACAGTTCCATTCTCACAGGGACGGCAGTCGGGAATACCGCATATACCGCCAAGCCCCGTGCCTCTGGCAATATTGAAAAGTATAGTTTCAAGATTGTCGTCGGCATTATGTGCCGTGGCAAGAAGCTTTATATCATTTTCGCGCATAAGGCGGTCAAAATATTCATATCTTATGCGTCTTGCCGCGGTTTCTATGCTTTCGTCTGTATTTTTCGCTATTTCGGGTACGTTTACACGCAATGAGAAAAATTTGATTCCAAGCTTTTGCGCAAAGCTCTTGCAAAACTCCTCGTCGCGGTCCGCTTCCTCGCCGCGTATACCGTGGTTAACGTGTGCCGCGTAAAGCTTCGCTCCGCTTTGCTCTGCGTATCTGTGCAGGATATGCAAAAGCGCCGTGGAATCCGAGCCTCCCGAAAATCCCACCAGTATATCGGTGTCCTCGGGGAGACCGCAAAGCAGGTGCGGCGGCTTGAAGCCTTCGGGAAGAGAGCGGAGAAGAGTGTTTTTGTTTGATGGCATAATTTATCCTTCTTGAATATTCTCACTGGCAAGAGAGCGGAACTTCGTAAATCTTCCTACCCAACCTACCTTGACGTTACCTACCGAGCCGTGACGGTTCTTCGCTATTATAACCTCGGCGACGCTTCCTTCATCGGGGTTTGCGTCGGCATCATAATATTCGTTACGGTACAGGAATATTACGGTATCGGCATCCTGCTCGATAGCTCCCGAGTCACGAAGGTCGGAAAGCATAGGACGCTTATCGGTACGGGATTCGGGTCCACGGGAGAGCTGAGCGCAGCAGATTATAGGCACGTTGAGCTCCTTAGCCATTATTTTAAGGTTTCTGGAGATATCTCCGACCTCCTGAACTCGGTTGTCCGAGCGGCGGTCACTCTGCATAAGCTGAAGGTAGTCGATGACCACGAGACCGAGGTCCTTTACACGGCGAAGCTTACCCTTCATACCCGCTACCGAGATGCCTGACGTATCGTCTATAAGTATATTGCAGCCCGCAAGCTTGGTAGCTGTGGCGGCAATGTCCTCCCACTGCTTGGTGTCAAGCTTTCCTGTTCTGAGGGCATAGCTGTCTATCATAGCCTCACTTGATATTATACGCGTAACTAATTGCTCGGCAGACATCTCAAGAGAGAATATACAAACGTTCTTTCCCGTCTGCAAAGCTACGTTGGTGGCTATGTTAAGCGCAAAGGAGGTTTTACCCATACCCGGACGGGCACCAATAAGTACAAGGTCGGAGTTGCCCATTCCCGCAAGTACGTTGTCGATGCCTGAAAATCCCGTCTTGGTTCCTCTGGCTCCTTCGCCCTCCTGGGAAATGGTGTTGAGCTCCTCGTAGACAGTGCCGATAACGTCGCGGATATGGCGGAAGCTTTTGGAGTCCTTGCCCTCCGCGATATCAAATATACGTCCCTCGGCGTATTCAACGAGCTGCTCGGGACTGCCCTCCTCGCTGTACGCCTTGTCCGAGATATCCGAGCAGGTCTCGATAAGATTGCGGAGCAGGCTCTTTTGCCTTACTATGGTAGCATAGTCCTTTATATTCAGCGCGTTTGGTACCGCCTGATAGAGTGAGCGGATGTAATCCTCTCCTCCCGATTTGCTGTATATACCCTTAGACACGAGCATATCTATAAGCGTTACCACGTCTATCTCTTTGTTTATGATAAAGAGCTCGTGCATAGCGGTATATATCTGCGAGTGCTCGGAAAGATAGAAATCGTTAGGAGTTATTATTTCGGTTATATCGTTGAGCGCCTCGGGGTCAACGAGTATTGAGCCGAGAAGCGATTGCTCGGCGATAAGTGAAAAGGGAAGCTTTCTTA
>CAJGCD010000047.1 GCA_904501715.1 uncultured Clostridia bacterium
CCTTGTCAAGAAGGTTCTCCCACAGATCGCGGTATGCGGTGTTAAGACCTACGTATCCGTAGCAAGCAACGATATCGTATGCGTTCATTCCCTCGTCAACGTCACTCTGTATAACACTAAGTATCTCATTTCTAAAGGTAGTTGACCACTGGTCACCCTCGAAGGTAACGCGGACGTCAAGACCGAGGTCGCCCTCAACAACGTTGTTTCTTGCCGCAACTATCTTGCCGAAGCCGTCAACGTCACTTGCAGCCTCGTCCTGCTCCCATTCCTTGGAGACCTTGTAGTCGTCACGGGCGATTACGTTAAGGACCTCACCCTCAAATTTAACGGTTTCCCAGTCAAAAGACTCACCCAAAACTTCTTCTTCACCGTACTTATTGGTGACCTTGGGCTTTGTAGTACCGGTAGTGCCACTTGTTTCGTTCTCCTTCTTACCGCAAGCTACGAGAGCCAGTGCAATAAAGCAGAAAACGAGAATAAGCGAAATCACTCTTTTCATAAAAATTTCTCCTTTTTTAGTATTTTGATGTCCACATCAATTCATCTTATTTTATCACAAAAAGTCCAAAAAAGCAATTCGCATTTTTAACCAAATATTGCATACTGAATTTGTGCAAGTTAAATAACATATTTCACACAATTCAGAAACTTATCCAAAAATCATTTTAAAATCTCTAAGATTATAGAATTTTAAACAGCCATAACCACCGAATAACGGGTAGCTTTCGCTAGCCAAAATTACGACACCTGTAAACGGGTGCCGTAATTTTATGCTTTATTAGGGTCAGCCTTCAAGACTGGACCGCTCGTAACGCTCGGCCATCGTAATATGCATACCCCACAAAACCGCACGCTTGCTTTTGTACAATTTGATGGCAGCTTACCATCTTATTCTCCATCTCTCCGCACAATTCTCTTCGCTCACCTCAAAGGACTTTTTCTTTGCGGGCTCTTCTTTATCACACAGCTCCTTGAGATACTTTTCAAATTCCGCCTCGTCAACGGGAAGGTCTATTGCCTTGCCTGTCCACGTAGAAAGATAAGCTGCATTTGAAAGCGTCAAGGAATTTATACCGTCTTCACCGGGAGCTATCATTTTCTCCCCGTTAAGTATTGCCTTCGCAAAGTTTTCAAGTATAATGGGGTGTCCGGGAACTACATTTTCCTCGAACTCAATATATTCGGGCTTGGATGAATAAAATCCGTTCTTTTCGTTAGCGCATATATCACGCTCGTTACGGTCGAGCTTCCACCATTTGAGCTTTCCGTTCTCTACCACTATCTTTCCAAGCTCTCCCGATATTTCAAGTCTGTTGGTACCGGGAGTCTCGCCAGTGGTGGTAATAAACGTAGCCGTAGCGCCGTTCTCGTATTCTCCGAAGATGGTAACGTCATCCTCAACGCCTATATTATGATATTTACCTATGGCGCAGGTGGCGTTTATTCTCTTGGGCATTCCGCATATCCACTGCCAGAGGTCAAGGTTATGGGGTGCCTGATTGAGAAGAACTCCGCCGCCCTCTCCGTTCCAGCTTCCTCTCCAGGAGCCCGAATCGTAGTACGCCTGCGTGCGGTACCAGTTAGTGATTATCCAAACCATTCTCTTGAGATTTCCGAGCTGACCGCTATGTACTATCTCGTGTGCCTTGGAGTAGAGCGGGTCGGTCCTCTGGTTGAACATTATGCCGAACTTCACGTTTGCCTTTGCGGCTGCCTCGTTCATTTCTCTTACCTGACGTGTATAAACTCCCGCGGGCTTCTCTATAAGCACGTTAATACCCTTTTCAAAGCCGCGAAGCGCATAGTAGGGGTGATAGTAGTGAGGAATAGCGACCAAGCAGGTGTCTATAAGTCCACTGTCCATCATCTTCTCGGCATCATCAAAAAGCGCCACGCTATCGGGAAGATTTTCCTTTGCCCACTGAAGCGCCTTGGGGTCGATGTCGGCTACGGCCGTCAGCTCAACGCTGGGGCATTTACCGTGGCTAGCGACGTTTTTGGAATGGTCCTTACCCATATTACCCATACCGATTATACCAAGTCTTATCTTTTCTGCCATTTCTCTGTTCTCCTTTGATTTATTTCAGTCCTTGTGCGCTAAGGAACTTGTAGCTTCTTGTAAGACACTCGAAGGGATCCTCGCCGTTACAGTCGTCCTGCTCAACGTAAGCATAATCAACGCCCGCGTCAAGGCAGGTCTTTATTATAGCGTCAAAATTCATATTTCCGTCGCCTACGGCTTCCATGCGCTTTCCGTAGGACATATCCTTAAAGTGTACGCAGGGAGTTCTGCCCTTAAGCTCATTTATCCACCAAGCAGGGTCTCCGCCACCTGCCTGTACCCAATAGGTATCAAGCGTGAATTTCAATTTCTCGGGGGAGAAGGCATCAATCATTTCACGAAGGAATATCTGTCCCGAGCTTCCCTTAGCGAACTCAAAATCGTGATTGTGATAGCTGAGATGCAGACCGCTTTCGGCTATTTTCTTTGCTGCCTCGGAGAAGTCCTTTACAAACCCTTCGGTTCCGTGCTTAAGAAGCTCATACCAACCGATGCCTATGTGCTTACAGTCAAATATTTTATGGTCTGCTATGACCTTGTCGGTCTCGTTCATTATAAGCCCTCTGTCGGTGTGAGTGATGGTGCATTTAAGACCGTTCTTCTTTAGCTCCTCCGCAAGCCATGCCGCCTCAAAGGCGCAGGTGCCCGACACCTGAACGTACTCGTATCCGATGTCCGCTATTTTCGCAAGTGTCTGCGAAAAGTCATCAAGAGTCTTGGTATGCTCTCTTACCGTGTAAAGCTGTGCTCCTATTCTCATTGTTTTTTCTCCTTATATCTCATTTATTATAGCCGTCAAGGCTTCGTGTGCCGCTATGAACGCGCTTTCCCTGTCGGGATAGCTGTATCCTATTTTTGTCTGCTCCCCTTCTCTTTCAAGAGCCGCAAGACCGTCAAACACGCTAAGGTGAGGTTCAAGAGTAAGAACTCCGCCACCAAGCTTTTTATAATCCGAAAGTATCGCTTGGACGTTTCCTTTTCCCTTTCCCGCGGGAACTACGCTTCCATCGGGCATAGCATCCTTAATGTGAACGTATGAAACGTATTTTTTGAGAATTTCCCAAGCCTCAAGAGTATCCACTCCGCACTGAACGAAATTTGCGGGGTCAAAAACGAGCTTCATATCCGCAAAGGTACGCGCAATATCCAGACAGCGCTCAGCGATATCGCCGTATATTCCCTTTTCGTTCTCGTGGCAAAGAAGTATTCCGCTGCCGCGGGTACGCTCCAGAAATCTATCCAGACGTTCCATTACCGTATCTCTGTATATACAGGCATCATCCTCCGTGGGGATATAAAAGCTGAACATTCTTATCTTGTTACAGCCCAAAGCATGGGCTATATCGAGCGTACGCATGAACTCATCAAGGTGAGGAGCAAAATCGTCGGTAACGTTTATTTTTCCAAGTCTTGAGCCCACCGACCATACCGACAAGCCCTCCGAATCAAGTTGACAGCGAATAGCCTTTGCTTGGTCAATACTTAAATCGCCCACATTCTTTCCGTCCAGATTTCTTATTTCAAGATAAGGTATCTCCCTATCCTTTAAAAATTTTATCTGCTTTGCAAAATCGTTGGATACCTCATCGGCAAACGCCGATAATTTGTAGCACATAGCGACCTCCTTTAAAACAATACTCTGTAAGTTTATTATACAGCAAAAAAAATCACAACGGAATTGCTTTTTTTGCAAAAGTATTGCAATTTTGCGCATAAGATGCTAAAATATTTATATAAAACCGTGTGGGAGGATATATGCTGTTATATGAATCAAAATTTCCCGGGCTCTATTTGAGCCATTCAATAGACCGACATCCCGAGCAGCTATCATTTGCTATGCATTTGCACAGTAATATGGAGATGTATTTTTTCGTTTCGGGCAAAGCGCGTTATCACGTTGAGGGAAATGAATACGAGCTCTCATCGGGCAGCCTCCTTTTGATGCGTCAGAATGAATCCCATTTTACAAATCTTCTCGAAGACTCTCCATATGAGCGCTACGTGTTGAATTTTTCGCCCTCTATTCTTGACTCTATCGACCCCGAGCACCGACTGCTCGCTCCGTTTAACGACCGCGCGCTTGGCTGTGACAATCTTTACAAGCCATCCGATCTGAGCGGAATTTCTGCACTCTCCTGCGTAAAGGCTATGTGTATCGCGAGTGATGACCCCTACGCCAAACGACTTGCCATAATGTCCAACCTTCTCCCCCTGCTTCAGGAGCTGTGCAACAGCTTTGCAAAAAGAAAGCAGCCCGACCTTCAAAGCTCTATAGCCGGACAAATAACCGCCTATATCAACGAGCATCTGTTCGAAAGGCTGACCGTCGAATCCATATCAAATCACTTCTTTATGAGTGTTTCACAGGTAGAGCGGATATTCAAGAAGGCGACCCACGCATCGGTGTGGCAATACGTAACCGCCAAGCGACTTGCCGCCGCGCGTGTGAAGATAGAAAACGGCGTACCCGCGTATGCAGCTTGCGAGGAATGCGCCTTCGGCGACTACTCCTCCTTCTATCGGGCGTACGTAAAGGCGTACGGAGAAGGTCCCGGAAGCTTTAAAAAGATTAAATAATAATCCTCCCGCTATGTCAGGTTTTTCGTAATACAGCAAAAAAGGAGCCTTATGGGTGATATATTCCGCCAAGAATATCCACTGCATAGACTCCTCTTTTTTATTTAGCACTTTAACCTCTGCGGCTTTTAAAAAATGTCTTTAATACTGCCGAGCATTCTTCCTCGCAAACACCGCTTATGAGCTCAAAGGCGTGATTAAAGGGATAAAAATTAAAATTGATAACGCTTCCGCAGCAGCCCGCGAGTGCGTCCTTAGCCCCATATACCACACGGTCTATCCTTGAATTTATAATTGCTCCCGCGCACATAGGACAGGGCTCAAGGGTAACGTAAAGAGTACACCCCGAAAGCCGCCAGCTTCCTTTCCTTGCGCACGCCTCCTCTATGGCGAGAACCTCGGCATGCGCCGTTGCCAGCTTGTTAGTCTCCCGAAGATTATAAGCCTGTGCCAGCACCTCACCTGTGCTGTCCTCCACTACCAAGGCTCCTACTGGCACCTCGCCGCGCTCTGCCGCTTTTTTGGCAAGCTCTATGGCTTGCAGCATATATCTTTCCATCCTTCGCTCACTTTCTGTGATACACATAGAAGGCTATGACAGTTCTTTCGACACCGCCGTTTTCTATATCAGGACCTGTTATTACCACTCCGTCCTTGGAAAGCAGCTCCCATATACGCACCTCTTCAAGCTTGCATCTGAATATCACCTTAGCCGAAGCATAAACTATAAATTCATCGTTTCTTATATTCAGTCCGCCGCTACGTCCTATGACCTCTTCAACTCCGTCTATTTTCTCGGTAACGTACTTTATATGCTGTCCACATACGGATTTCGCCATCTCGAGCCTGAACGCCTTACTGTCTGGGTCTTTATTCATTTTTATTTTTCTAAAAAGATTTTTTAAGACTCCCATAACGTCAGTTCCTTTTCAGCACAACACAGCTAAAGCCTTCCACGCTTCCCGCGTACTCCTTGCGGCTCAGGATATCACTCCAACCGCTTCCGAGCTTGTAGGAAGCAGCTTCCGTACCTGCGTTGGCTACAATTATTATACTTTCCTTTTCGGTGTATCTCTCAAAAGCGAGCAATGCTCCATCAACATGCAATATTTTAAACTCGCCCTCGGCAAACAGCTCATTATTTTGGGCTCGTATTTCACCGAGCCTTCGGTAAAAAGCAAGCAGCTTTTGGTTTTCTCTTCCCCAAGGATAGGGCAATCTGCAAAACGGGTCGTGATATCCCTCTACGCCTGCCTCGTCACCGTAATACAGAGACGGCACACCGTACATCGTATACTGCAACGCTGCGGCTATCATAAGCTTTTTTATTGCCGCCGACCTTTGTCTTGCCGACAGCTTCTTTGTCGCGAGAACAGAGCCCGCATCCCAAGAGACCTCACTGCTTCCCTTTCCGCAGACAGTAAGAACGCGCTCGGTATCGTGAGTGCCGAGAATGTTCATTAAAGAATCGCATACCGCCTTAGGGTATATGGAATATATGGATTTAAGCGTATCCGCAAGAAAATCCCCATTCCCTTTGAGAACGAAATCCAATATAGCGTTTCTTAAGGGATAATTCATAACACTGTCAAGCTGACTTCCGCGCAGATATTTTCTACGCTTTCCGTAAGCCTCCTTTTCGGCGGCATTTTCCCATACCTCGCCTATAATAACAGCCTCGCCGTCGCTCTCCCTTTTTACAGCCGAGCAAAACTCATCGAGAAATCTGTCCGACAGCTCGTCGGCAACGTCAAGTCGCCATCCGTCAATTCCGTCTTTTATATATTTTGCGCCTACGCCGTTCTCTCCCGTGAAGAAAGTACGGCAATCGTCACATTCGTGGTCGAGTCTTGGCAGAATTTTTATTCCCCACCAGCTCTCGTAATTTTCCTCTTTACCTGATTTATCCTTAAACCTATACCACTCTCTGTACGGTGACTTTTTGTTTCCGTAAGCACCGTTAGTGCCGTATTCCCCATAACGGTCAAAATAAAGGCTGTTATCTCCAGTATGATTAAATACTCCGTCAAGGATAATCTTTATATCGGCTTCCTTTGCCTTGCAAATAAGGGCGTCAAACGCCTCCTTGCCGCCAAACATAGCATCTATTTCAAGATAATCAGCCGTATCGTATTTGTGATTGGAATACGCTTTAAATATAGGATTAAGATATATCACTCCTACGCCTAAGGACTTAAGATAATCAAGCTTTTCCGCAACGCCCCAAAGATTTCCACCGAAAAACATATTGTTTTTCAGGTCGTCCCCGGGCTTTTCGGCATATTGCGGTATACCGTTATCCCAATCCTCATTCATAATAACGTCTTCGCGCGTTCCGACAGTACCCTTGCCTATACAAAATCGGTCTACGAATATCTGGTACATGGTGCGTCCCTTGAACCACTGTGGAGTTTTAAGACTCTTTTGGTACACCAGCATAGCAAAACGCTTATGAGAGTATCCCAGAAGCTCAAAATCCACGTTGTTCCTCGTAGACGTAAACAACGTATCCGCTCCGCGCAGAAAAAGTATCTCATAAAAGAAAAGACCATCCTCATCACCGTCACACAGTGCTACCGTATCTAAGGTAAAAGTGTAGATATCGATACCGCACTCTGTTGAAGAAAAAGAAAATGGATGGTCAGCATCGCTTTGCCCGTCCTTACATACGCGCAAAACCACCGCCGAAGCGCCGAGCTTTCTCGGCACTTCGACAATTATTTCGGGACACTCGCCAAAAGCAAAGCAACCTTTATGGGATACATCCGCTCCGTCTATTCTTTTTTTGATTATAGGCAGGCAATCAGCCCATTCGGTTATCTTTGTAAGCATTGGTCTTCCCTGTCTGTTTTAGTTTTTGTCTGTAAGTCTTTTAATGTTCCAGATGTTCTCTGCGTAATCGTTAATAGAACGGTCAGCCGCAAAGAAGCCCGATGCCGCGATATTCATAAGCGACATTCTGTTCCACTTGGTCTTATCCGCATAATCAGCCACAGCCCTTGCGTGTGTCATACGGTAGGACTCAAAGTCTGCCATACACATATAGGGGTCGGCAATTCCGGGTCCTATGGTCAGATAGTTAGCTATATCCGCAAAGGATTCACCCGCAAAACCTACCTTAAGAGCGTTAACTATGCGCTGAAGCTTAGTATTTCCGATGTAGAAATCATTGCTGTTATAGCCACGCAACCAGAGGTCATCTACCTCTGAGCTGGTAAGACCGAATATATACATATTATCCTTACCCGCCTCGGCAAGCATCTCAACGTTTGCTCCGTCAAGAGTACCGATAGTCATAGCACCGTTCATCATAAGCTTCATACATCCCGTACCGCTGGCTTCCTTACCCGCCATGGATATCTGCTCGCTTATCTCGGCAGCGGGAACGAGAGCCTCCGCCATGCTTACGTTGTAATCCTCAAGGAAAGCAACGGCAAGCTTCTTGTTGGCAACGGGGTCCTTCTCTATCTCCTTGCCAAGACAATAGATAAGGTGTATTATTCTCTTTGCGTGGTAGTAGCCCGATGCCGCCTTAGCTCCAAAGAGGAAGCTTATAGGCTGGAAATCGGCATTAGGGTTATCCTTGATATCAATGTAAAGTCCAATGATATTAAGAACGTTAAGAAGCTGACGCTTGTACTCGTGCAGACGCTTTATCTGAACGTCGAACATAGAGTGAGTATCGATAAGCTTACCAGT
This sequence comes from uncultured Clostridia bacterium, assembly GCA_904501715.1. Classification (GTDB taxonomy): domain Bacteria; phylum Bacillota; class Clostridia; order Oscillospirales; family CAG-272; genus HGM12713. Next base: position 8,342 of record CAJGCD010000047.1, read on the forward strand.
CTTCTTATAGAGAAGATTGGAGAAGTTTATCTTATTCTGATGCTTGATAGCTCTTACTCTGTCAAGCACCTGTGCGTCATCCGCGTACTTAGCGAAATTATTAAGCTCTATGGGATTATGACGGTATCCCGTTCCGATAGTTTCGTCAAGCAGTCCCGCAAGGCTGGGGTTGGAGTAGCAGAGCCAACGGCGGTGAGCTATACCGTTCGTAACGTTGCAGAACTTTTCGGGATACATTGCGTAAAAGTCGTGGAATACCGACTTTACGAGAATATCCGAGTGGAGCTTGGATACACCGTTGATAGCGTGTGAGCCAACAACACAAAGGTTAGCCATACGCACCTGACCGTATCCGATAATACTCATCTTGGATATCTTGTTCCAGTTTCCGGGGAATACGTTCCAAGCATCACGGCAGAAGCGCTCGTTTATCTCCTTGATGATAGTATATATTCTGGGGAGCTTAAGACGGAAGATATCCTCGTTCCAAGTCTCAAGCGCCTCGGGCATTACCGTGTGGTTGGTATAAGAGCATACCTTGGTAACGATATCCCAAGCCTTATCCCAAGTAAGAAAATACTCGTCGATAAGTATTCTCATAAGCTCGGGGATACAGAGCGCGGGGTGAGTGTCGTTTATATGAACGGCAACCTTCTCCGCAAGGTTATCTATTCTTCCGTAAACCGCCATATGGTCACGAATTATACTCTGGCAGGAAGCGGAAACCATAAAGTACTGCTGAGAAAGTCTGAGAAGCTTACCCTCGATGTGGTTATCCGAAGGATAAAGAACCTTGGATATAGTTTCGGCATTGGTGCTCTCCTCTACCGCTCTGGCATACTGTCCCTGAGTAAACAGGCTCATATTGAAGCTCTTGATATCCCTCGCCTTCCACAAGCGAAGCTGACAAACCGCCTTGCTGTCCGCTCCCGATATCATCATATCGTAAGGAACTGCCTCTATCTCCTCGGCATCCTCGTAAATGACCTCCATATGTCCGTCGCGCCACTCCTCGCGTACGCGTCCGCCCATCTTTACGTGATAGATACGGTCGGTTCTGGGAACAAGCCATACCTCTCCGCCGGGAAGCCATATATCGGGAAGCTCTACCTGTATTCCATCAACTATCATCTGCTTGAAAAAGCCGTATTCATAGCAAATGGAAAATCCCGTTGCGGGATAATCGAGAGAAGCCAGAGAGTCCATAAAGCAAGCGGCAAGTCTTCCAAGACCTCCGTTGCCGAGACCTGCGTCGGGCTCGCAGTCGAAGAGCTCCTCAAGCTCTACGCCGTAATCCTTAAGTGCCGAGCGATACGCCTCGGAAAGTCCGAGGTTACCGAGATTTGTCTTGAGAGAGCGTCCGAGAAGAAACTCCATACTCATATAGTAAACTCTCTTGGAGCCCGTCTTGTTGACCTCGTGCTTGAAATCGTTTCTCTTGGAGGAAAGCATATCTCTGATGGTCATCGCCACAGCCTTGTACATCTGATCCTTGGATGCTTCCTCGGGCGTACAGCCGAAATATCTCGACAGCTTTACTTCAATATTTTCTTTTACCTGTGTTTTGTTGAGTGCTAAATTTTCCATTGGTGGTTTTGGTCCTTTCTAAGTTGCAACAGCGGTATTATTCTTATTTTTCACCTGTTGCCGTGATTTATCTCAATCTTCCCAAAGAGGAGCGTACATCTGTAGATATTTTGCCGCAGAGTTCTTCCACGAGAAGTCGACATTCATTATTTTTTCCGTAAATCTTGCGCGGAGCTCTTCGTTCTTCCAGAGTTCTATTGCCGCTACGGTACGTTCAGCCAACTCGTAAGAGCTGTAATTTGCGAAGGTAAATCCGTTACCCTCGATAACGTCTCCGTTGAGCCAATAGCCCTTGATAGAGTCGTAAAGTCCGCCCGTCTCACGCACTACGGGAATAGCCCCGTATCTGGAGGCTATCATCTGAGAGAGTCCGCAGGGCTCGCTCTTTGAGGGCATAAGGAATATATCACTCGCCGCGTAGATACGCTTGGAGAGGTCTCTGTCATAGGTTATGAGCGCTCTTACCTTATCGGGATGAGCCGCCTCAAGTCCTCTGAAGAAATGCTCGTATTCAGCCTCGCCCTTACCGAGGACCACAAGCTGAACGTCCTTCTGTCCTACAAGCTTATATATCATCTGGGAAATAATATCGAGTCCCTTGTGAGAAACGAGTCTGGTTATGATGGATATAAGCGGAACGTCGGTACGCTCGGGCAGTCCGAGCTCTCTCTGGAGCGCTTTTTTGTTTTCGCACTTCTTATCAAGCTCGGTAGCACCGTAATTTACAGAGATAGCTCCGTCATTCTCGGGGTCGTAGTAGTTGTAGTCTATACCGTTAAGTATTCCCGACAGCTTATCTGTGCACGTGCGCAGTATCCTGTCAAGGCCGTGAGCATATTCGGGAGAGCATATCTCCTCGGCATATCTCTGGCTTACGGTAGTAACTCTGTCACTGGATACAATAGCCGCCTTCATAAGGTTTATGCATCCGTCATATTCCACTGTACTGATAGCACCGTAGCCAAGCTCGAATATATCACCCAGTATCTCAAATCCGTATTTTCCCTGATACTCAATATTGTGTATGGTAAATACAAACTTCACATTCTCGTATCCGGGTATCTGACGGTACTTTTGATTTATATACACAGGCACCAGAGCCGCCGACCAGTCGTGAGCGTGAATAACGTCTGGATAGTATCCCACAAGTCGGGGAAGCTCGGCAGCCGCCTTGCAGAAGAAGGCATAGCGCTCTCCCTCATCTCCGTATCCGTACAGCGCGCCTCTGTTGAAATAGTACTCATTATCTATAAAGTAATAAGTAACTCCATCCTTAACAAGGCTGTGTATGCCGCAATAAAGATTTCTCCACGAAAGGCTGATATAGCCCTCGTAGACCTTGGTCATCTGTGCTCTCCACTCCTGCGATATGGAGCCGTAAAGAGGCATAACTACTCTTACGTCAACCTCTCCCTTGCTCTCCTCGATTATTGCCGCAGGCAAAGAACCGAGAACGTCTCCAAGTCCTCCCGTAGCCGCAAAGGGCATTACCTCAGCTCCGACAAACAATAATTTTTTCATTTTGATTTCCTTCCTTTTTGCAAAGCTTAAACCATTGCGCCCTTGGAAATGAAGAAGGGCATACTCTCGTGTCCCGAAAGAACTCTGTTGTTACGTATAACGACGTTCTTATCGGTTATTACGCAATTAAGCGAAACGTTGGTTCCGGTAAAGGTATCCTGCAAGAGAATAGAATTCTTTACAACAGTTCCCTTTCCTACGTGAACTCCTCTGAAGATTATAGAGTTCTCAACGGTTCCCTCGATAACGCATCCGTCTGCCACGTAAGAGTTTGTAACCTTAGAGCCCTCAGCATAAACTGTGGGAGCGGAGTTACGGAGCTTTGTATATATCGCTCTGTCCGCCACGTTGAACAGTCCCTTACGCACCTCGGGCTTGAGAAGCTGCATGGAGGACTCAAAATAACTTGCCAAGGAGGTTATATGCAGATAAACACCCTCATAATGATAGCAATTTATTCTGGCACTTCCAAGTCTGCTCACAAGAAGCTGCTGATAGAACTGCTTATATCTGTGGGCTACCGCCTCCTCGATTATACCAAGAAGAAACAGTCTGTTAAATACCATAATATTGGTGCTGACCTCTACTCTGTCCTCGCCGCCTCTGTAAGCAACTATCTCGGTAGCCATTCCGTTATCGTCAACCGTTACCTTAGCCACGCCCTCGGTCGGAAGCTTTTCGCCAAGAACACAGGCGCGTGTCACCATAGTCATATCCGCGTTCTTACTCTTGTGGTCCTCTATGACCTCATTAAGGTCTATGTTGCATATAAAGTCACAGTCGGAAAGAACTATGTGCTCTTCTGTGCATTTAGATATGAAATTTGTAACTCCCATAAGAGCCTCAAGCCTGTTTCTGTAAAGCTTGGTGCTTCCGCCATCGTATGTAGTTATAAATGGAGGAAGTATCTTGATACCGCCGGAGCGTCTTGCCAGATCCCAGTCCTTACCCG
>CAJGCD010000048.1 GCA_904501715.1 uncultured Clostridia bacterium
ACTCCAATTGTCGCCAAACAAAAAACTAATGATACGGAAGACACCATACACAAATTAGCGGAATTAACGTTTTTACCATTATTCACTAATTTGTGCAAAAAAAATCAAAAGAGTACAAAGCACCTTATAAAAATAAGGCGTTCTCCTTAAAATCATTATTCGTTTTTTGTTTGGCACAATTATTATATCACAATTTTCGAGGTTTGTAAATATAATTTTTGAAATTTATAAGATTACCTTCCGGGAGGTAATTCTATAAAATTCAATAAATATATTTACAAACCGCAAAAATGGTGATATAATAATGGTGCCAAACGAACTTAATATTCGCACCGATAGGTATATTTTTCTTTATGGGATAATTATACCCTTTTTCGTCATACTATTAAACGAATGAATCCATTTGGTAAAAATGCGACTCCCGTTTGATAGTATGAAAATACCTATCTGTGTATAAGTTCGTTTGGCGACAACTTGGAGTTCGCGTTTTTCGGTGCGCTAACTTCGATTGGCGCACTTTTTATTTTTGGAGGGATAACTATGTTTTGCTCAAAATGCGGAAAAGAAATTGACAATGAAGCGGTAATTTGTGTACATTGTGGCTGTCCAACGCAAAATTATAAGGACGATAAACAGGCAAAAGATCAACCAATAATTATTAACAACAACAATTCGGCATCATCTTCTGCCGCAGCCGCTGCTGCTGCGGGTGGGAGAGTTAGGCGCAGATATTCATTGCTTTTTGATATCTTTATGATATGTATTACAGGTGGACTTTGGATCATTTGGATGATCTTAAGACCAAAATACTATTAATACGTATACAAAACGAAAAGGAACCGCATTGCACCGAAACGGTTCCTTTTTATATTGCTGACACGAATTTTTAAGGAAAAGTTTCAAAAACTGTCCTTAAGAGTACATCTCATTTGAGTCGCTTTTTCTTTTCGGGCATAGCACCGGTTCGAAATTTTATCATAACCTGTACGCTCCTTAACAGGAGGAGAAAAGCCCCCTAGTCGCAAGCGGCAACACACTCCCGTCAGCGCACAAATAAAAGGCTTACACCAAAACAATTCCCTTTATGAAGTTCTTTTTGGTTCTTTCCTTTCAAGAAAAGAACAGGAAAAATCGTTTATAATTCTTCCCACACCTCATTGACAAGGGTACCAAAAAGATGTATAATCAAATTGAAAAGAGTAAAAAGGAGCTCACAATGAGAGATATGCGTATAAATATAGCCGAAGCCGAGGCGGCGCTGACTCAACGACCGCTTTTTTCAGTATCGGCAGAGCGTGTTTTTATACTTGACGAAATAAAATCCAAATATAACGGGCTTCCCCAGCCCCTGCGCTTTTCAAGGACTCTTGGCGAGCTTCTGTGCCGCGTGTCCACTCCCGTAGAGCCCCACGACCTCATTGCGGGGCGGGCTGTATTCAGAGAGCTTGATCCGCAGGAGGAGGCGCTTTTTGAGAGCTTTATAGCCTCCCCCGACTATCCTCCAAACGACACCTTTTTAGGCTCGGGACACTGCACCTATTCATGGGAAACGGTGGTCGAGGAGGGCATTACGGGACTCCGAGCAAGAGCGCAAGGCACTCTTGCCGCTCTCCCGCCCGAGGACAGCGACCGCAAAATTTTTCTTCAGGCTACCTTAGAGCTTTACGATGCCATCACCGCCTATGCCCTGAGATATGCCGAGGAAGCGGATAGACAGGAGCTTCCCGTTCTGGCTCAAAATCTGAGAGACGCGGTCCTGTCCGCTCCCTCCCACTTCGCCTCGGCGCTTCAGCTGCTTTGGCTCATCACTCTTATAAACTGTGCCTACATCACCGAAAATCCGACCCTCACCGTGGGCCGTCTTGACAAGCTCCTCTATCCTCTGTACCGCGCCGACGTAGACAGCGGAATACTTACCGAGGACGGTGCGTCAGAGCTTATAACCGACTACTACTGCAAGCACAACCTCATAATGGGAAGAGGTGAGCATCAGCTGGGCGACGAAACGAACAGCACCACCTTCAAGCGCATACTGAATTTTGACGCCCCTCAATATCTGCTTCTGGGCGGAGTAGACTCGAGTGGCAGCATAGTAGAAAACGAGCTCACGGAGCTTTTTGCCCAAAATATAGTTCCCTCCTTCAAAAATCCCGTAATCGTGGTAAGATACGTAAAGGATATGGACAAACGCGCCCCTCGTCTGTGGAGCATACTGTCGGGCAAGGCAGTAGACAGCTCTGCCCTTATGTTCTATAATGACGAAGGCGTTACAGCCGCCTTTGAAAAAATAGGACTTGACCCCTCGGAAGCGCGTGAGTACGCCCATTTCGGCTGCAATTGGTGCTCCACGGGAGCAAACGGAGCGTGGATGGTCGGCGGTCCGGGAGCGGATAAATTTAACAAGAGCCTCCCCAAGGACCAGCGGTACGTGTACAACCGAGTATACGCGCCCCACGGCTGGGCAGAGGATTTTATGATCTCTCTGCGCGCTCTTTCTCAGCTGCCTCCCGAGCGCATCTCTATTGATGAGCTGTATGACATATTCTTCTCCCGCATGGAGAGGTGCGTCGTCGAAAAGCTTGAAAACACCTCGCGGGAGCTGGCTCACAGACGGGCACGCCCCTCGGCGGTGCTCACCTTTACCGACCTTTTCCTGCCCGACTCCCTCGCACGCGCCGAATGCTTTTCGGCAAGCGCGAAATATCACTTCGAGATACAAGCCTTCCAGATGTTCGGCACTACCGTCGATTGCTTTATCGCCGTTGACAAGCTTGTAATGAGAGAAAAACGCCTGTCACTGGAAAGGCTTATAGAGGCGGCGGAGGCAAATTTCGAGGGCTACGGCTATGTCCTTGCCCTCTGTCGGAAAGCCGATAAATACGGTATGGATACCGCTCTGTCAAATATGCACGCCGCAAGGGTAGCGCAGCGCGCCTCGGAGCTTATAATAGAAAAAAGCCGCCCCTATTTTGAGCGCGAGGGTCTGTTCCTTATGCCCAGCATACAGAGCGATACCTGGCATCTGAAATACGGCGAGGAGTACGGAGCTACCGCCGACGGCAGACTGGCGGGCAGAGCCTTTTCCCAGAATACCAACCCCTCGGCGGGCGCGGCTGTCAACGGAATTACGGCTATGCTCAATTCTGTCCGCTGTATTCCCAAGGGAGGCTTTGTTTCGGGAGCTCTCAATCTGGATATAAACAAAAGTGAATTTGACAGCGAAAACGGCAGAAGGCTCTTTGGAGCTCTCCTGTCAACACATCTTAATCTGGGCGGACTGCACGCTCAGGTCAGTGCCGCGGGTGCCGAGACTCTCAGGGCGGCACAGGAGGACCCCCAGAGCTACCGCCATCTGAGAGTAAGAGTCACGGGATACAGCGGTGTCTTCGTAGACATCTGTAAGCGTCTTCAGGACGATATTATACAAAGATTTGAATGATAGGAGAAGCGTAAAATGAAAAAGATACTTCTGCCAAACGGGCTCTCTGTCACAGAGGCGGCTCTGGGAGCTATGAACTTCGGCACCACCGTGTCGAAGGAGGAATCTTACAGAGCCCTTGACCTATATATGGATATGGGAGGCAATTTTATAGATACCTCCAACAACTACGCCCATTGGGCGGGAACGGGTGACGAGAGCGAGACACTTCTGGGGGAATGGCTGCGTGACAGAGGCTGCCGCCACCGCGTTGTCCTTGCCACAAAGGTGGGCTTTGACCGACACGGCAAGGGAGCGGGGCTCAAGCGTGAGCAGATAGAATATTGGATAGACGAAAGCCTTAGAAAGCTGGGCACAGACTATATAGACCTCTACTACGCTCATACCGACGACCCGAGCACACCTATGGAGGAGACCCTAGAGGCATTCGACCGCTTGGTCAAAAAGGGCAAGGTCAGAGCTCTGGGCGCAAGTAATTTCGATACCTGGCGTCTCGCCGAGGCAAATATTACAGCTCAAAACAAGGGATATACCCCCTATACCGTAATGCAGCAGAGAATGACATACCTTAATCCGAAGTGGGGATTTGCTCCCAAATACGTCTTTAACGAGTCGGTAAACAGAGAAAGAATGCGCTTTCTCTGCCATAAGGATATGCCTCTGGTGGCGTACTCCTGCCTCTGTAAGGGCGCGTACGAGGATATCTCACGCCTTCCCGAGGAATACGAAACGGGTGACAGAGCACGCAAGGTCCTGGAAATGGCAGCCCAAAAGGGTGTCACTCCCTCGGCAATCGTGGTAGCCTGGCTTACCTCACTGTGCCGACTTGAGGGATATCCCAGAATCATCCCCTTTTTCTCGGCAAGAGCCGAGCATCTGGCAGAAAACCTCAAGGGGCTTGATATTGCCCTCAGTGACGACGAGCTGAAAGCTATGAACGCGACAAAATGAGCGAAAATACCGAGCTGACGAGGGGCGTCTGCGGAAATTTCGCCTGCGTCGAATATTTTTGCTCACGGCTCTGGTTATACGTCGATAGCGACACGGGAATCGAAACCTCGTCGCAAGCTCCTCGGCGGCAAGATTTGTTAAACAAATCTTTCACCCTCCCGACTTTGTCGGGGGTTAAATGACCGACGAGTCACCAAAAAAGAAGGCACTGCATTGCAGTACCTTCTTTTTTGGTGACCCGTACGGGAATCGAACCCATGTTTCCAGCGTGAGAGGCTAGCGTCTTAGCCGCTTGACCAACGGGCCGTTTTATTCACAGCTTTGTTATTATATCACACTTTTTTCTAAATTGCAATACCTTTTTGAAAAATTTTTTCTTTATTTTTTATTCTTTCTCCAAAAAGCTCATATCTCCCGCTCTTTGCCACTAAAATATGAAAAGCTATTGCTTTTTTTCCCCGTTGGTGGTATAATTTATCATAGATGGGTATGCTTTCCGCTATCCTTGCATATCCAAAAATCTTACAGGAGGTCGCCGAGGCGCGTTCGCAATTTGTTTATGACTATCTTCGACAGAATACGCGAGAAGAATAAGCTGATTTCGCTTATAGTTAAAATACAGAATACCGCCTTCTTCCCCGCTCTTTTCGCCCTTATCTGCGTAATATCGGCTACCGGCGACAAGGATATATATATCCCCTGCGCGTGGATCCTCACCGCAATTACCGTCTTTACGGGTCTTTTCACCGACGACCTTAAAATATTTATGGTCCCCGCCTTTCTGGCGTACTACGTCGTGGGAATGGACCTTCCCGAAAATCACTATACCCTTTATGCCGCTACTCCCTCATTCGTACCCTCCGCTATGTGGCATTTCGCGGCGTGCATACTCATTATCGTTGCCGTTCTTATATACAGACTTATCTCCTCGGGGCTTATTCGTGAGATGCTCGGGAAGCGCGGCATACTGTTCTGGGGCATAATCCTTCTTGACATTGCCCTTATCACAAACGGACTTTTCAGCCCTCAGTGGACCGTAAGCACCCTTCTCTTCGGCGTTATGCTCGCCCTTGTGCTAACCGTCTTTTATATGCTGTTCGTCACGGTTCTGGCACATTCGAGAGATGGCATAGCATACGCCTGCAAGACCCTTGTCGCCATGGGCTTCGCGGTCATATGTCAGGTGGCTGTCATTGCCTACCGTCTGAATCTGTGCGACAATCTCATTATCAGAAAATGGGGCTTTACGCAAATAAACAGAGGTATGCTCTCATTAGCGTGGGGACCTCCCACTATCAGCGGTGGCGTAGTCGTTCTCTCCATAGCCGCTGCCATATATCTTATGCACAGCAGAAAATGGCCTATGCTGTCATTCCTCTCGGCTGTTTCCTTCTGGGTATTCACCGTACTTATTGACACCCGCTCGGCTATCGTTTTAGGCGGCTTGGCTCTCGGCTTTGGCGTTCTTCTCTGCTGCTTCAGCGGAAGAAACAAAAAGATAAACCGACTGAGCCTTGCCCTCCTATGCCTTATGGCAGTATCGGCTTTGGTCTATATTATAGTCAAATTCCCCGAGGATTACAAAAACATCTTTGAAAAGATACTGGATTTCCTCCGTTTTGATATCGACCTTGACTCTCTTGACAGTATCCACGGATTTTTCACCTCCCGCCTGATTATATGGAAGGACGGAATTATGGACTTCCTCTCCGCCCCCATCTTCGGCACGGGCTTCTCCCTTGGGTACTTCACCCCCGAGACCGCCTCGAAAAATCTGTTTGTCAATATGTATCACAACGTAGCCGTACAGCTTTTGGCTTCTATGGGTATCGTGGGCGTTATCATGTTCCTTATCCATATAAAGCAGATAGCTGAGCTGCTTCTGCGCCGCTTCTCTGTTGATAAGCTGCTGCTTATTATGACTCCTCTGTGCATTCTCGGCATGTCTACGGTGGATAATTTCTTCTTCTATCCTAATTTCATTATAGTCTATACCGCTATGCTTGCCGCCGCCGAGGTGGCTCTGGAGCAAAAGCGTCAGGCGCGTCTTGACGACCTCAAGCGCCTTGACCCCCAACGCAAGCCACGCGTGGTATTCACCTACGTTGAGGCGGGAAAGGGTCATATAATACCCACAAGGACTGTGTGCGACGAGTTCCGTAAATATTACGGTGACAGGTGCGAGATAGTAGAGTCCAAATTCTTTACCGAAACGGGAGATAAAAACCTTGAGAAGACCGAGGTGCTCTTCCGCAGAGCGGTGCAAAATCAGAACCGTTCTCCCCTTCTCAGCTTCCTTTGCAAGCTGGGCAATCTTATCGCGGGAGATACCTTCGCTCTCTTTGTGCTTCTGCGTATGTCCTTCAGCGGCATCAAAACAAATCCCCGTGCCGTAAAGCACGTAGCGGAGCTGGACGCCGACGTGGTGTACAGCGCTCACTGGTCAACTCCCTTTTATATCAATCAGCTTAAGACCCCAAGACCCTATACGATCTGCTTCTGCCCCGACGTTTACTCCAACGGCGCGTTTAACGTGGATTGCAATAATTTCCTTATATCAAGCGACGTGGGATACGAGCAGGTCTTGCGCACACGTATGTACGCGGGCGGTAATATAACCCAGATTCCGTTCCCTATGCGCCCCGAGGCTGAGAAATACAAGGGCGAGGAAGCCCGAGCAGAGTGCAGAGCCAAGCTGGGTATCCCCGAGGATGCCTTCGTCGTCGCTCTTTGCGACGGCGGATACGGTATGGCAAGGCTTGAGGGCACAGTGAAGCATCTTATGCGCGCCGCAGAGCCTATGACTATAATCGCCCTTTGCGGTATGAACCACCAGCTTTTCTTAAAGCTTGACGAGCTTTCAAGGAATACGCCTAAGCATATACGCCTCATAGCCGTGGATTTCACCGACAGGATGCTTGATTATCTTGTCTGCGCTGACCTCTTCGCGGGAAAGAGCGGAGCAAACGCTATTGCAGAGCCCGCCGCTTTGGGTATTCCCATAATCGTTACGAAGTGTATTACCTACATCGAGCGCGGTATAAAGAATTATCACGTGCGTAAGCTTAAGGGTGCTATCTATATCCCAAGCTGCCGCTTCGCCGCTAAGAAAATACGTAAATTCGCCAAAAATCCCAAGCTTCTTAAGCCTATGCGCGATAATCTCATAAACAACCACCGCCAAACCTATGACGCTAAGGCGTCCGCTGACCTTATATGGCAGTGCGTGTGTGAGATGAGAGAAAGAAGTTAGAATTATAAACGTTTTTTTCGTACCTTTCTTTCGAGAAAGGTACCCAAAGAACTTGAAAAGGGGTTATTATAAAAGATAACTCAAAGTTTGTGCGCTAACGGAAGCGTATCGCAAAATTTGTGCGTTATTCGTACATTTGTGCTACGCTGTCACGCGCGGATTTGTGGGACGGCGCGCCCTGTGGGCGATGAAGCCGTCACTCAAATAGGAAAAAACAAGGAGTATAGGACACGGCAGTGTCATAGACGACTATGTTTTTGACCGTATGAATTTGTCGGACCCTACGTCCCGCCAAATTCTGTAATTTATTAAATAAAATTAAAAGCCGTCGGTAGCGAAGCTGTCCGACGGCTTTTTTCCTTATGAGGATAATTACGCACCGCACATCCGTCAGCCGTAATATCATTTCCTTTTTCAAGTTCTTTGCGCCACTTTCTCGAAAGAAAGTGGCATAAACTCGTTTATAATTCTATCTATCTCCCCTTCAGTAATAGAAATCGTGATTAGCTATACGGAAGGCGAAGGGGCGGTTTTTGGAAATCCAGTTGTTGGTGGCTATACGTGGGTTCATAAAGAACAAAATAGCTGTATCCACCGAATAGCCCTCAAGGCATATTTTAGCCGCCATAATGCTCTCGGCAGTGGGCGCTTTATAGATAGTACCCGTTACCGCGGGGGTAAACTGAGTGCCGCCCTTGCGGTCAAAAATAACGCCGTAGATAGTATTGGGATACGACCTGCTTTCCTTACGGTTAAGCACCACGTTTCCCACGGCTATCTTGCCTATAAGAGGCTCGCCAGCCGACTCCGCGCTGATTATGCGTGAGAGCCAGTAAAGGTCGTTGGAATCGTAAAATTCCGACGCGCCGATGAGAGCCTTGCCCGTATCGGTAAGCACTACCGTCCTTCTCTGAGAATCCCATTCAACGTCAACACAAAGAGCCTTGGCGATTATGCGAATAGGCACAAAAAGCCTGTCGTCAATATTTTTCGTAGGCGTTGAGGAATAGAAATACCTGCCCTCTGCCTCGATATAATACGTATTGCTCTTAATATTTATGTCAGTAGCACCCTTTTTCACGGTTGCCGTATTGGTATGTCCGTTCCAGCTTATGCTGTCGGCGTGGAAAAGCTCCGAGAAGCTTCTGAGCGGAACGTATGTAACCGAATCAAGAATGGCAGCCTCGCCCTCGAGCACCTTAACTCCGTCTATCTCAATGGTGACGTGAGCGGCGTCGGCGGGAAAATTATATTTCCACTCTCCCGAATGCTCCTCAGCGCTGACCTCTGCGGCAGATATGGGAAGAGCAAACAGGGCACAGCCGAGAAGAAGGGCAGCGAGTCCTCGCAATGCAAATTTTTTTACCTTCATTTTTTCACTCCTTTTCTGAAAAATTTGATTTTTGATTTTTTTACCTCCTTTTCTTTTTGTCACTTAATTATACACGATTTTACACCGAGTTTCAACAAGTAAATCTTGGAAACGAATATTGTAGTTAGAATTATAAACGATTTTTTTCCACCTTTCGGTCAAAAACATAGTCGTCTTGGGTACTGCCGCACCCAATACTCCTTGTTTTTTCCTATTTGAGTGACGGCTTCATCGCCCACTGGGCGCGCCGTCCCACGAATCTTTCGAGAAAGTTACCCAAAAAAGAAAGCCTTCCCCAGCGGGGAAGGTGTCACGACGCAAGGAGTGACGGATGAGGAGAGTTTTGGGGGTGATGTGTATTGCTTGCTGTATGGGAGCTTCAATTTTCTCCAATAAGTGATTGCAACCACATCCCTTTCCCGCGCTCTCCTCATCCACCACTACCGTGGTCCCCCTTCTCCGCTGGAGAAGGCTAATTTCTACGTGCTTTACAATAACCCCTTCAGGAAGTTCTTTGTGCTACTTTCTTTCAAGAAAGTAGCGAAAAACCTCGTTTATAATTCTAACTACACAACCTTATAACCCGCGGCTACAACAGCAGCCTTTACAACGTCCTCGGACACGCTTTCCTTTGCGGTGACAGTGACAGTTTTAGTATCGAGCACCGCTTCCGCGCTCTTGACTCCCTTAACGCCGAGAGCCGCCTTCTCAACGTGTGCCTTGCAATTATTGCACATCATTCCCTCTACTGTAAACGCTATTGTTTTTGTCTTGCCGAACATATCACTGTCCTCCTCTTTTCTTATATATATTTTCTTATATCTGAGTCTGATCGAGTTGAGCACCACGCACACCGACGACACCGACATAGCTGCCGAGGCGAGCATTGGTGAAAGGGTAAAGCCTATGGGGCTGAGCACTCCTGCCGCTATGGGAATACATATTGCGTTGTAAATAAGCGCCCAGAAAAGATTTTGCTTTATTGTGGTCATAGTAGCCCTTGAAAGACTTATTGCGGTCACAGCGTCGCACAGTGAGCTTCTTGAAAGCACCGCGTCAGCCGAGTCTATGGCTACCTCCGTACCCGCACCTATTGCTATTCCCACGTCAGCCGAGGCAAGAGCGGGAGCGTCGTTTATTCCGTCGCCCACCATAGCTGTCCTTCCCTTTTTGGAAAATTCCCTTATAAGACGCTCCTTGTCCTCGGGCAGAAGCCTTGCGTAGCACTCCTCAATACCGCAGGCATCTCCAACTGCACGGGCTGAGCGCTCGTTGTCACCCGTGAGCATTACGGGCGTTATTCCCATCCTCTTAAGCTCGCTTATAGCCTCGGCACTGTCGGGCGCAGGGGCATCGGCTATGCCTATTATACCCAGCACTCTATCTCCGAGCGCTACGCACACGGAGCTCTTTCCCTCAGCCTCCAAGGCGCTTAGCTTTGCTTGATTTTCACTTGATAATTTTGTGTTGTTTTCTGCAAGAAGCGCCAAGCTTCCAACTAAGCAAGGAGCGCTCTCGCCATCCACCGTAAGGGTCAGCCTGATTCCCTTTCCTATTAGCGTTTCAAGCTCTCCCGCCTCTATTCCCGACAGTTCGGAAAATCCTTCCTCCTCTGCCATTTTACAGACCGCGTCGGCTAAAGGATGCACCGATCTTGACTCCGCGGCGTAGGCGATCCTCAAGATCTCCTCTCTGCCCGCGTCTATCTCAATAAGGTCTGTTACACGGGGCTTTCCCTCGGTGAGAGTTCCCGTTTTATCTGTGAGGAAAAATCTAATTGAACCGAGATTTTCCAGCGCCTCGGCACTCTTTATGAGTATGCCCAGCCTTGCTCCTCTGCCTGTGCCTACTGTTATAGCTGTGGGAGTGGCAAGTCCCAGAGCGCAGGGGCAGGAAATCACAAGCACCGATACCGCGCAATTAAACGCCGCGGATTGGTCTGAGGTTGCTATTATCCACACTATTGCGGTAATTACCGACACCGCCATTACAGCGGGCACGAACACGGCGCTTACCCTGTCGGCAACTCTCGCTATGGGCGCTTTTGAAGCGGCAGCATCCTCAAGAAGCCCGATTATCTTTGAAAGTGAGGTATCCTTGCCCACCTGCTCGGCTCTTATTCTGAGATATCCGCTCTGCAACGTGCAAACGGCTCTTACCTTATCCCCCGCCGACTTTTCAACGGGTATGCTCTCGCCACTTATGGCAGATTCGTTCATGGCTCCGCTTCCCTCTATGACCTCGCCGTCAACGGCGGCGGTTTCTCCCGCCTTTATCTCAATTATATCACCCACAGCTATTTCGGATATAGGTATCTCGCAAAATTCACCGTCACGAAGGACAGATGCGCTGTCGGGAAGCATTGCGGCAAGCTTGCTCACCGCCCCCGCGGCGTTGGCTCTCGCTCTGCCCTCACGAGTTTTGCCCAGAGTGACCAGAGTGAGTATCATTGCCGCTCCCTCAAAATAAAGGTTGTGGAAGTAGCTGTGGACCAGTGCCATATCCCCCACGAGCTCTCCGTAAAGCATAAAGCCTATGGCTACGCCGCCGTATATGACCGACGCCGACGCTCCTATGGCTATGAGGGTATCCATATTTGGCGCTCCGCGGAAGAGCGCGGAAAAGCCGTTTTTGAAAAATCTGAAATTTATGATTATGACAGGCAGAGTCAGGACAAGCTGCAAGAGCCCGAACAAATATCCGTGCTCAAGAAACACGGGGGGCATAGGTATTCCTATCATATGACCCATTGCCACTATCATAAGAATGACTGTTATAACAGCCGATATTATAAGCCTTCGCAGCCCCGAGCGGAATTCCTCGTCGGCGATATCTCTTTTTCTCTCACCATCTTCTCTCTCCAGCGTGTAGCCCGCGCTCCCAAGAGCCTTTTTAAGCGAAAGATAGAGCCTTTCCTCGTCTGTTCCATCCTCAAATGTAACGGTCAAGGAGTTAGTCATAAGGCTCACAGATATATTTTCACTTTTGCAAACGCTTTCTGCCGCGTGCTCTACGTGCGCTACACACGCCGCACAGCTCATTCCGCGTACGCTGTATCTTTTTTTCATATTTCTCCTGTGTGGTTAGAATTATAAACGATTTTTTTCGTACTTTTCTTTCGGAGAAAAGTACCAAAAGAACTTGAAAAGGGGTTTTATTGAATGGGTTTGTGCGTTGACATAAGTGTATGCCTTCCCCAGCGGGGAAGGGGGACCACGATAGTGGTGGATGAGGAGAGCT
>CAJGCD010000049.1 GCA_904501715.1 uncultured Clostridia bacterium
AGAATAGCTAAAAATGCAGTTGCAGAGGCGCGCAAAGCGGGAATTAAGGTTGGTCTTATTCGTCCTATTACGCTTTGGCCCTTCCCCACAGCGGCACTCAGAGCGGCGGCAGATAAGGTTAAGTCATTTATCTGTGTAGAGCTTAGTATGGGTCAGATGATTGAGGACGTGAAGCTTGCTACCGAAAGTAAGCGACCTGTTGCGCTTTGCAACCGCACGGGCGGTATGATTCCTACTCCCGATGAGGTGCTTACTGCAATACATAAGGCAGAGAAAGGAGAATTCTGATTATGGCTATAGTATTTGAAAAACCGAAAGCATTGACAGATGCGCCGTTTCATTACTGTCCCGGATGTCCTCACGGTATAATTCACCGTTTGGTAGCCGAGGCTATGGACGAGCTTGACATTGAAGGCAAGGCAATAGGAGTAGCGCCTGTTGGCTGCGCGGTTATGGCATACGATTATTTCGGCTGTGATATGATAGAGGCTCCTCACGGAAGAGCACCTGCTGTTGCTACGGGTATTAAGCGTTGCCGCCCTGACAATATCGTATTTACCTACCAGGGTGACGGTGACCTTGCGTCGATCGGTATGGCTGAAACAGTTCATTCGGCAGCAAGAAACGAGAATATTACCGTTATTTTCGTAAATAACGCGATCTACGGTATGACAGGTGGACAGATGGCTCCTACCAGCCTTCCGGGTCAGGTTACCCAGACTTCTCCCTACGGACGTGACGTAAAACATTGCGGATGGCCTATAAGGGTTAGTGAGATGCTTGCGACGCTGGAAGGACCTGCATACATAACCCGTGTTGCTGTAAATAACGTTAAGAACGTAAAAAATGCCAAGAAGGCAATTAAAAAGGCGTTCCAGAATCAGATGGAGGGTAAGGGATTTTCATTCGTAGAGGTTGTATCCGCTTGTCCTACCAACTGGGGAATGACTCCCAAGCAAGCGCTTGAATGGGTAGAGAGTGATATGCTTCCTTACTATCCCATAGGAGTTTATAAGGATAGATCTGAGAAGGAGGCTGCTGCAGAATGAAAACCACGGAAATTCTTATAGCGGGATTTGGCGGTCAGGGAATTCTTTTTTCAGGAAAGTTCTTGGCTTATAAGGGACTTTTAGAGGAGCTTCAGGTTTCTTGGCTTCCTTCATACGGACCTGAGATGCGCGGAGGCACGGCAAACTGTAACGTAATTCTTTCTGATATACCTGTTGGTTCACCTATTATCACAAGCCCCAACGTGCTTATAGCAATGAATCTTCCTTCTCTCGAAAAGTACGTAGATTCGGTAGTTGCAGGTGGACAGATATACGTTGATTCCTCTTTGATAGACGCAAGGGTAGAAAGAGATGACGTAGAGGTGTTCTATATTCCCGCAACTCAGATGGCAAAGGAAGAGGGAATTTCCAGCCTTGCTAATATGATTATAGTTGGACATCTTCTCGAAAATCACCCCGAGCTTTCCTTTGACGGAGTAGAGACGGTGGTAGAGAAGCTCGTTCCTGCCAAGAAGGCTGCTCTTAAAGAGCTTAATATGAAGGCTCTCAGCCTCGGAAAAAATTATAATAAGTAATTTTGGAGGAAAATATTATGAGTAATAAGCAGTTGGATTGGGCAAATCTTGGCTTTGGATATGTCCAGACAGATAAAAGATTCGTAGCAAACTTCAAGAACGGAGCATGGGAAGAGGGATATCTTACCGAGGATGCAAACGTTGTACTTAACGAGTGCGCAGGTGTTTTTCAGTATGCGCAGACTGTATTCGAGGGCTTGAAGGCATATCGTACCGAGGACGGACGTATCGTTACGTTCCGCCCCGACCTTAACGCAAAGCGTATGGCTGACAGCGCAAGAAGACTCGAAATGCCCGCATATCCCGAGGATAAGTTTGTTGAGGCAGTAGAGGCTGTTGTTGCGGCAAATGCTGATTTCGTTCCCCCTTATGGATCCGGCGCGACGATGTACCTTCGTCCTTTTATGTTCGGAAGCAATCAGGTTATCGGTGTAAAGCCCGCTACCGAATATCAGTTCCGTATATTTGCAACTCCCGTTGGACCTTACTTCAAGGGCGGTGTAAAGCCGCTAACTCTTCGCGTATGCGACCTTGACCGTGCGGCTCCTCGAGGAACCGGACACATAAAGGCAGGTCTTAACTATGCAATGAGCTTACACGCAATCGTTGATGCACACAATCAGGGCTACGACGAGAATATGTACCTTGATTCCGCAACGAGAACAAAGGTAGAGGAAACCGGTGGAGCAAACTTCATATTCGTTACTAAGGACAACAAGCTGGTAACACCTAAATCGGATACTATTCTTCCTTCTATTACAAGACGCTCGCTTTGCTATGTTGCAAAGGAATATCTTGGAATGGAGGTTGAGGAGCGAGAGGTTCTTCTTGACGAGGTCAAGGATTTTTCTGAGTGCGGACTTTGCGGTACAGCAGCGGTTATTTCTCCTGTGGGAAAGGTCGTTGATCACGGCACAGAGATCTGCTTCCCCAGCGGCATGACCGAAATGGGTCCTGCTCTTAAGAAGCTGTACGATACCTTGACCGGTATCCAGATGGGAAGAATAGAAGCACCCGAGGGTTGGATCCACGAGGTTAAGATAAAAGCGTAAACGATAATACCTTGCTGAGAAAGGTGAAAAAGTAAAAAGGCGGAAGATGGTGAACCGAGAGAGGTTTACTTGACAATCCGCCTTTTTTGTATTTAATATGCAAATTACCAAAACAAATTTTATCAAAAACGGAGAATTTTTCGGGTAGTTTTTCGAGTGATTTGAAAAATCTTGACAAACGAAGAAAAATAGTTTAAAATTATTATGTAGAATTTTTTCGCGGAGGCTCATCCGTGAGCTGTGCAAAATATTTGAAAAGGAGAATGGAAATGAAAAAGATAATTTCTGTTTTAGTAATTCTCACTATGCTTGTTTCCGCTTGTGTAATGGCGGTTCCCGCAAGTGCGGCAGGGGAGCTGACGCTGCCCGTGTCCTCTTGGGCTAAGCCATGGGAAAGTGCGCCATCCCAGTGGACGGCGATAAGCTCGTATGCTGAGCTTTAGGCAGCATTTACTCCTGAAAAGGCGACAGCACAGAAAAATCTTTATCTTACTCAGGATATTGATATTCCCGCTCAGCGTTTTAATCCCAAGAACGGGTCAGCAGATCTTCCTTGCGAAAACTTTGTTTTTGACGGAAACGGTTATTCCTTTAAGTACACCGATAACAGTGCGGCTGTCTTCTTCCAGATGAGGAATGCCACTATCAGAAACCTCAAGCTTACGGGCTCTATGATTGCTGACGGTTCGGACCGTTCCGGCTGTCCTGCGTTCTCACCTCTTGGTGACGGATGGCAGTATAACTATAAGGTTACTCTTGAAAACATAGTATCCAACGTTAATATAACAGCTAAGAATCAGGACGGAGATGTAAAAAATCCATCGGGAGTTATCGCTATCGTGGGCGACGGCTCTTCCTTGACTAACGTAAAATATACGGGTACTATCGAACTTAATTATTCATCAAAAAGTGACGGTGTGACCGGAGCTGCGGGTATTGTTGGCTGGTCGAGGGGCGCTGTAACATTTGAAAAATGCTCCACAGTCGGCGCTACTATAAACGTTCCCGCTACGTATAAGGGCTTTGGAAAACAGAATAATGATAGGCTTGACGACGCCCTTCTTGAATGCCGACGTGGGAATGATAGCTGCGCGTATTGACGGAAACGCAAGCTTTAGTAACTGCACCTCTGGAGGAACTCTCAATTTTAACGCTCCTACCTTTGTCAGAAAGAACAGTAAGGGAGCGAATGAAAACACCCCTGTTTGGATAGGCGGTATGGCTGGAAGAGTATCGGGTACATCTACTTTTACAAGCTGTAAAAATACGGCTATGGTAAATACCACGAATACTACGGCTGTTGTTTATGTGGGCGGATTCCTTGGAAATGCTAACGATAGCACTACTTTTACAGGCTGTACTAATACCGCTGTGGTAAACACTACGAACACAGCGAGTGTAGTTTCCGCAGGCGGATTTCTTGGAAACGCTAATAAGGGTATTACTATGACTGATTGCACCAATAACGGAGCAATGGTGTCACAGAATTCCACAGCTTATACGGGTGGATTTATTGGACAGCTCAAGAATAACGCTACCAATACTTTTACCAATTGTACTAATGGCGCAGGTGGAAACGTCAGTCGTTCCATGACACCGAATAATCTTGCTATAGGCGCGGCAGGATTTATCGGTATACTTCACGGAGAGAGTCAGACCAGTCTTAAGGTACAGTTTGTGAATTGTGTAAATGATGCTGACATATTGAATACCGCTCTTCCTGCGGGTGTTAGCAGTCAGGATGTAAATGAGGGCACAATGTTAGGCGGCTTCATTGGCGAGGCAAGATGTGCAACTAACGTAGAATTTAAGAATTGCATAAATAACGGCGACGTTAAGGTAAGTGATAAGGATACGGTAGGTAACTATCAGGGCTCAGGCGGATTTATCGGATGCCAGAGAATAGCAGGCTTTAGCTGGACCTCCTCTGTAAAAACGATTACCACTAAATTTATCAACTGTCTTAATACCGGTGAAATTACTTCGGTACATTCCGCAGGCGGACTCGTTGGACACAACATAGAGATGCAGAAGCCCGATGATACCTACGGAGAATACGCTATGACCATTGAAAACTGTGTTAACACAGGAAACATAACTGCTCCTCAAGCGGGTGGTATGTACGGTGCGGCTAATGATGCCAGCGGCTACTCCTGTGTGGCAAAAGTGACCTTTAACAAGTGTCTTAACGCGGGTACTATAAGCTATGATAAGGATACTACAAAGGCTTACCTCGGCGGTATCATAGGCGATGCCAACGACGGAGTAGTTACCGTTAGCAATTCGGTAAATGCGGGTACTGTCAAGAAGGGTAACTTTGTAGCGGGAATAATCGGTAATATTACTCTTTCGGATGTGAATATAAGCAATTCTTACAGCCTTGGCGAGATAGATACCGAGAGCACTAACAGCAATCCCATTTCTAATGGAGAAAGCGATTACAAGGGTAACCTCTTCGATGAAGAGCTGTTTGACGACTGGTTCGATGAGGCTAAGGACGTGTCCCTTGAGAAGGTTGAAGAGGCTGTCGACAAGCTCGGAATAATGGCGGGCTACGGCTTTGACAGACTTGACGATATGATAAAAGAGATCGACAGTATCGAGTATAAGAAGGCTCAGTATGATGCAACCCTTTGGAAGGCGGTAGAGACCGCGTATGCTGAGGCGAAGCGCGTAAAGGGTCTTGATGTTTTGACTCTTAAGTCGGGAGGAAATGCAGAAATACTCGACCAGAAGGAGGTAAATAAAGCTTATTACGACCTTTACGATGCGAGATACGCTCTTGGAGATAAGGTGCTTTATACCGACCTTAAGGCAGCTATAAGTGATGCCGAGGAGCTCAAGGCAAGTGACTATACCGAGGCAAGCTGGTCTATACTTCAGATAGCGTTGAGCTCCGCAAAGAGTGCTCTTACGTATAATGACCAGGCTATGATAGACGACGCCTGCAAGACGCTCACCGACGCAATAACGGCTCTCGTTAAAGCAGACGGTACACCTTCAACGCCTTCTACTCCCAATACTCCCGAGAATCCTGAAAACAACGAGTCTCCCGAAAATCCTGAAAATACAGAAGCCTCCACCACTACTAAGGATCCCGATGCTAACGAGCCCACCGAAGAAAAGGGTTGTGGTTCTGTTCTTGGCGGTGCCGCAGTAGTACTGCTTGCTGTTATGGCTGTGGGAACAGGTATTTCCTTTAAGAAAAAAGAAGACTGATAAAATGGCTGTAAAGTCAAATAGGCATTGTGTCGATAAAGACACAATGCCTATTTTTTATGAAAACTGATTCTATGTGCCAATTCAGAGCATCCTTATTTCCAAGGTCCAGAAGACTTCCGCCCGCTCCGTTAGGCGCGTCATCCTTGGCGGAGAGCAGTCATTCGGGATGGTTTTCTCCAAGCCACGAGTCGGGACGCACTCTTTCGGGCTCGAACCAGACCATAAGCTGAACGCCGTTCTTTTCACAAGCCTCTCTCAAGGGGGTAAGCCCGTTTGGGAAGCGTGCGGGGAGGGATACCCTCCTGCGCCTACCCACCAAATATCGGGCTTCACATCTCGTCGAATGTATTCGTTAAGAGCATATCTCTGATTTTGCTTGGTAGTGCCCGTAAATTCGGGTTTACCGTCAGCTTCAAAGCTGTGCAGACAGAGCTTTTGGGGATAGGCTGACCGTTGTCACTGGGAGATATTTCGGCTATCCAACGGGTGGGTCAGCAGATAGCCGCTCGTATCTCTTGGTCAGCGCCGTGGAAGGTCATA
Source organism: uncultured Clostridia bacterium (assembly GCA_904501715.1). Lineage (GTDB taxonomy): Bacteria > Bacillota > Clostridia > Oscillospirales > CAG-272 > HGM12713. Next base: position 6,400 of record CAJGCD010000049.1, read on the forward strand.
TAGGAAAAAGCGCTTGACAGGAGATTCCGCTCGTGGGGGGAGAATTATCATCTTATCTTTAAATAAACGGTATCTTTCTGGTTTGAGCGTGTCGCCGTTGCCATACTCAAGAATAGGCTCGGAGCAGATTATTTCTCCTTCGAGCCGTACGTCGGAAATAATAGGCGTATACAAGCTTTTGTGTTGGTGATATATGCTCCGTTAAGCTTTTTTGTGTTTTATCACACAGCGAGGAATAAGTCAATAAAAACAAAAAAGATTCTGCCGAAGCAGAACCTTTTTTATTGTTTGACCGATTACATCAAGCTTCTGTAAAGAGCCTCGATATCCTCAACGCTGGTCTCCTTGGGGTTGCCGGGACGGCAAGCGTCGTTGTAAGCGTCCATAGACATCTGGTGGATATCCTCCTCGCGGGCAACGCCCTTGAGAGAGGTAACTATGCCAACGTCCTCAGCAAGCTGACGAATAGCCTCAACAGCTGCTGCGCGGTACTCCTCCTGGGTCATATCGTCAACGCCCTTAACGCCCATAGCGCGAGCTATTTCACGGTACTTCTCGCCTGTTGCCTCTGCGTTGTAAGCCATTACAGCGGGGAGAAGGGTAGCACAAGCCTTTCCGTGGGGCATATCGTAGTATGCGGAGAGAGTGTGCGCCATAGAGTGGTCAACACCAAGACCAACGTTGGAGAAGCCCATTCCCGCAACGTACTGACCGAGAGCCATGCCTTCGCGTCCTGCCGCCTCGTTCTTAACCGCACCGCGGAGAGAGGAAGCGATGATGCGGATAGCCTCGATATGGAACATATCGGAGAGAGCCCAAGCGCCCTTGGTTATGTAACCCTCGATAGCGTGGGTAAGAGCGTCCATACCGGTAGCGGCGGTGAGACCTGCGGGCATAGAAGCCATCATGTCGGGATCGACTACCGCAACGACGGGAATGTCGTGAGCGTCAACGCAAACGAACTTTCTCTTCTTTTCAACGTCTGTGATAACGTAGTTGATAGTAACCTCAGCGGCGGTTCCCGCAGTCGTGGGAACTGCGATTATCGGAACGCAGGGGTTCTTTGTGGGAGCAACGCCCTCAAGAGAGCGGACATCTGCGTATTCGGGGTTGGTGATGATGATACCGATAGCCTTTGCGGTGTCCATGGAGGAGCCTCCTCCGATAGCTACTATACAGTCAGCGCCTGCTGCCTTGAATGCCTCAACACCGTTCTGTACGTTCTCAATGGTGGGGTTGGGCTTGATGTCGGAGTAAACCGCATAAGCAATATTAGCAGCATCGAGAAGGTCGGTTACCTTTGCGGCAACTCCAAATTTGATAAGGTCGGGGTCGGTAGCTACGAATACCTTCTTAAATCCGCGGTTCTGGATCTCTGCGGTAATAGCCGAGATAGCTCCCGCGCCGTGGTAAGAGGTTTCGTTGAGCATAAACTTGTTCATAATGTTCATTCCTTTCATAATATAAAATATTCTACTACTTAATGATACCATATAATGCTTGTTTTGTAAATAGGAATTTGATAATTCTATATCAATCTTTTTTCGCGCGGTAGAGCTGTAAGAAGGGGATAAATGATATTTTGCGATATAATAACACCCATTTTTTAAAAGAAATGTAAAAAAAAGTAAATTATCAATTCAAATTGTGAAAAAACACCCTATTTTTGGGCAATTTGAAAGTTTTTTTGAAAAAGATTTCTTTTTTACAAAAGATTTTCGGTTAAATTTAAAGTTTACTATTGCATATTTTGGTGAATTGATTTATAATAATATCACCGAAGTGGTGGAAAGTGGAGCGAAATGGTGGAAAAATGGGACCAAATGTGCGTAACAGCCCAAAGCTCCGCTGTATTATATATAGAAATGATGAAAAATACCCATTGAAAGGAGGCAAAACAGATGTTCTCAGGCGAGTTTAAGCACAGTCTTGACGCAAAAAACAGATTGTTCATACCCGCAAAGCACCGTGAAGAGCTTGGCGAAAGCTTTATGGTGGCAAAAAGTATTCGTGAAAATTGCCTCAAGGTGTATTCAATGGAGGAGTGGGAGGAGTACATCAGCCCAATCCTTAAGATGGAAAGAAAAGCCTCCGAGGCTATACTCAGAGCTCTGCACCGTGATGCCTCTCAGGTATCTCCCGATGCGCAGGGAAGAATAGTTATTCCCGCGGCTCTTGTGGAGTACGCAGGTATCACCAAGGGTGCCGTGGTCGTTGGCTGCGGTAAATACGCCGAGATATGGTCTGAAGAGAATTATGAGGCTATGGTGAGTGACGAGAACATAGAGGATATCAAGAATCTTCTTGAATCCTACGGACTCTGATGGTGAGCCATGGGTGAAGAAACCAAAAAAATAGAATTTTCCCATCGCTCGGTATTGCTTTACGAGTGTATGGATGGGCTTGACATAAAGCCCGACGGAATATACGTGGATGGAACCGCGGGCGGTGCGGGACATTCATCCGAAATAGCAAGGCGCTTGGAGAGCGGAAGGCTTATAGCTATCGACCAGGACGAGACGGCGGTAGCGGTAGCCACTCAAAGATTAAACGCCTTGGGCAAAAATACTACTGTGGTGCGCAGCAACTTTTCCAATATCGCGCGCGTGTGCGAGGAGCTTGGAGTTGATGCAATAGACGGAGTTCTCCTTGATCTGGGAGTTTCGTCATACCAGCTTGACACGGCAGACAGAGGATTTTCATATAGTGCGGATGCACCGCTGGATATGAGAATGGATAACCGTAACAGTCTGACGGCTTATGAGGTGGTAAATAACTACTCAACAGAGCAGCTCAAAAAAATTCTTTTTGAGTACGGTGAGGAGCGTTATGCGCCTGCCATAGCGTCAGCAATAGTAAAACACAGAGAAAAAGCTCCCATAAAGACCACGGGAGAGCTTAGCGACATAATAAAATACGCAATTCCGCCATCCGCGAGAGAAGGCGGACATCATCCCGCCAAGCGGAGCTTTCAGGCTATACGCATTGAAGTAAACGCCGAGCTTGACGTTATCGAGCCTGCTATAAGGGCGGCGGTCGAAAGATTAAACAAGGGCGGAAGGATAGCGATAATAACCTTCCACTCCTTAGAGGACAGAATAGTAAAGCAGACCTTCGCGTCACTTGCGTCGGGATGCACCTGCCCAAAGGATTTTCCCGTATGCGTTTGCGGCAACAAGCCTAAGGTAAGGCTTGTGACCCGAAAGCCCATACTTCCAAGCAAAGAAGAGCTTGAAGAAAATCCTCGTTCACGAAGCGCAAAGCTTCGGGTAGCCGAAAAGATTTAAAATTACGAGAAGATAGAAAAAATTCAAGGGGGTATTTGAGCAATGGCAGAATACAACAACGATTCCTATAATCGCTGTATCACAGAGCTTCGCACACGTTACAGAGGCAGAGCCGTTTCTAACAATATGAAAAACGAGATGGCAGTGCTTATGGAAAAGGAAGCCTCGAATAAAGATAATACTCCCGCGAGCTACATACTTTTTGATTCTCGCTCAAAGATAGCCGACAGCTACCGTAGCGGAATGTATAACGGAAGCAAATATATGACCTCCGACGATTTCGTTCGCTACTTCAAGAGCCGCAGAGCTTTCTATATGCCTTCCACGGTCAAGGCAGAGGAAGCAAAGGCAGAGGCTGCGAAAAACTCAGCTGTTCCCGCGAGAAAGAACGGCGCGTCCTCGACGGGACTGACTCGCTCCGAGTCGGGCTCGAAGGAGGGCCACATGCAAGGACTGCTGTCTATCGCTAAGGAATTCGCAAGAAAATGGTTCCCCGTAGAAAGCAGAGAGAACAGAGGTGAAGGCAGACGCTTCAGAGTGCCGGTATCCGCAATGGCGGGAATAGCGGTATTTGCCATATCAATGAGCCTTATAGTAAGCGGCTCGGTAATGGTGGGAAGCGCTACGGGACAGGTAGGACGCCTTGACAGTGAGATAGCCTCGCTTAAGGTAGAGGAGGCGGATCTGCAAGGAAAGCTTGATTTGAAGTATACTGTGGAAGAGATAGAGTCCGATGCCAAAAAGCTCGGTATGGTAAAAAGACAGTATGCGGACAGCGAATACATAGTGCTTGACGGCGGTGAAGAGATAGAAATATACGACGATAAGGAAGAAGAAAATCTTGAACTTTCTGCTCTTCTGTCGGCATTTGGTATAGACCCTAAGAAATAAGCGAATAGAATAAAGCAAAATAAACAAACATAATATGTAAAGAATTCACAAAATCCTGAGCGAAGGCTCAAGAAGAAGGAGAGATAAATGAACGACGGGCCAAACAAAACGAGAGCGATAAAGCGCTCTACGCTCGTGGGAATCTTGATCTTCGTCGCCTTTGGAGCGCTTCTATTGAGAATTCTGATTATACAGACGGTCAGCTTTGAAAAGTATCAGTCCAAGGTCATCAATCAGATGACTACCGAGTCGCCCGTAGCGGCAAACCGAGGCAAGATATACGACAGAAACGGAAACGTACTTGCTACCAACGTGACCACGTACCGAGTGTTTATATCCCCATCGGGTATAAGCGCCGCCGAAAAAGAGGACGAAAAAAACTACTCCGAAATAATCGCGAAGGGGCTTTCCGAGCTCCTTGAGGACGTTACCTACGAAAAGGTATACGAGCAGGCGACAAAATATACCGATAAGCTTGATAGAACCATAGTTCAGAAGGTATATGAAGAAAAGGCTGACGAGATAAGAGAATTTATAGCGGATAACAAATTTGAGCAAATGATATTTCTTGAGGCGCAAAGCACTCGGTATTATCCGAACAACAGCTTGGCGGCTCACATTCTGGGATTTACAAGCAGTGACGGAGAAGGACTTTACGGGCTGGAGCTTCAATATGACGAATATCTGGGCGGAGTTGACGGATACTACATAAAGGCGCGCGACTCATACGGAAACGTAATGCCCTTTGAATATTCAAGCTATATAGAGGCGATAGACGGATATAATCTTACTACGACCATTGACAGCAACGTTCAGGCATTTCTTGAGGCGGAGCTTGCGGCAACGACCGAAAAATATGCCGCGGAAAACCGCGCCTGCGGAATAGTTATGGACGTAAAGACGGGCGCTATACTTGCTATGGCTACCTCCTCTCCCTTTAATCTTAATGACCCGTGGGGACTTGATGACGTTTCCAAGGGCAGACTTGAGCAGCTTGAGCTTTCGGGCTTTGACAAGCAGAGCGACGAATATAACAATCTTTCAAGGAATCTTCTGACCAATATATTCTTCAAAAAAC
>CAJGCD010000050.1 GCA_904501715.1 uncultured Clostridia bacterium
AAGGCTCCCCTCGGGGGGAGCTGTCAGCAATGCTGACTGAGAGGGGCTAAAGAAAAGGGAGGTTACCCCTCTCCGTCGGCTACGCCGCCACCTCCCCCCAAGGGGAGGCTTTGGTTAAGATATATTCTTGGGTTAATTATAGGCTCCCTGCACAGGGAGCTACCGCGAAGCGGGTGAGGGATTGTTTTGCGAGAAAATTGCGTGTTTTACAATCCCTCCGCCTCGTTCTTCGGCACCTCCCTTTACACAAGGGAGGCTTTGGGTAAGCGGTATTCTCGGGGTCACATCTTACCCGTAGGGGCGCATTGTGTCGTCCGCTTATTAAACAAATCTCTCTCCTACGGTGCTTTTTATTTCTTCTTTCTGCCTGCCTCGAATTCCTCGCCGAGGGTGCATATTCTGTCAAAGACGTAATCGGTGATACGGGCGTATTCTCCGCTTTCCTCGGGCTTGTAATTCAAGGATTCAAAGGATATCGGCTCGCCGATTATGATATACGTGCGGCCAAAGAGCTTGAAGCGGTTTTTCTTTCTCCAGATGTAGCAGGGAACTATGTCCGCCTCGGCGCGTGTAGCGATAAGCGCCATACCGTTCTTGGTCTTGGTTTCGCGCGGGTTCTCCCCGGGGTATCTGTGACCCTGAGGGAATATGCCAAGGCACTTGCCCTCCTTGACTATATTCACAGCCTTTTTTATAGCTCCAACGTCGCTGCCGCCACGGTCTATGGGGAAGGCGCCCAGCATCTTTATAAGCGGAGCGAGAACGGGAACCTTAAAGAGCTCCTTTTTAGCCATAAAGCAGACCTGATTTTTGCGGAAGGCATAGCAAAGGGCTATGGCATCGGTTGCGCTGACGTGGTTTCCGCAGACGATATATCTGCCCTCGTCGCGCTCACGCTCACTGTTAAGGACCTTATAATTGAACAAAAAGCCTACTATTCCCGAAAAGAGGGCGTAGCAAAATCTATATGCGCGAGTGCCGTTTCTCTTTACCTTTTTAGCCATCAGAGCTTTCCTCCCGTTTTTTCCTTAACCATACGAATGATAGCGTCCACGGTCTGGTCAAAATCAAGGTCGCTGTTGTCGAAATATACGGCATCCTCTGCCGCCTTGGTGGGGGCGATGGCGCGTGAGCTGTCCTGACCGTCGCGCTGATTCATTTCAGCGAGCACGTCCTCGTATTTTACGCTCTGTCCTCTCTCGGTAAGCTCCTTGAAGCGGCGCATAGCGCGGCACTCTGCCGAGGCTGTCACAAAGACCTTAAGGTCGGCGTCGGGGAGTATGACCGTACCGATGTCGCGTCCGTCCATAATTACGCTGTTCTTTCGCGCGATATCCTTCTGGGTTTCAAGCAGAAATGCTCTTACCGAGGGGATGGCAGATACTGCCGAGGCGTACATTGACATCTCGGGTGTGCGTATGGCGTCACCGTGGTCAACGCCGTTAAGGTAGACGTGCTGAGCGCCGCCCTCGTATTTTACCTCTATGGATATTTCGGGCAGAAGAGCGCCTACACCCTCGGCATCCTTGGGGTCAACGCCCTTGGATTTTACGTAAAGACCTACGGTGCGGTAAAGCGCCCCCGTGTCTACGTAAAGTATGTCAAGCTTCTTGGCTACTGCCTTTGCTACCGTGCTTTTTCCTGCCCCTCCGGGACCGTCGATTGCTATGCGTATCATAATTACTCCTTTGTATAGTTAGAATTATAAACGAATTTTTCTGTTCTTTTCTTGAAAGAAAAGAACCAAAAGAACTTTCTGAAGGTGTTATTGTATATTTCGCAGGGGAAACTGTGTTCCCCTTCATTTTTAGCCTTCCCCAGCGGGGAAGGTGGATTGCCGTAAGGCAAGACGGATGAGGAGAGCTCTGGGAGAGGTGTGTTTTTCTCGCTTTGAGGGAACTTCTATCTTCTCCAACAAATAATTGCGAACATAGACTATACCCACGCTCTCCTCATCCACCACTATCGTGGTTCCCCTTCCCCGCTGGGGAAGGCTTAGTTAGAGCTTGTTAGGCTTTTCGCTAATTTGTGGGACGGCGCGCCTTGTAGGCGGTGAAGCCGTCGCAACGGGCGAAACTCCCACTCGAAAATATAGTTTACCCCCACGCGGCGCTCTCGCCTGCCAGCGTTCCCGTTGAAAATGCTATCTGGAGATTATATCCTCCCGTATAGGCGTCAACGTCAATTACCTCACCCGCGAAGTAGAGTCCCCCGCAGAGCTTGGATTCCATAGTTTTGGGATTTATCTCGGCCGTGCTGACTCCCCCCTTTGTGATTATCGCCTCGGTTATGGAGCGGAAGCCGCAAAGGTGTATTTTCAAGCCCTTGATGACATCGCCCAGGGCGCGGCGCTCCTCCTTGGTCACCGAATTTACCTTTTTGCGGGGGTCAATGCCCGAAAGGGATATGATTACCGGTATCATCTTTTGAGGGAGCAGGTCGCCCAGAGCGTTTGCGAAATCCTTGTTGGCGTACTTGGCAAAATCCGAGAGCAGTCTTGCGTCAAGGGTCTTTTCGTCAAGGGCGGGCTTCAGGTCTATCTGTGCCTCGTAGCACCCTGTGGATATATCGGGAATATGCGCCGATGCCGACAGCACCATAGGACCGCTCAGTCCGAAGTGAGTGAAGAGCATCTCGCCGAAATCCTCATATATTTTTTTGCCGCTGCTCCTGTCGGCTATACACAGCCCCACGTTGCGCAGTGAGAGCCCCTGAAGGGCAGGGCATATCTTGCTGTCGGATACTATGGGAACCAGTGATGGCAGCAGCCGCGTCACCGTATGTCCTGCTTCCTTTGCAAGGGTGTATCCGTCGCCGTCCGAGCCTGTTCGGGGATAGGATTTTCCTCCCGTGGCTATTATTACCGCGTCGCCCCGCTCCTCGCCGTCCTCGGTGCGCACTCCTGCCGCTCTGCCGCTCTCTATGATAAGAGAGCGCACGCGGCTCTGCTTTATTTTTACTCCCGAGTCCTTGCAGGCTTTAACTAAAGCTCTGACTATGTCCTCGGCTCTGTCGCTTTCGGGGAAGACTCTGCGCCCGCGCTCCACCTTGAGGGGAACGCCCTCGCTCTCAAAGAAAGCCTTGGTGTCCTGAGTGTCAAAGCGGTTGAGGGCACTGTAAAGAAATCTTGGATTTGAGGGCACGTTTTGCAGAAATTCCTGCACGGTGCAGTCGTTGGTCACGTTGCATCTGCCCTTTCCCGTTATGCGAAGCTTTTTTCCGCAGGCATCGTTGCGCTCAAGGAGAATGACCGACGCCCCCGCTCTCGCGGCGCTTACCGCAGCCATCATTCCCGCGGCGCCGCCGCCTATTACTATGACCTTATTTATCTCGTCCATAGCTCACCCTTGATTGGTGTCGTACACGTTGTATTCTTCCCAAATCTGCTCAAGCTGACGCAGTCTTACGGTAAGCTCGTCCTGCTTTTTGCGCGACACCGCCACCACAAGCGCGTTTATAAGGCTGAGGGGCGCCGCCAGCGAGTCGGCGAAGGACGCCATATCGCTCTTGGCGAAAAGCGCCTGACTTGCCTCGGCGGCAATGGGAGAAACGGGGCTGTCGGTTATGGCTATAACGTCTGCTCCCGACCTGCGGGCAAAGCTCACCGCTCCCGAGATACGCTTCGAGTATCTTGGAAAGCTGAGCGCCACCATAACGTCGCCCTCGGCGATGCTCATTATCTGCTCGTATATCTCGCTTCCCGAGGTTGCCATTACCAGCCTTACGTTATCGGATATCATCCGCAGGCTGAGGTTGAGCGCTCTCGCCAGCACAGATGCCGAGCCCATACCGATGATGTATATATTTTTTGCCTTGATGATGCTCTCTACTGCCGCCGCGAATGCCTCGCGGTCTATCTCCTCAAGAGTGCGCTTTATCTTTTCTACGTCGGACATAAGCACCTTAGTCAGCACGTCGCCGTCGCCGATAAGGCTGTTTGTTACCTCCATACGCTGGAAGGAGGTCAGGCGGGTGCGGACTATCTCCTGAAGCGAGTGCTGAAATTCGGGATATCCGTCAAAGCCAAGCTCTATGGCGTAGCGTACCACGGTGGATTCGGATACCTTGACGGTGGCACCCAGCTTGGAAGCGGTCATATACGCCGCCTTGTCGTAATTTTCAAGTATATAACTTGAGATGAGCTTCTGGCTCTTGGAGAATGTAGGCATTCTCTCCTCTATGCTTTTTAAGAGATTTTTGCTCATAATATCTCTCCGTTCTGTTAAATTGGGGTTACTCACACAGAGATATTATACCTCTATTTTTAAGTAAAGTCAATATTTTTTGAAGGATTAGCCCCGCCAACTTGCAAAATTAGAATTATAAACGGTTTTTTCCACCTTTCTTAGAAGAAAGGTGGAGCCAAAGAACTTCTTTGAGGGTTTATTGTAGAGGTTCGCACAAACCCAATATTGTAGGGACAGGCGTCCACGTCGCAAGCGACAGACTGTCCGCAAAGACAAAATGCCGTGCGAGCATCTATGTTCGCATATTCTGGGTATCTTGGGGTTATATCTCACCCGTAGGGGTCGGCGCCCTCGACGCCCCTTTATACAAAAAACGAAGGGCATACGGGTGAGGCACCCGTTTCCCTTCGTTTATTTTATTCTTTTTATGGCGTTGCTTGCGGGGGGTGTTTGGTTTCTATAAGCCTTTATTATTTCCGCCGCCTCTTTTTTGCTCTCAGTGCTGAAAATGAAATGCTCAGCCGTAACTCCCGCGCGGGAAAGCTCTCCTCTACGGTCTGCCATATAGGTGGGTACGGAATTGAAGATAACGCTTCTGTGCCCGTATCTCATTCTCACGGGGAAGCTGACTCCCCGTCTGTCGCTAAGGCTGAGTTTGCCCTCCTTACAGCTATCACAACCGCCAAGCTCCTTGCCTACGCACTTTTCAGTGAGCATCAAGGGAAGTCTGCCGTAGCTTATTACACGACTGCTGCCCCCTATGCCCCGTATCTGCGCCAGCGTCAGCTCGGGGGAGAGAATAACGTCGCAAAAGCCTAATTCAATAAGCTCGGCAAGGCTTGAGGAATTAGTCACGTTCAGCCGCATATCTCCGTAAAGGTCAAATCCATTTCTCTTGGCAAGCTCTATGTGTCCTACGTTCCCAAGAAGCGCCTTTTTTACTCCTCTTGCACGTGCAAAGGAGAGCATTTTTTCCATCTCACCGCGCTGACTGTCGAATATGACCTCGGGGAGCATTATCCCAAGCCTTTCGTGGGGTGCTTCGGGGCAGCTTTCCAGAGGAATATATACGGTGTCGAAGAATTCCCACGCCTCCTCGGGTATTGCTCTCGCGTTGTAAAAGACCGCGGTTCTGCCCTTTGCGCGCGGAAAATCGGAGCGTGTAAGAGGTTCTCTGTGTATGTCGCCCTCGCCTCTGTGGCTCTTTGCTTCTAAAGCCTCCACAGCTGCCCGTCTGAGGGCGTTGAGCGAGGATATGGGAAGCATCAGACCCTCCTCAAGCTCCAGCTCCAATGAAGTGAGGCGGTATGCCGTTGCGCCGAGCTTTGAGAGGTTTCTTTCTACCGTTTCTCTTGTAAGTGGGGCGTTTATTGCTTTCTGTGGGATGTCGCCCCGCACTGTGACCGAGCGTTCTTTTGTTACAGCCGTAAGGCTCGCGGGCTCTCCCTCCTTTATGGAGGCGGAAAGCTTGATATCGACCTTTCGGGTTATCTTTTCAAAGGGCACAAGCTCTGCGCTCTGCTTCTTGTCGCTCTCCGAGCGGATGCCCAACATCCTTTTATCTATATTTTTCGTGTAATATCCATCGGTAAAGCCACCGCGGGAGAAAATTGCGGCAAGCTCAGCCATATCCTCGCTTGTGGCATTCTTTCCCTCGTCAAGGAGTCTGCGCCAAATGCCCACAACGTCCCGTACATACTCGGGGGATTTCATTCTACCCTCTATCTTAAAGGAGCTTACACCCATATCGCAAAGCTCGGTGATATGCTCCGCGAGGGAAAGGTCGCACAGGGAGAGGGGATACGCCTGCTTTCCCTTGACCGTGTATGGCAGTCGGCAGGGCTGGGCGCATTCGCCCCTGTTTCCGCTTCTGCCGCCTATGGCAGAGGAGAAAAGGCACTGTCCCGAGGTGGATACACAGAGCGCGCCGTGGACGAACACCTCGGACTCAATGGGGGAGTTCTGACAGAAGAAGCGCAAGTCCTCTTTTGACATCTCACGGGCGCAGACCATTCTTGAAAAGCCCGCCTCGGCGAGCAGCCTTGCGGCATCTGCGTTGTGCCCCGAGAGCTGTGTGCTTCCGTGAAGCTCTATGGGAATACGCTTTTTCAGCTCCCGCGCCATACCCACGTCGGCAACGATAAGGGCGTCAGCCCCCGCAAGATAGGCAAGCTCGGCGGCGCGGAGATAGTCCTCCCTTTCGCGGTCGAATATAAGCGTATTTGCGGCAATGTAGACCTTGACTCCGTAGGAATGAGCCAGAGAAATGCCCTCCCGAAGCTCCTCGGGAGTGAAATTTTTTGCGTTTATGCGGGCATTGAATGCCGCACCGCCCATATATACGGCATCCGCGCCTCCCTCAATTGCGGCACGGAGAGCCAAAGGAGAGCCCGCGGGAGCAAGAAGCTCGGGAATATTCAGTTTCTTTTCCATAGGACCTCCTTGGTTAGAATAGTTAGAATTATAAACGAATTTTTCGTACTTTTCTTTCGAGAAAAGTACCAAGAGAACTTGAAAAAGGGGCTTTGTTAAGAGGGTATATCTAATTTGGTAGGGGTCGGCGCCTTCGACGACCCGTTATGTGCGCTGTTCGTTTATTTTGCTATGCTGTCACGCGAGGAAGAATTTGTCGGACCCTACGTCCCGCCAAATTCTGTGATTTATTTGTAATGTTCGCACAGCACCCAATTTTTAAAGTTTTGGTCGAGCTTTTTCAAAAGCTCGTGGGTTCTTAGGGCAACGCCCTAAGGCGCTCTCCGCAGAGAGCGAAACACCCTACGCTTCAAATAGCGCAGGAGTGGGTGAATTTGAACGGCAAGCCGTTCAAAGAGGAGATACGGTCAAAAGCATAGTCGTCTATGACACTGCCGTGTCCAACTCTCCTTATTTTCTCCCTTGTCGCAGTCGCTTCATCGCCCACTGGGCGCGCTTCTGCTGCAAGCCCGCCGGGGGTTCTCCCAATTAAACGGAAGTTACTATTCAATAAGCCGCTTCGCGTCTTTATCTTTTTTCTTTGGCACAAAAGGCGCAAAGAAAAAAGAAACAAAAAAGAAACGCCGACGGGGTATTTCGCCCGTTGCGACGGGCGACCGCCCTTTCGCGGGCGGCTCTCGACGAGCTTTTGAAAAAGCTCGACGAAAACTTTTATACTGTTTGGCGCTGTGCGTAGCCGAAGGCTTACCCCTGCTTCAGCTCCTCGTTTTCCATAAGTACCTCCTCAAGGGTCGCCTCGGTCATAGACAGCTTTGCCTCAAGTGCCTTGAGCTTACGCTGTATCTTTATACGCTCCGAGCAGTAATCAAGGGCGCAGAGGAGAGCCGCCTCGGTCTTTGAGCAGCTTCGGCTTGCCGCGCATATCTCGCGCATCTTTCTGTCAACTATCCCAACAAGCGCCTCTACCGCCTCGGGAGATTCCTCGCTGATAACGTTCATTTCTATATCCGCTATGGTAATTGTGTACTTCTGGCGCATTTTGTTTCCTCCTGAATTTTTATAAATTTCCTCTTGCAAAGAGAGAAAAAAGGGTGTATAATTGTCTTTGTATATATTATAATACAAAACTTTCGGTTTTGAAAGAGTTTTTTGCAAAATTTCTGACTTTTAGGGGAAGTATATTTTTATGGGATATTTCAGGGACAGCCGCCGTATCGTTGTTAAGGTGGGCACGTCAACGCTTACGCATAATACGGGACATCTTAACCTGCGCCGAATAGAGCGTCTGGTCAAGGTCCTTTCTGATATGAAAAATTCGGGCATACAGGTAGTTCTCGTGTCGTCAGGAGCTGTCAGCGCGGGTGTGGCAAAGATGGGCTTTGGTCGCATACCCGTAACGCCAGAGGAAAAGCAGGCAATGGCGGCTATCGGTCAGAGCGAGCTGATGAAGATGTACGACAAATTTTTCTCAGACTACGGTCACACGGTAGCCCAGATACTTATGACCAAGGACGTGCTCAGCAATCCCGCCAGAAGAAGCGCCGCGGAGAACACATTTAACCGTCTTCTTGAGATGAACTGCATCCCCGTTGTTAACGAAAACGACTCGGTCTCCACCGATGAGCTTACTAAATTCGGCGGTAACGATATCCTTTCTGCTCTCGTCGCTCAGGTCTGCGAGGCTGACCTGCTGCTTAATCTTTCCGACGTTGACGGACTCTATGACAGCGACCCCAGAAGCAATCCCGACGCCCGTCTTATGGAGCGGGTAGAGGAGCTGAATGAGGAGATATATGCCATAGCGGGGGGAGCGGGTACCGACCGAGGTACGGGCGGAATGATAGCCAAGCTCAACGCCGCCAAGATAGTCACCTCCTCGGGAATTCCTATGTTCATACTCAATGGACACGAGCCCGAGATACTTTACACGCTTCTTGACGGAGGTCACGTGGGTACCTACTTCTGCGCTTCCAAAAAGGACGTTAAGTAATGGCTAAGGAGAGCAAAAGAGCAAAACGCGAGCGAATGGCAGCCATAGTCGCGCGCCTTGAGGAGCGCTATCCTGCCGCAGAGTGTGCCCTTGAATACGGCGGTGAGCCCTGGAAGCTTTTAGTTATGGGAAGGCTGTCCGCGCAATGCACCGACGCCAGAGTGAATATAGTCTGTAAGGAGCTTTTCGCTAAGTTTCCCACAGCCGACGCCCTTGCCGACGCTCCTGTTGAGGAAATAGAAAAAATAGTCCGTCCCTGCGGTCTTTACCGCACAAAGGCGGCGAATATAAAATCTGCGTGTATAGCTCTGCGAGAGCGCTTCGGCGGAGCTCTGCCCGACACTATGGAGGAGCTGCTCACTCTTGATGGGGTGGGGAGGAAGATAGCAAATCTGCTCCTCGGCGATATATATAAAAAGCCCGCGGTGGTGGCTGATACCCACTGCATACGCATCTGCGGCAGACTGGGCTTTTATCCCGAGAGCCTGAGGGACCCCTACAAGGTGGAGCTTGCTCTGGGCGAGATAATAGAGCCTGAAAAACAGTCTGATTTTTGCCACAGAATAGTGTGGTTCGGCAGAGAGGTCTGCTCGGCGAGAGCGCCCAAATGCAGTGAATGTCCCCTGAGGGATTTGTGTAAGCATAAAGAGTAGCCCACGGCAAAGGCTCTCCTTGGGGAGAACTCCTGCCATAGCGAGTGAGAGGGAAAGCCCTCTCCGTCACGCCAAGCGTGACACCTCTCCCAAAGGGCGAGGCTAAATCAGGTTAAATCAGCGTAAGCACTTTAAAGAACATAGAATAAGAGAGGAAAAGAATATGTACAGAATAGGCGTTGACCTTGGCGGAACAAATATCGCCGTAGGACTTGTAGATGAAAATTACAGCTTGGTTGTAAAGAGGAGCACTCCCACGAGAGCGGAGCGTCATCCCGATGAGATAGCAGCCGATATCGCAATGCTCTGCGAAAGAGTTTGCGAGGAAAAGGGAATTAAGGTAGCCGATATTGCCAACATAGGTGTTGCTACCCCCGGTATCGCGGACTGCGATACGGGCGAGGTGGTATATTCCTGCAATCTGCCCTTCCGTAAATATCCATTGGCAAGGAAGGTTGCCGAAAAGCTGGAAATTTGTGCTTGTAAGGTAAAGCTCGCCAACGACGCAAACGCGGCGGCTTGGGGCGAGGCTGTGGCGGGAGCGGCAAAGGGAAGCTCCAACAGCGTTATGATAACTCTCGGAACGGGTGTTGGCGGCGGTATCATTATTGATAACAAGATATATACAGGCTTTAACTACGCGGGCGCGGAGCTTGGACATATAGTTATCGAGATAGACGGCGCTCTGTGCGGCTGCGGCAGACGAGGCTGCTGGGAGGCGTACTCCTCGGCTACGGGGCTTATCCGTATGACAAAGGAAAAGATAGAGGAATGTAAGGCAGAGGTCAGAGACAGCATAATGCTCCAAGCCGAGCGTATATCGGGCAGAACCGCCTGCGAGGCTATGAGAGCGGGAGATGCGGCGGGCAAGGAGGTCTATGACAAATACATCAAGTATCTTGCCGCGGGACTTGCGAATATCATTAATATATTCCAGCCCGAGATAATTTCTCTGGGCGGCGGAGTGTCCAACGAAGGACAGTCGCTTATAGACGCGCTTTTGCCCTTGGTAAGAGGAGAGCAGTACGGAAACGACCTGCTGGACAAGGATAAGCTCACCGATCTTCGCATAGCAAAGCTTGGAAATGACGCGGGAATAATCGGCGCGGCGGCGTTGGCGTAAGCAAATACATCAAAGGTACAAAAAAGCAGACACGCAAGGAATGGAAATTCCCCGTGTCTGCTGTTTTTTTGTTAAATACCAATTACTGCTTTTTAAGAAGAACTATTATTTCCTTAAGCAGGTCCTCAGCGGTGGGATTAGCCGCTCTTTCTGCGGCAGCCTTTGCAGCCTCCTCGGCGGCAGCAGCGTCGGCAGCCTCTTTTTCAAGTCTTGCCTTCTCCTCGAAGTAAGCCTTTACAGCCTCCTTGTCGCCGCGCTTGATGCCATTAGCTTTAAGCTCCTTCTTCTGTGCCTTGGTGAGCTTGCCCTTGGCGAGCTTATCGTTGAATTCCTTGTGCTCTTCTCTGAATTTGTTTATTATCTTAACGATAGTGAAGAGAACGAGAGCGATAAGGAAGAAATTGATGACGGCGTTGATAAATGAGCCCCAATCTATGTAGATGGAGTTTGCAAGGTCTATCTCTGCGGTGGCGTTTCCTGCCTCGTCAAGCACGTACGCGGGCTTGAGCATCGTGAAGAGCTCACTGAGAGTATCCTTTCCGAAAAGCACGGCGAGAAGCCAGTTGATGATTGGCTTAAGAATGAAGTTGCTGAGTCCGTTGACTATCGCGGTGAAGGAGCTACCGACGATAACACCGACTGCCATATCAACAACATTTCCGCGTGTTATGAATTTTTTGAATTCAGCAAAAAACTTTTTCATAAAGCCTCCTATAAATATTTTATGATGATATTATAGCCCTTTTGTCGCCTTTTGTCAAGGGGGAGCGAAAAATGTTATTATAGAATGGGAGCGCGGGCGGGTATCCGTATTAATTGTAGGGACCGTGCGTCCACGTCGCAAGCGACAGACGGCTCATACGGGTGAGATGTGACCCGAGAGTACCGCTAAACCAAAGGCTTCTCCAGCGGAGAAGCTGTCGAGCGTACATTTGCGCAGCAAATAGCGAGACTGATGAGGAGAGCTCGGGTGTACTCTATGTATTGCTTAGCTTTTGGAAAGCAATACAGCATAGAGTCTTGCCCGTTAATAATATCAAATCCCGTTCTCCTCATCCGTCACTCCTTGCGTCGTGACACCTTCCCCGCTGG
>CAJGCD010000051.1 GCA_904501715.1 uncultured Clostridia bacterium
TATGCGACGATACTCACGATGTTCACGATATGGGACCCCTACGCCAAAACTCCAAGAGATAATGAATGCACACGGCGATTATTTCAAAAAAACAGCACTCACTTTCTGTGGGTGCTGTTTTGTGTTGGTAGGTTAAATTTTATTGATAAATGTATGAATATTTTTTAATAATAAAGACAAACTATTTTTAAATCCATATAAGGAGAAAAAATAGTATGAATAACCAGAACCAGAACAACCAGAACCAGAACAACCAGAACCAGAACAACCAGAACCAGAACAATCAGAACCAGAACAATCAGAACAATCAGAACAACCAGAACAAGAATAACCAGAACAGCCAGAATAAGAACAATCAGAATCAGTACAGATAAGCTTAAAGGGCTCCCGCAGGGGAGCCCTTTATATATAAGTCGATTTCTACGATATGTATATTTTTGAACAACAATATATTGATTTTTTTAAAATGATATGTTAAAATGTAAAAAAGCTTGGAGGTTGTTATGAATTATAAAATACCCGAAGAGTGCGGAATATCATCCGCCGATATAAAGGATTACATCGATTGCCTTGAAGGCTGCGGACTTTCGACTCACGACGTCATAATAGCTCGTGGGAATGATATCGTTTTTGAAAAGTATTGGAAGCCCTTCGGTCCCTCATTTCTTCACCGTATGTATTCTGTAAGCAAAAGCTTTGTCAGCATTGCGGTGGGCTTTGCTGTACAAGACGGTTTTTTCTCAACCGATGATAAGATGATAACCCTTTTCCCCAAAGAGCTTGAAGACGTTGACAATGAGTTCTTCAGAAATCAAACCGTAAAGGATATGCTTATGATGTCAACCTGTGTGGCAGGCTGGGATAATTGGTTTAGAGCAAATTCTCCTGACCGTGTTCATCATTATTTTCATAGTATAAAAAGCTTTAAGAAGCCCGGAAAGACCTTCCTTTACGACAGCACGGGCTCCTTCGTGCTTGGTGCGCTTGTTGAGCGCGTTACGGGTAAGCCCTTTATGGAATATCTCAGAGAAAAGCTTTTTGATAAAATAGGTGTTTCAAAGGAAGCCTACTGTCTTAAATGCCCCGGAGGACATTCGTGGGGAGATTCTGCGGTGCTTTGTACGGCGCGCGACCTGCTTCTTTTCGCTCGCTTTGTTATGAATAAAGGGCGCTGGAACGGAGAGCAGCTTCTTGATGAGGAATATGTTACTGAAGCGGTGTCTGACCTTATAGATACCGATATTATGGGCACGGAAGGCGTGGCTAAATTCGGGTACGGATATTTGATATGGCGTACCTATGACAATTCATTTTTCTTTAACGGAATGGGCTGCCAATTTGCAGTGTGTGTTCCGCATAAGGATATAATACTTGTTTATAACGGTGACAATCAAGGCATTGATAATGCGAAAGAGGTAATTATCCGCTCATTTTTTGAACGGATAGTGCGTAAGACTTGTGATACTCCGCTGACTCCCGACACTAAAGCTATAGCAGAGCTTGAAAAGCCTATGGAGCTTATGGCAGCAAGAGGTAACGCTCACAGTGCGTATGAACAAAAGGTTGGGGGTCGCACGTTTAAGCTTGAGGGTAATCCTATGAATATCAGCGAGCTTACTTTGCATTTTGAAGGTGATGTAGGCGAGATGAGATACATAAATGCTCAGGGCAACAAAACCATACGGTTTGGAATGCTGAAAAATCTTTACGAGGACGCTTTCCCACAGGAGGGATACTCAAAGGAAGTGGGCTCAGTAAGGACGAAAGGATATTACTACCGCTACGCAGGCTCTGCTGCGTGGACAAGAGAAAATTCTTTGCACATCAAGGTACAGATAATAGACGAATATTTTGGAAGATTGGATATAAGGCTTCTGTTTGACGATAATAATGAAGTATGCGTAATAATGAAAAAGACAGCAGAGGATTTTCTTGAGGAATACAATGGCATTGCGTACGGCAGAGCATAACGCAAAAATACCGTTTCGAATTAATTCGAAACGGTATTTTTTATTTATTTTACAGAGTTTTTCGCTGCTGTCAAGGTATTTTGCATAAGCATTGTAATAGTCATAGGACCAACGCCGCCGGGAACGGGAGTAATATAGGATGCCTTAGGCTCAACGGATGCAAAATCCACGTCACCCGTCAGCTTTCCGTCAGCACGTCTGTTCATGCCTACGTCGATAACTACCGCGCCCTCCTTTACCATATCTCCTGTAAAGAAATCAGCCTTTCCGATAGCCGCTACCAGAATATCTGCTCTACGGCATACCTCTGCGAGATTTTTAGTTCTGCTGTGGCATATAGTCACAGTGCCGTTAGCGTGGAGCAGAAGCATAGCCTGAGGCTTCCCTACAATATTGGAGCGGCCAACCACAACGCATTCCTTGCCCGATACCTCAATTCCGCTGCGTTCAAGAAGCGCCATAACTCCCGCGGGAGTGCAGGGAAGGAAGGAATAGTCTCCTATCATTATTTTGCCCACGTTCTCGGGGTGGAAGGCGTCAACGTCCTTGGCGGGCGATATGCGCATAATGACTTCATTTTCATCAAGATGCTTAGGCAGAGGAAGCTGACAAAGTATTCCGTGAATTTTATCATTCCTGTTGAGCTTGTCTACCAACGCATTAAGCTCCTCTTGCGTGGTGCTTTCGGGGAGCTCGTAGGATTCGGAGTAAAAACCGACCTCGTCGCAAGCCTTCTTTTTGTTACGCACGTATACCTGAGAAGCAGGGTCCTCGCCCACGATTATTACAGCAAGTCCCGGGCGTACACCTGTGTCTCTGACGAGCAGCTCGGTGGACTCCTTTATTTCTTCTCTTATTGCTTTTGAAATTTCTTTTCCGTTAATTATATTAGCCATTTAAGCATCCTCTTTTTCTTGGTCGGTGTTTGAGTCCTCAGCCAGATTCTCCGAAGCGTCAGAAAGGTCGTTAGCTTCGTTTTCCTCAAAGAAGCTGGAGGGGCGAGATATCTTCTTGTAAGCCAGAGTATATTCCGCAGAGTCCTTCTCACGTCTGTTTGCCTTGACAAGGCAAAGAATGAGAGCAAGAGTACCCAGTGCGAAGCACAAAAATCCTACCACCTGAGATATACGTATGGGTGTGCCGGGTATATAGAGACTGTCTGTGCGCAGACCCTCAATGAACATTCTTCCAAAGCCGTACCAGGTGAGATACATAAGGACCACTTGACCGTCAAATTTCTTTTTCTTATAAAGGAAGTGAATAATGACAAATCCAACAAGATTCCACAAGGATTCGTATAGGAATGTGGGATGAACGTACATAGTGTTGAAGCTCGTATTGCTTGAGTTGAGTCCCATTCTTATAAAGTAGAGCCAATTTCCTTCGGGTATCTCGCTGCCGAAAGCTTCGCCGTTGCAGAAATTGCCCCAACGTCCGATTATCTGACCTATCATAACGGCAGGACCTGCGGCGTCCATCATTTTAAGAAAATTAAGCTTTTTTATCTTACATACCACGTAGATGGTGATAGCGCCACCGATGATAGCTCCGTAAATGGCAATACCGCCGTTCCAGATGGCTATCATTTCCCAAAAGCTTTCGTATTGGTCAAGGGTGGTGAGAACGTAATAAGCTCTTGCGCCTATAACAGCAAAAACTATGGTAAATATAGCTATGTCAAGAAGGTTGTCAAAATTTATGCCTTCCTGCTTTGCGCGGTACGCGCAGTATAAAAAGGCAAGGATTATACCTGTAACTATAAGTATTCCGTACCAACGTATCTCTATACCGCCGCCTATGGGTATGCGTATAGCTACAGGGTCAATGGTAAATTCACCTATTCCCAAGCCGGGAAAAGAAACGGTTGTCATAATTTTTCTCCTTTATTTTTTATTTATTCCAGAGGCAATATCACAGATAACGAAACGCTCGTCGGGTCAAATGCCTTCTCAAAAATTTTTATTACGTCCTCGAATGTGACAGATTCTATTATATCCGCATAAGAAAGTATTTCTGACTCTTCAAATATAAAGGAAAGCAGGTTGTTTGCAATATTTTCCGTAGAGTCAAAGGATTTTACGAATTCAGCGTACATAACCCGTTTTCCGCGCAAGAAATCATCATAAGACAGCCCTTGTGCTTTGAGCTTGTCTATATAATCGAATATCTCACTCAGAACCTTTTTCGGGTCATCCGATTCTCCTGCAATCGAATTGTACGCGGACGTAGCGGATATTGTGTATCCGTATGACATATTCGGCGATATAAGACCGTTTTCAAACAGATGCTCATAGAGCCTTCCCGCACGGGAAAATATCATTTCGTCAAGGATAGCCATTACAGCATCCTTTTTTTGTCTGTCACTCGGCAAGGCTGGAATATTGGTATCCTTAAAGCCTATGTTGAATATGGGCTTGGATACCTGCATTTTCTGTTCAACGTATCCGCAAAAAGCCGAAGGAGCTTCGCTGATGTTTTCGTTATCGGTTTTAGCGAGGAATGGACTGCGTGAAGAGGGCATTTCCCGTTCGGCAATCCTGATTACAGTATCTGTGTCTATATTTCCGCAAACCACCAATACCATATTTTCGGGATTATAAAAGGTATTATAGCAACGGTAGAGAATATCGGGGGTTATCTCGGATATAGAAGCAACTGAGCCACAGATATTTTTTCTTATGCTGTGATTTTCGTACATTCCCTCAAGCATACCGTAGAAGCATCTGTCAGAGGGGTTATCGTCGTACATCTTTATTTCCTCGGCGATAATGCCTTTCTCGGAGTTAACAGACTCGGCTGTAAAATAAGGATGGGTAACAAAGCGTAAAAGCTCTCCCAAAGACTCCTCGAAATTTTCGGTACAGCTGAAAAGATATGCCGTTTTATTAAAGGAGGTGTATGCGTTAGCATCTGCGCCGTATTCTGAAAAGCGCTCAAAGGAATCGCTGCCGTCCTCGTTCATAAAGAGCTTATGCTCAAGAAAATGGGCAACACCGTCGGGAACAGCCTTTAGCTCCTCCTCCTGTGAAGCAGCAAAGCGTGAATGTACAGAGCCGTATTTTACACCTAATATAGCATACGTGGTGGTGAGGTCTTTCTTGAATACGTAAATATCAAGACCGCAGGGGAGGGTCATCCTCTCATAGCTTTCGCCGAGAAGAGCACTTTTAAAAACTTTTCTGTCAGTCATTTTCGGTGTCCTCCTCAAAGTCCTCACAGCCTTCTGTACCCTCAATGAAGAATACCGCATCAAGTGATATCTGCTTAGCAAGCTCGGTTACGTCGTCAATAGTTACCGCCATAAGCTTGGATACGCAATCCTTGATGCTCACACGTATCCCGAAAAGCTCTCTTCCGCTGTAAAAGCTATGTATGTCAAAGGGGCTGTCGTAAAGCTGGAGATAGCTGTTGGATATTGATTTTTTTGCGGCATCAAATTCATATTGAGAAATATTACCCTTGCGTATCTCATCCAATTGAGCAAGTATAGCGTTCTTTGCTATTTCAAATTTGTCAGGCTCTATGCCGCAGGAAACCATTAACGCTCCCGTATATATGCTGTAAGAGGAGGAACAGTAATAGCAAAGACTCATTTTTTCGCGGACGTTTATAAAAAGCTTGGATGACGCCGAGCCGCCGAAAATTTCGTTCAGAAGCAGAGCGGTATAATAGTTGTCGCAGTCTGAGGAAGCGATAACTCCCGTACTGAAGCCCAAGGACAGCTTTCCCTGAGAAACGGTCATCTTTTCCTTTACAAGTCGGAAATCGCTGCGCTTGTAGGGAGTGAGAGGGATTACGTTCTTTTGAAGCGTGCAGACCTTCCTTGAAAAACAGCTTGATATTTTTTCGCGTATAACAGAAGGCGCACTGGCACCCATATAAAACACGTCGAGCACAGAGGGAAGGACAAGCTGCTCGTGGTGTTGCTTGACATCCTGAAAGGAAGCCTCTTTTACAAGGGCTTTAAGCTGTTCATAGCTGGGGGCTTGTGTTATTTCCTCGCCTAAAAGCTCAGCACATCTTTTTATGGAATAAGAACGAGTGTTATTTTTTTCTGCCTCAAGATTGTCATAGACGATTTTTTGCTCGTGAGTGAAAAGCTGTGGGTCAAAATTATCATCTAAAAGATGGGGGGATAATAAAATTTGGGATATAATATCAATAACTCCGCCAATAACGTCGGTTTCATCGGGAACAAATTTGTTGTCTAAAACCTCTGTGCTCACAGTCAGACAAAGATTATTGCCAACAGCGGAACTTCTTATCTCTACGTAAGAGCCGTAGAGTTCATCAAGCCTTCTGTTGAGCGCAGACATAGAAGGAAGCTCGCGCGTCCCCCGTCTGAGAAGTCCCGACAGTAAAAGCTGATGTGCCATTCTTTCGGGAGATAGGGGAACGGTGACCGAAAAGACCAGCACGCTTGCCTTGAAGCGGTCGCTTTGTATGGCGGAGAACTGTATTCCGTTAGTGAAATTTTCTTTGCTTACGAACATCGCAGCTCCTTAAATACATAAAAACATATAGATAACATATTATACTATAAAAATATTGCTAAATTTATAATATTTTATGAATGAAAAACAAACGCGCAATAAATGTTGGAGAGAAATGATGAAAACAGATATTTTTAAAGAGGCAGAAAAATATTACGAAAAAATGTGCGCACACGTTGACTTTTTAGAAAGTAATGCCGAGGTGGGATTCGAGCTTACAAAAACCAAAGCATACGTTAAAGAAGCACTTGAAGCTATGGGACTTACAGTAAAGGAATACGGTAAATGCGGCTTGGGAGCGTGTATAAACGGAGAACAAAAAGGCAGGACGGTTTTGCTTCGTGCGGATATGGATGCTTTGCTCGGGATAGATGCGCAAAATCCATCAAGAATAATACACGCCTGCGGTCACCATTTTCACACAGCTATGCTGCTTGGTGCGGCTGAAATATTGTGTAAAAACAGGTCATTTGACGGGTGCGTAAAGCTGATGTTTCAGGGTGCGGAGGAGATACTTGAGGGTGCGTCTGATATGATAGCGGATGGGATTTTAAAAGAGCCAAAGCCTGACGGAGCTATTATGGTACACGTTATTACCGCCGTAGATATGCCTATTGGCAATGTGATAGTATCGTCGGGAGGTATAAGCGCCCCCGCGGCAGATTTTTTCAGAATAAGAATAAAGGGAGGAGGCGCCCACGGAGCGCTGTCGCATCAGGGGGTAGATACCGTTTCTGCTGCCGCACATGTAGTAATAGCATTGAACGAGATAAAGGCAAAAGAGGTAGCAATAAACGAGGCTATGGGATTAAGTATAGGAAGTATAAATGGCGGCAGAGCGGCAAACGCACTTCCTGAGGAGGTAGTCGTTGAGGGAACACTGCGGTCCTTTAACGAGGAGCTTCAAAAGAGGTTAAAGGGCAGACTTTGTCATATATCACAAAATATCGCCGCCGCGTTCAGGGCAGAGGCGGAGGTGGAATTTCTTGGCGGATGTCCGCCCCTCCAAAACGATGAGGAGCTATCCCTGAAAATCGGAGCGATACTGAGAGAAATCTTAGGCAATGAGTGCGTAAAAATGTCATCACAAATGGAGGGCGGTATGAGCGGAGGCTCAGAGGATTTTGCTTACGTGAGCAGATTGGTACCCTCGGTAATGATAGCGGTAGCCGCGGGTGACAAAAGGGACGGATATAAGTTTCCGTTGCATAATCCAAGGGCTTCCTTTGATAAAAAATCATTGAAGATAGGAGCGGTCGCCTATGCTGCCTCGGCACATGGTTTTTTAAGGTAAAACGCAGATAATTTGAAAATGCTCTTGAAAATTCCACGTATATGTGATAGAATATATGGCGGTGGTTATTTTATGTCAGGAGCTTACAATGTATAAGATATTAAGCAAAAAAGAATTGAACCCTACGGTTACGATGATGGATATATACGCGCCTCTTGTTGCCGCAAAGGCAGAGCCAGGGCAATTTATAATCCTCAGAGTTGATGAGGACGGAGAGCGCATCCCTCTTACTGTTGCGGGATATGATAGAGAAAAGGGAAGCGTAAAAATAATATTTCAGATAGTCGGCGCTACTACCAAAAAGCTCAATTATAAGAGTGAGGGCGATTATATAAGCGATTTTGTAGGTCCACTCGGTAAAAAGACCGAGGTTGACGGACTAAAAAAGGTATGTATAGTTGGAGGCGGCGTTGGATGTGCCATAGCACTGCCCGTTGCCCAAAAGCTCGCGGAGCTCGGATGTGAGGTCACTTCAATAATCGGATTCCGCTCAAAGGAGCTTCTCATTCTTGAAGACGAATTTAAGGCGGTGTCAAAAAAGCTTTTTGTTATGACGGATGACGGCTCTTACGGCAGAGAGGGAAACGTGTGTGTGCCCCTTAAGGAAATGCTGGGTAGCGGAGAAAGCTTCGATGAGGTAATTAGCATCGGACCGCTTGTAATGATGAAGTTTGTGGTAGAGGCAGTAAGACCTACGGGAATTCCGTGTACTGTGTCTATGAATCCTATAATGATAGACGGAACGGGAATGTGCGGTGGCTGCCGTTTGACGCTTATACGTGACGGAAAAAGAGTTACTGAATTCGCTTGTGTTGACGGCCCCGATTTTAACGGATATGAGGTCGATTTTGAAGAAGCTATGTCGCGCTCGGCTATGTATCGCGATTTTGAGCGACACGCCTATGAGAGCACTTGCAACCTTTTTTCAAAGGAGGTAAAGTGATATGGCAAATATGAGCTTAAAGAAAAATGAGATGCCTACCCAAGACCCCAAGGTAAGGGCCCACAATTTTGACGAAGTAGCCCTTGGGTACGATGAGGCTGCTGCCATAGACGAGGCTATGCGCTGTCTCGCGTGTAAAAACATGCCCTGCGTCAGCGGATGTCCCGTAAATATCCATATTCCCGAATTTATCGGAAAGGTTAAGGAGGGTGACTTTGAGGAAGCCTACCGCATTATAAGCAAGACGTCAAGCCTTCCTGCCGTTTGCGGACGTGTTTGTCCTCAGGAAACACAATGCGAGAGCAAGTGTGTAAGAGGAATAAAGGGCGAACCCGTAGGAATTGGCAGACTTGAGAGATTTGTGGCGGATTGGCACAATGCTCATTCGGATGAGATACCTGTAACTGAGGAATATAACGGACATAAGGTAGCCGTAGTAGGTTCAGGTCCCTCAGGACTTACTTGCGCGGGTGACCTTGCCAAAAAGGGTTATAAGGTTACGGTATTTGAAGCGCTTCACGCCGCGGGCGGAGTTCTTGTTTACGGTATTCCCGAGTTCAGACTGCCTAAGGCTATTGTTAAAAAAGAGGTCGATAATCTCATCGCTATGGGCGTAGAGATGCAGACCAACGTTGTTATTGGAAAGACACTAACGGTCGATGAGCTTTTTGATATGGGCTATGAAGCCGTATTTATAGGCTCTGGCGCGGGACTTCCGAACTTTATGGGAATAAAGGGAGAATCGCTTAAAGGTGTGTATTCCGCAAATGAGTTCTTGACGCGTTCAAATCTTATGAAAGCGTACAGACAAGCCCCCGAGACACCAATTATGAAAGGCGGTCGTGTAGCGGTGGTAGGCGGCGGAAACGTTGCTATGGATGCGGCAAGAACCGCGCTCAGACTCGGAGCGGAGGAGGTACATATCGTGTACAGACGCTCTATGGACGAGCTACCCGCACGCCGCGAGGAGGTAGAGCACGCAATGGAAGAGGGAGTAATCTTCGACCTTCTTACAAATCCTACCGAAATAATAGGCTATGAAAATCCCATTGATAAACGTGACCCAAGAAACGGCTTTGTGTCGGGAATGAAGTGTGTAAAAATGGAATTGTGCGAGCCCGACGAAAGGGGAAGAAGGAGACCTGTCGAGATTGAAGGCAGCGAGTTCCTTATGGAGCTTGACACAGTTATAATGTCTATCGGTACTTCTCCCAACCCGCTTATAAAAATGACGACCGAGGGACTCGAGGTAAATCGCAGAGGCGGTATTATAGTTGAGGAGAACGGTGCTACTACCCGCAAGGGAGTATATGCGGGCGGCGACGCGGTAACCGGTGCCGCTACTGTGATTTCTGCCATGGGAGCGGGGAAGACCGCCGCTGCGGCAATAGATGAATATCTCATCAATTAAAGGGGCTGCTTCATTTAGCGCAGAACAAAAACACACGAAAGCAAATAATAAAAAATACCGCTTTATTATCAGGAATTTTTGATAGTAAAGCGGTGTTTTTTTTGTAGAAATTCTTACGAATTTCGATTTTTATGTGTGTTTTTTAGTCGCGCTTTGGCTCTCTGGCGTACCTTTGTACGCCGACGAGAACCAAATCACGACTTCTGCATCTAAATGAAGCAGCCCCTTTTATCTTATTTTATTCTTGGTTATAAAGTTTTGCCTTTTCGCTGGAAAGTATAGGCATGCATTTGTTCCCCGCCACTATAAAATGGTCAATAAAAGTAATTCCAACCGAAGAAAATATAGTATTGGCACAATTGGTAGCGTATATATCCTCCTGTGAGGGTATAGGCTTGCCATGTGGATGATTATGTACTAAGAGAGCGGCGGCAGTGTTCTGTATTAATGCTTCGGTTGCCATCTCTCTCAAAGAAACTACGTTCCCGCAAGAGTAGCCCTCCGCTATCTTTTTGCAGGAGATAAGCTTTCTGGAATTATCAAAGAGAATTACATACGTGATTTCGTTTTCGGTACCAACAAAAAGACTGCGCAAATATTTGCCGAGCTCAGCATAGGAGTCGAATGAGCTTAAGCCTATGTTATCAAAATCACTTCTTTGATATCTGAGAAGCGTTTCGGCAATCACTCTGAAAAATAAGGCTGAATTTTCACCCATATCGGGTACGGATTTTAAGGGAAGCACACCTGCATCTATAACACCCCTTATAGAACCAAAGCGTTTAAGCAGGGCATGTGCGATCTCATTTGTGTTCTTTCTTGGAACTACGTAAAATAACAGTAGCTCCAAAAGCTCGTGATCCTCAAAGGAGGATGGAGCGGTAGCAAATCTTTTTCTGAGTCGTTCTCTGTGTCCGTCGTGAATCATAACAGTTTCCTTCTTTATATATATTTCATTCTCTTATCGGTACAAAATACACCCCATAACAGATAATTACGTATATAATTATATCACTTATGGAACAATAAGTCAATGCAATTTTATAAAAAATTAAAAAATATATAAATTAATTCCAAAGCAAGAAAATTTGGGCTATTTTCTTGCGATTATTTAGCATAATACAGGATAATAAAAAATTTTAATAAAAGCATTGACAAAAAGATAAGGTTGTGCTATAATATCAGCGTTGCGAAAAAAAGCACCTTTAGCTCAGTTGGTAGAGCAACTGACTCTTAATCAGTGGGTCCCGGGTTCGAATCCCTGAAGGTGCACCAATAAAGAAAACA
>CAJGCD010000052.1 GCA_904501715.1 uncultured Clostridia bacterium
AAGGGCGCTATGATGACGCGCAAGAGAAGAAATAAAGTACTCAAGGCAGCAAAGGGTTACTGGGGCGCAAAGTCCAAGCACTTCAAGATGGCTAAGCAAGCCGTTCTCAAGAGCGGAAACTATGCTTTCGCCGGCAGAAAGATGAAGAAGAGAGACTTCCGCAGACTCTGGATAGCTCGTATCTCCGCACAGGCAAAGGCTTGCGGAATGAACTATTCCACCTTTATGCACGGTCTCAAGAACGCAGGCATCGACCTGAACCGTAAGATGCTCTCTGAGCTCGCAGTATATGATAAGGAAGCTTTTGCAGCTCTCGTTGAGAAGGCAAAGGCAGCTCTCTAAGAGATATAAAACCCGCTTTACAGCGGGTTTTATTCTGTAAATGGAGAAGAAAAAATTTGACGAAAAATTGCTTTTGCGAGGGTTTATGTTAAAGCAAAAAGATATCATTACCTCACGGCAAAATCCCACGGTCAAGCGCATCTGCGCCCTTGCCGAGAAGAAGGAAAGACGCGCGCAGGGGCTATTCCGTTTCGATGGGATCAAGCTTTTTTGCGAGGCGGCACAGAGAGGTCTTGACATAAAATATGCCGTTATCCGCGAGAACGTAAGCGAGGATATTCTGAGGAGGGTCGAGTCTGCCGTTGAGGACGGAAGGCTTTCGGAAGGCGCTGTTTTGCTTGTTTCGGAGTCGGTTTTTGAAAAGATAAGCGAGGAGCGCGCCCCCGAGGGAATAGTTACGGTTGCGGCGGTCATGCCAAGCAAGCACAGAACGCTTTCGCCAGAGGATGCCGCAAAATATTCCGTGGAAAAGGACGAGAAGCTGCTTATAGCCCAGTCGCTCCGCGACCCGGGAAATCTGGGAACGGTCATAAGAAGCTGCGCCGCGCTGGGAATAGACCGGTTGCTCATATCCGACGATTGCGCGGATATATACAGCCCCAAGGTCATACGTGCGGCTATGGGAGGGCTCTTTGCTCTCCACATAGATATCGTTCCTTTCTCGGCTCTTCCCAATGCATTACTTTCTTTGCGCCGCGGTCGCAGAAGGATATACGCTACCGCCCTTCACGCAGAGGCACGGCAGATAGGCAGCTTTGCTCTTGAGAGCGGGGATTGCTTTCTAATAGGAAACGAGGGTCACGGGCTTTCAGGGGACGTGATAGATGCCTGTGACGCTTGCGCTCTTATACCTATGACAGAGGGCAGCGAGTCGCTCAACGCCGCAGCCGCCGCGGCTATCTGTATCTGGGAAACGGTGAGGAGTTAGAGCTTGTTGGTTTTTTGCTACTTTCTTGGAAGAAAGTAGCGCAAAGAACTTTTTGAAGGTTTTATTATTGGATTGGGATGGGAAGTTTGTGCGTTGAAGGGACAGATTTCCGAGTTTCCGAGCCTCACGTCTGTCAGCCGTAAGAATAACATTCAGCAAGTTCTTTTGGTACTTTTCTCGAAAGAAAAGTACGAAAATCGTTTATAATTCTAACTAAGAAAGGAGATAAAATGAAGAACGAGGATACTTTGTATTGGATATGGCTTGCCGAGAAATGCGGTACAGCGTCTAAATATTTCAACGGGCTTATGGAAAAGTACGAAAATCCCTTTGACATATATCTCCTTGAGGAAAGCGAAATCGAGCAATTTGATGGGCTGTCCAAAAAGCTTAAGGACAGGCTATGTGAGAAGGACCTGAATTTCTGCTACGAGCTACTCAGGCACTGCAAGCAGGAGCATATAGATATCATAACCTACGCTGACAAGCGTTATCCCGTAAGGCTCAGGGAGCTGAGAGAGCCTCCCATAGTGCTTTACTGCAAGGGTCATTTTCCCGACTTCAACTCCCGACTTTGCGTGGGGATAGTGGGCACTCGTAAAATGAGCGAATACGGAAAGCAGAGCGCGTACAAAATAGCCTATGAGCTTGGAGCTGCCGACGTTCTTACCGTGAGCGGAATGGCAAAGGGCATCGACGGAGTATCCGCCAGCGGAGCTTTAGCCGCGGGAGGAGAAACGGTGGCGGTGCTTGGCTGCGGTCTTGACACGGTCTATCCCAAGGAGCACAAGACTCTGATGGGCGAGATAGCTCGGCACGGAGCGGTCATAAGCGAATATCCCCCCAAGGAGCCGCCCTACGGCTATAATTTCCCCAAGCGAAACCGAATAATCAGCGGTCTGTGTCAGGGTGTGCTGGTCGTGGAGGCATCGGTGGGAAGCGGAGCCCTCATAACCGCAAAGGACGCTGTTGCACAAGGGCGCGAGCTCTTTGCCGTTCCCGGCAAGATAAGCGACGCGGGAGCCGAAGGTCCAAACGACCTTATAAAGAACGGGGCTTTTCCCGTTCATTCCGCAAAGGATATACTTAAGCATTACGAATTTTTATACGGTGACGAATACAACGTCAAGGGTCTTGAGAGGGCGCGCCGAAGCGAGAGAAACGCAGACAGAGCTATGGAGCGCTACGGGCTTTTTTACGCCGTTGGCGGCGAGTCCGAGGAGGATGCAGTCCCCGAGGCAAGACCTGCGAGAAAAAAGAAAAATGAAGGAAAAGTCAATGAAGAGGCGGTCACGCCCGTGGCGGATGCTTCCCGCGAGGAAAGCGTATCGTCTGTTGTAGAGGAGCTGGACGGTGTGACGAGGAGGATATACGACAGTATTCCCATCGACAAAGCCATAAGCGCGGACAGCGTGCTTTGCGGCGGACTTACCACCGCCTACGTTATAACCGCTCTGACTATGCTGGAGATATACGGGCTTGTAAGCTCGCTTCCCGGCGGTATGTACATAAGAAAGTAAATTTTATTCTATCGAAAGGATTTAAAAATAGATGACAAATCTGGTTATTGTGGAGTCACCCTCCAAGGCATCTACCATAAAGGGCTATCTTGGCTCAAATTACAAGGTAATAGCGTCCAAGGGACACGTGAGAGATCTGCCTAAGAGCAGTCTCGGAGTAGATATTGAGAACGGCTTTGACGCTCACTATATAAACATCCGCGGCAAGGGCGACCTTATCAAGGAGATAAAAAAGGAAGCCAAGGCGGCAAATAAGGTCTTTTTGGCAACCGACCCTGACCGCGAGGGAGAGGCTATATCCTGGCATCTGGCGAATGCGCTGGGAATTCCCGTTGAGAAGACTATGAGAGTCTCCTTCAACGAGATAACCAAGAGCGCTGTAAAGAGCGCAATAAAGCAGCCAAGACAGATAGATATGAATCTTGTAAACGCTCAGCAGGCGAGAAGAATTCTCGACAGAATAGTGGGCTACAAGATATCTCCCTTCCTCTGGAAAACGTGAGGAGCGGACTTTCCGCGGGACGCGTGCAGTCTGTTGCGACGAGAATGATAGTGGAGCGCGAGGAGGAGATAAGAGGCTTCGTGCCTCAGGAATACTGGACCATCGACGCTACGCTCACCACTCAGAGTGACGCGGAATTTACCGTGCGCTTCTACGGCAACGCAAAGGGCAGAGTTAAGCTTACCTGCGAGGCTGACGCAAAGAAGGTTACCGAGGCGGTAAGC
This sequence comes from uncultured Clostridia bacterium, assembly GCA_904501715.1. Taxonomy (GTDB): domain Bacteria; phylum Bacillota; class Clostridia; order Oscillospirales; family CAG-272; genus HGM12713. The sequence goes on from CAJGCD010000052.1 coordinate 3,517, forward strand.
CAAGGACAGTTCTCGGTAAGCTCTATCAAGAAGGCGAAGAAGAAAAAGCTTCCCGCGCCTCCCTTTACCACGTCTACCATGCAGCAGGAGGCATCAAGAAAGCTGGGCTTCCAGTCACAGAGGATAATGAAGGTAGCTCAGGAGCTTTACGAGGGAATAAACATAGGCTCGGAGAACGGCGGCGTTCAGGGTCTTATAACCTATATGCGTACCGACTCTCAGAGAGTTTCTGCCGACGCTCAGGCTGAGGCAAGAGCCTTCATCGGCGAGAGATACGGTGAAAAATATTACCCCGACACCCCCAGAGTCTACAAGACCCGCGCGGGCGCGGAGGACGCGCACGAGGCTATACGCCCCTCGAGAGTGGAGATAGAGCCTGCCAAGATAAAGAAGTATCTTACTGCCGACCAGTTCAAGCTCTATAAGCTTATATGGGAAAGATTTATCGCCAGCCAGATGGAGTCTGCGGTGCTTTCCACCGTAACCGCTGACTTTGAGTCCGCGGGATATATATTCAGAGCAAGCGGATATACCGTTGATTTTCAGGGTTATATGGCTCTTTACGAGGAGAGCGAGGAGGAGAGCAGACAGACTGCCGACGAGGTAAAGGAGGAGAAGAACATCCGCCTGCCCGCCATCAAGGAGGGCGAGAAGCTTGGAACCAAGGGGCTTTGCTCCGACAAGCACTTTACCGAGCCCCCCGCGCGCTACAACGACGCGTCGCTCATAAAGTTCCTTGAGGAGATGGGCATAGGACGCCCCAGCACCTTTGCTACCATCATTACCACCATAATATCGAGAAATTACGTTAAGAGAGAGGGCAAATCTCTGGTGCCCACTCCTACGGGAGAGATAACCAACAAGCTGATGCTGGAGAGCTTCCCCGACATAGTAAACTACAAGTTTACAGCCGATATGGAGACCGACCTTGACAGAATAGAGAGCGGCGAGCAGGAGCTTGGCATAGTGCTCTCCGAATTCTGGAAGGATTTTGAGAAGGAGCTTCTTGCGGCTGAGGAAAAGATTAAGGATTCCGAGCTTGAAATACCCGTTGAGGAGACAGATATAATATGCGACAAGTGCGGAAGCAAGATGATAGTAAAGAACGGACGCTTCGGCAAATTTGCCGCTTGTCCTAACTATCCTCAGTGTAAGAATACCAAGCCCTTAACTCCTCCCGAGCAGACCGAGCAAAAGGAAAAGAAGGCGGTAGTGGCAGACTTCAAGTGCGAGCGGTGCGGCGCGGATATGGTGCTCCGTACGGGAAGATACGGAAGCTTTTTCGCTTGCAGCCGTTTCCCCGAGTGCAGCTTTACCAAGCAGAAGACTAAGGATATCGGCGTGCCCTGTCCTAAGTGCGGCTCCAAGGTAATAATGAAGAACGGCAAGAACCGCACGGTATTTTACAGCTGTGAGAAGTACCCCGAGTGTGATTTCTCTTCTTGGGATATGCCTACGGCAGAGAAGTGTCCCGATTGCGGAGAGATACTTTACCGCAAGAAGGGTCAGGCGCTCTACGTTTGCCACAATAAGGCGTGCGGATATAAGCGCGCGGTAGAGAAAGAGGATTAAAGAGCACGCTTAAAGTTTAGCACAAACCGAGCATTTTAAAGTTTAGGTCAAGCCTTTTCAAAGGATTTGTGGGGCGGCGCTCCCTGTGGGAGATGAAGCCGCCACTCAAATAGGAAAAAGCAAGGAGAATTGGAAGCGGTAGCGACCAAGACGACTATGCTTTTGACCGATGGCAAGGTCGAGGGCGGGAAACCCTCGTCGGGGGGTTCCCTAATTAGAAAAAATAACTTAAAAACGGACAATCTGTCATTTATGACATTGATACTTCTGTCTCTACAAAGAAGCCGCTTCGCGTCTTTATCTTTTTTCTTTGACGCTAAAGGTGCAAAGAAAAAAGAAACAAAAAAGAAACACCGAAGGAGAGTTTCGCCCGTTGCGACGGGCGGGACGCGGTCGCTTTTTGGAAAAAGCTTCGCAAGAACTTTAAAAATTGGGTGCTGTGCGAACATTGCGAACAGCGCACAAGCTCGGCAACACACGCCCGTCAGCGCTCAGACCCTTTTAATCTCCCCCCTTTTCAAGTTCTTTTGGTACTTTTCTCGAAAGAAAAAGTACGAAAAATTCGTTATCAAGGACTCTTATGAAAACAATCAACATATACGGAGCGGGGCTTGCGGGCTGTGAGGCGGCGTGGCAGGCGGCAGAGCTTGGCGTTAAGGTGCGTCTTTTTGAAATGAAGCCCCATAAGTATACTCCCGCTCATCATTCACAGAATTTTGCGGAGCTGGTATGCTCAAACTCACTGCGCTCGGACGTTATTTCCAACGCTGTGGGGCTTCTCAAGGAGGAGATGCGTACTCTTGGCTCTCTTATAATGGAGGCTGCCGACGCTACCCGCGTACCCGCAGGCTCGGCTCTGGCGGTTGACAGAGAAAAATTCTCGGCTTATATAACCGAAAAAATAAAAAATCATCCCAACATAGAGGTCATCAACGCCGAGGCTGACAGTGTGGAGGAGGGTGTGACTACCGTCATAGCCACAGGACCTCTCAGCTCGGATAAAATGGCACGGTATATCGAGGAGGAGCTGGGCTTCGGCTCACTGCACTTCTTTGATGCCGCCGCGCCTATCGTTGACGCCGACAGCATAAACACCGAAATCGCCTTTTTCGCTTCAAGATACGACAAGGGCGACGCCGACTATATCAACTGCCCCATGAACGAGGAGCAGTACGAGGCGTTCTGGCAAGCGCTTGTCAGCGCCGAGGAGGCAGAGCTTAAGGAATTCGACAGGGAAGAGCAGAAAAAGAACCTCAAGGTATTTGAGGGCTGTATGCCTGTGGAGGTAATGGCGAAGCGCGGCAGAGATACTCTGCTTTTCGGACCTCTCAAGCCCGTGGGGCTTATTGATAAGCGCACGGGAAAAGCATCCCACGCCGTAGTTCAGCTGCGCAAGGAGAACAAAGAGGGAACTATGTATAATCTGGTAGGCTTCCAGACTCATCTCACCTTCCCCGAGCAGAGGCGTGTGTTCAGAATGATACCGGGACTTGAAAATGCCGAGTTTTTGCGCTACGGCATAATGCACAGAAATACTTATCTGGATTCACCCGGACACCTTGACGCTACCTACCGTCTTCGCGGCAGAGATGTATACTTTGCGGGGCAGATGACGGGAGTTGAGGGCTATATAGAGTCGGCGGGCTCGGGTCTTGTAGCGGGACTTTCTGCGGCAAGACGTGCGCTTGGACTTGACGAGGTGGTATTCCCCAGATGCACTATGATAGGCGCGATGTCGGGCTACGTAGCCGAGGGCGGCACGGGCGCATTTGTGCCTATGAACGCTAATTTTGGTATAATAGAGCCGCTTCCTCACCGTGTAAAGGGAGGAAAAACGGCGAAAAATCAGGCACTTGCCGAGCGGGCGCTTGATACGGTAAAGGAAATAAAGGAGAAGCTTGATGAAGACCGTAATAGTTGATATAATGGGCGGCGACAAGGCTCCCGCCGAAACTCTTAAGGGAGCGGTGCTTGCCAAGGAGGAGCTTGGTAGCGAGATAAACTATATCCTCGTGGGCGACAAGGCGCAAATGGAGGCGGTCGCCAAGGAGAACGGCTTTTCTCTTGACGGCTTTGAGATAGTACATACCGACGTTGCCGTGACTATGGAGGACGACCCCATATCGGTGGTGCGCGGAGATAAGACCGAGAGCTCTATGGCAGTAGGTCTCCGCCTGCTCAAGGAGGGCAGGGGCGATGCCTTTGTCAGCACGGGAAACACGGGGGCGCTCTTTACGGGTGCCACTCTCATAGTAAGAAAAATAAAGGGAGTAAAGCGTCCCGCCATAGCGGCGCTGCTTCCTCTTCAGCCCCCTGTGCTGCTGCTTGATTCGGGCGCTAACGTGGTTGCAACACCCGAATATCTGGAGCAGTTTGCTCTTATGGGCAGCGCCTATATGAAGAACGTTATGGGTGTTGAAAATCCCCGTGTAGGACTTCTGAATAACGGTGCTGAGGAGCACAAGGGAACAGAGCTCCAGACAGAAGCATATCAGCGTCTTAAGGCTAACGCCGACGTAAATTTTGTGGGCAACGTAGAGGGAAATACGGCGGTGAATAACGCCTGCGACGTGCTGGTCACCGACGGCTTTACGGGAAATATCTTTCTTAAGACCCTTGAGGGCTTCGGAAAGATGCTTCTTAAGACACTCAAAACCACCCTTTACAAGAACCTTAAAACAAAAATAGCCGCTCTTATGGTCAAGAAGGACCTTAGCGGACTTAAGAAAAATTTTGATTCGAGTGAGCTTGGCGGCGCGCCTATACTCGGTGTGTCAAAGCCTGTCATAAAGGCTCACGGCTCCTCCGATGCCAAGGCGTTCAAGAACGCTATAAGGCAGGCGGTGACGTTTGCGGATACCGCTATAAACGACGAGATAGCCGCATCTGTTGCCAAGAGCAAGGCAGAGGATAGCAAGGAATAAGAAAGAGGTGAGAACCCGTCATGGATTTTCGGTTACTTGAAGAGAAAATAGGATATTCTTTCAAGGATAAGGATATTTTAATGGAGGCGCTGACGCATTCCTCCTATGCTAACGAGCTGAGAGCCAGAAAGCAGAGCGCCGTGTGCAACGAAAGACTTGAGTTTTTGGGCGACTCGGTGCTGTCTGTGGTGGTCAGCGAGTACCTTTTCAAGCATTACAAGGGCTTACCCGAGGGCGAGCTTACGCGCATAAGAGCGGCTCTGGTGCAATCGGGGGCGTTGGCTTCCTATGCCAGAGCGGTTGACCTTGGCAGTTATCTTTTGCTGGGCAACGGTGAGGAGAAGAACAGGGGTCGCGAGCGTCAGTCAACTCTGGAGAACGCCTTTGAGGCGTTGGTGGCGGCGATATACATTGACGCGGGAGCCGAGGGCTTTGCGAGGGCAGAGGAGTTTGTTCTGCCCATAATCAAAAAGCAGCTTGAGGGAGAGGTGGTGCTTCGCCATCTTGACGCAAAGACCGAGCTTCAGCAGCTTATACAGCAGGCTGAGGGAGATTTCCTTGAATACGCGGTCATAGGCGAGAGCGGACCCGACCATCAAAAGGAATTTGAGGTTGTGGCGAAGCTCAACTCAAATATTATCGGACGGGGCAAGGGACGCTCCAAGCGCGAGGCCGAGCAGAATGCGGCAAAGGAAGCCCTGAAGCTTTTCGGGGAGCTTTAAAAAGGATAAGTAAAAGAGCAAGAAAGGAATTTTTCCTGCCTTGCTCATTTGTTTTCGCTACTTTCTTGAAAGAAAGTAGCACAAAGAACTTCTTGTGGAGGGGGTTAATAGTAGGGGGCGACGTCATGTCGCAAGCGACTACGACCCTAAATCGCACCTGGAGGGACCGGCGTCCCCGACGGTCCATTATCTATAAATTCTCGGTTTTTTAATAGGTATTTGATTTTTCTTCACCGTTAATTATGATATTTATTTTTTTATTTATTCTGGACCGTCGAGGACGCCGATCCCTACAAAAATCAACGGAAAATAATCATTTCATACGGATAGATATGAATATTTCCTCCCCGTCTGCTTCGATAAGGAGCGTTCCCTTTACCTCCTCACAGATAAGGGTGCATTTTACGGCAGAGCGGACAAACAGAGCTCTTTTGTCCTCATCCCACGACGAAAAAGCGGGGAATTGCTCGGTGATGCGCCTGAAGCCGAAGAAATCGTCCACGTCCTTGGGCTTGATTGAATAATCTCTTTCGAATAAAATTGTTTTCATTTTTTCCTCCTTAAAATAAAAAAGTGCGCTCCAAAAGGAACGCACCGAAAAAGCGTTCCTTTATTGTTGTCACACAACCTTATTTACCGCAAACGGAAACGAGGAAAAAAGGAAACACCTTTTACCAAGGTATAGTTTCCACCTGCGTGTAAAATATTCGGTTGTGTGACAATGCTATTATATCATTCAGTTTTTCGTTTGTCAATAAAAAGAGGAAAAAAGGTCTTGAAGTATGAAATATAGCTTTAAAAGCCATGATTTTACAGAGAAAACAGGAGGCAATTGCCTCCTGTTTTTTTCGGGTGGGCCAATATTTTTTCTTTGCTACCCCTTTTTTTATTGCGGAGCGGCTTTAAGTCTTATGACGGTGACAGAAATGTCATCCTCAGAGCCGTGTCCTATGGCGTATTTAACTACAAGCTCGGCTGTTCTTTCCGCTCCCGAGCCTTCAATATTCTGCCTTAGCAGGTCGAAGAGCCAAGGACATTCCTCGTCACCGCCCGTTACGCCGTCGCTTACCATTACTACTACGTCACCGCGGGATAGGGTAAAATCAAGCTTTTTGGTTTCCACGTCCCTCAGAATACCTATGGGCATAGTGCGTGAGCGAAGCTTAAAGAGATTTCCGTTTCTGTAAATATAGGTGGGCGCCGCGCCGCTTTTATAGAATGCGGTCTTTCCCGATATAAGGTCAAGCTCCATAAGGTCAACTGTTGCGGAGCATTCGCAAAGGCTTCCCTCACATCTTCCCGACAGAAAGCCTCCGAGCATTGACAGCAGCTCCTTGTTCATACCGCCTGCCGTCAGCATACATTCCATAAACCGAGCGCATATTTCTGATACCGCAGCCGCTTCTCTTCCTGAGCCCATACCGTCGCTGATAAGGGAAAAGAATCGGCTGTCTTTGTTTTCAAAGGTAGTCAGACTGTCACCGCAAAATCTCGTTTCACCACGGGCTCTGGTCTGGCGCGAGACACAGCTTACGGCAAGTCTGCTCTTCTCACAGACCGACAAAGCAGCGCCCTCACCCGAGCACCTGCGCACGCTCAGGCTTTCCACGTCTATGGAAAAGGGCAGACATCGGCAG
>CAJGCD010000053.1 GCA_904501715.1 uncultured Clostridia bacterium
ATCCTGTACCGAAGCCTATCTCTACGTAATCATCGGCTACTACGGGGATCTCTCTGCCAACTATGGGAAGTATAAGCGTCTTGCCGATAAGATGCTTGGTATTCTCGTCATCGGGGTTTACAGCCACAGCGGTATCACCGAACATAGTCTCGGGACGGGTGGTAGCAACCTCAACGTAGCCATCCTCTCCCTTTATGGGGTACTTGATGTGCCAGAAGCTACCGGGCTGGTCCTTGTACTCTACCTCGGCATCCGAAAGCGCCGTCAAGCAATGAGGACACCAGTTGATTATTCTGTGACCTCTGTAAATAAGTCCCTTATCATAGAGATTTACAAACACCTCGCGGACCGCTCTGGAGCATCCCTCGTCCATAGTAAAGCGCTCTCTGGTCCAGTCACAGGACGCGCCAAGCTTCTTGAGCTGGCTTATTATTCTGCTTCCGTACTGATGCTTCCAATCCCAAACCTTTTCAAGAAACTTTTCTCTTCCGAGGTCATATCTTGTAAGCCCCTCGTTTACTCTGAGCTGTTCCTCTACCTTTATCTGAGTCGCAATTCCCGCGTGGTCGGTGCCCGGTACCCAAAGAGTGTTGAAGCCCTGCATTCTCTTATATCTGACAAGTATATCCTGCAGAGTCTCGTCAAGGGCATGTCCCATATGGAGCTGTCCCGTTACGTTGGGAGGGGGTATCACCACCGAGAAGGACGGTGCGGGGTCGTTAACGTCGGGAGTAAAATATCCCTTTTCGCACCAATTTTGATATATTCTGTCCTCAAACTCAGAAGGAGAATATACCTTTGGCAATTCATTGTAAGAATTCATATCTATTTACCTCCAAAAATTAAACTAAACAAAAAAGTACTCACGCCGTATCAGGGCGTGAGTACGCGGTACCACCTGAATTCGACGTTTTGCAACGCAAAACATCATCTCTTATCCACTAACGCGGGGCACGTCGCAGGCTACTCTGTTCACCCGCGCGACTCAGAGGCGACTTCAAAAGCTATCCTTCACGGACTCACACCAACCGTCCGCTCTCTGCGCAAGTCTTGCTTTTTACTACTCCCCGTCACAGTCTTTAAAGCTATAACAAAAGAATTATATCACAGACACAACAAAATGTCAATAGCAAAATTTTAAAATTCGGGCTCGAAGCAAGGCATAAGCTCAAGCTTGAAAAGATTGTTTTTATGCTTCGTGTCTATGAGCTTCTTCTTTTCCAGGTCCTCTATCTCACCCGTACGGATATATCTGTCAAGCTCTGCGTAGGTAAAGCCAAGATTATCCTCGTCGGTCTTGCCGCAAAGTCCGTCTATGGGGGTCTTTTCCACCAGTTCCGTAGGGAGTCCCAAAAGATGTCCTATCTGCTTGACCTCTGCTACGGTAAGCCTTGAAAGAGGGCTGAAATCACCCACTGAGTCACCGTATCTGGTGGAATATCCCACCCAATCCTCCGAGAGATTGCAGGTGTTCGCCACACGTCCATTGCAGCTTTGAGATATAGCGTAAAGCGTGGTCATTCTGACTCTGGGAGGGATATTACTCGTACTTTGAGCCGTCAGCTCCAGCTCCTTGGGAAGATTTGTCTTGAGCCCCTCGATAGCGTCCTTGACGTTTACAACGTAATGCTTTATTCCAAGGTGGTTAACGAGTGCGTAAGCACAGTCAATATCGTGCTGTACTCCGCAAGGCATAAGAACGCCTATAACTCTGTCTTTACCGAGCGCCTCAACGCAAAGTGCGGCAACCACCGAGCTGTCCTTTCCTCCAGATATTCCCACTATGGCATTACATCCATTGCCGTTTTTCTCAAAAAAATCTCTAATCCATTCTACACAGGCGTCTTTTACCTTTTGAACGTTAAACATATAAAATCTCCTAAAAAATTCATTATGTTTATTATACCACGGTACAACAGGATTTTCAAGAGCTTTACAAAAAAAGCCGCTCCCCGAGGGGAGCGGCTTGATCGTTTTGTTTTGTTAGACTATATCAGTCCTCTTTTTTCTTGAAGGAAACACCTGCGCCAAGAGCAAGTACAGCTGTAAGAACTACTGCTGCGCCACCTATAACGCTTCCGCATCCCTCTTCCTCGCCTGCGGGCTCGGTAGCCGCGGGCTTGTCGTCCTTGGGTTCTTCCTTAGCGGCAACCTTTTCAAGGTTTATCTGAGCCAATGCAAGAGCAGACTTAGCAGAGTTTACAGTTGCCTGATCCTTAGCGGTCAGCGCAGCCTCAGCCATTGCAAGCATATTCTTGAGAGTAGCCCAGGTTGCCTCGGTGTAGTCAGCCTCCTTAAGAGCCTTTACAGCCGTGATAAGCTCGTTAAGAGCCGCATAGTCAACCTCAACTGCGGGGATCTCAGCAACCTTCTTATCAAGACTTACGGTAGCCATGGTAAGTGCGTTAAACGCCTGGTCTATAACGTCCTGAGAGGTTGCGGAGAGAGCAGCCTTAGCATTTTCAACAGCAGTCTTAAGAGCTGCCCATGACTCTGCGGTGTAGAGCTCCTCTGCGAGAGCCTCAGCTCTTGCGATAGCAGCGTTGATATCCGCATAGTTGGGAGCCGTGGGAGCTACGGGAACGTAGGAAGGAATATCGCCAAGGTCTACCTTAACGCCCTTGTTAACGTATTCGCCGTCCACGAAAACAACCAGATTGGACTCGTCTACAAGCACCTTACCAAGCTTAGGAAGCGCATCTGCGCCAAGATTCTGAACGAGCAGTATCTTGCCAAAGCCATTGTTTACGTTGTACGCAACCTCACCCGAAGCAAAGGTCTCAGCATCGATCTTTCTTACAGGGCTTGCGCTGTCAGTATAATACTCAACGCCGTCAAGGTAAGCGTTTCTTACCATAAATCTGTTCAACTTACCAAAGAGAGCCTCAGCCTTGCACATTGCCAGACAGTTTACTATTTCAGCATCACAGTTAATGTCACCGAATATAGCGTACTTAGCGTCGGTCTTTGTTATTACGTTGCGGACTCTTATAGCGGAGTCTGTCTCTGCGCTATCAAAGATAGCCGCATCACTGACGGAGGATACCTCAATATTGAGATATGCCAACTCCATTCTGCCGTCTGCCTTTCCGAATATGGACTTAGCGCCGCCTGCGTCGCCTACTATGTTGAGTTGAACGATGTAAGCTATGGGCTCTTCCTCACTGTCCACCTCGGTTTCGCCCTTAAGATTATTGAAGAGGGCGCATCCGTCAAGAGTAATTGTGTGACCGTTACCTGCGAGAATACCGTGGAAGCTCTCAAGAGGAGCGCTTACGGTAATGTCAGCCATGAGGAAGAAGGTTCCCTTCTGTCCGTCAAGCTTTGCAAAATCACTTGCGGTGTAGATGTATCCGCCTCTCGTATCGTGGTCTTCCTTAAGAGCAGTCAAAGCATTGTTGAGTGCTAAGATATATCCGTTTATGTAATCGGATTCCTTGTCAAAGAGGTCGGGGTCATCAAGAAGATTCTTTGCGTTTATATAAGCACCCATAAACGCGTTCCAGTACTCATCAAAGTACAGAGCAGTGTTGCTGTCGATAAACTTTTCAGCATCAAGAACAGCCTTCTGGAGGTAAGAGGGCATCTGACTCTTGTTCATAAGTCCCTCTCTTGCAGCTACGAGCTCGTAGTAGACCTCGTTTACGTCAGCCTGAGAAACGATATTTACAGTAATATTGTCAAGCTCATCTACGTCCACAGAGAGGATAAGGTCGCCCTTGTTCATAGCAACGTACTTCTCTGCTTCCTCGATAGCCTTTGTAAATCTGTTCCACGTAGACTCAACGTAGGTGGATTCCTTGTCAAGCTTGGTCTTGCAGAACTCAAGCTCGGTTGCGATACGCTCATAGCCGTGTACGGCAAATATCTCCATATCGCTTATTATTTCGTCGATTCACTCCTTGGTGAGAGATCCCTCGGCTAAGCTTGCGTAAGGTGTGGAAATATTGATCTTTTCAGGGTCAGTGGTAAAGCTTCCGTTAGCTATGGGCTGAGCAAGAAGGTCTATGGCATTGTATATCTCACAATTACCGTATATTTCAGCGATGATACCCGCTGCCTTTTTACCGCTCATTTTACCTACGTTTACAGCGTTTTCAACCACAGAGCGTCCAATACCTACTATACCGCCCGCTCTCGCAACACCTGAGCCCGTAGCGGTAATGGGAGCCGCGTTTGCTACGTTGGTAAGCTCTCTTAAAACAGTGGCCTCGGCACAATATCCAAGAATACCACCCGCATTAATCTCGGTACCGTCAATACTCTCAGCTACAATACCCTTGCCGTTCTTTGTGTCAAGGTTGACAGCCTGAGAAACTACAACCATATCATCGGTATAGCCTACAAATCCACCGACGTATCTCGCTCTACCCTTGTGGTAGATGCTTGCGTCGTTAATAGAAGAATAAATTTCGGTAACAGCATTGGTCCAGCCTACGTATCCGGATACACCTGACAACGTCACGGTGTCCATCAGCGCGCTCACGTCACCTGTATTAACGCATCCTGTAAAGGTCAGATCCTGGTTACTGAGACCGACCATACCTCCGATACCGAAGGCTTCGTGTATAGCCGCGTCAGCCTTGTCGAAGCTAACGTCACCCGAGTTCTGGCAGTTTACAAAATCAATAGCATCTGTCTGAGAATAGCCTATCAGACCACCGATACAAATCCAAGTACCGTTATTGGAAGCCTCAACCGTGATGCTTCCCGCGTTAGAGGAATTGACTACGGTAATCGGCCTATTTATATGAGCAACAAGACCGCCTACGTGGTTGACCTTTCCCTTTGCGATTATGCTGCCTTCGTTTCTTACGTTGTTGAAGCTGAGGCTTCCGCCGCCTGCCTGCCAGCCGGCAAATCCGCCTACTCTTTCTGCCGCCACGGTGGACTCAATGGTAGCACCGTTCACACAGGCTACGCTGCCTGTTTCGTTATACTTAACGGTTCCCCAAGAATAAGGACAGAAGCCTGCGATATATACAGCCTTGCCGTTCTGTGCCGTTACCTTGCTTCCCTCGTTCTTTGCGGTAGAGCATCCGTTGAACTTCAAGGTCCTACCGTCGTTCTCGCCGACAAATCCGCCTGCCATAACAGCCTTATTGGTGGTAATATTAACGCTTACGATAGAGTCGTTTTTACAGCCCGTGAAGGTAGCGTCACCGTTGGCACTAACATTCAAAGAACCGTAAGAATTCAACACAGGATTGGGTTTATCCTGGGTAGGTGTTGTACTTGAGCCCTGTGCCTTTCCTATAAATCCGCCTGCCGCGACGTCAATGTTTTTAGCACCAGTTACTGAAATATCTCCGTTGTTAGTAGAGGAAGTAAAGGTTGCGCTACTGCCGTTAAGACCGATAAATCCGCCTACGCCTTCTGCGTCTGCATCAATAGAAAGATTTGCGTTGTTCACAGCCGAGGTGAATGTTGTTGACACCTTTGTGTAACCCACAAATCCACCTATACCGTCGACGTAATTCTGTGCTGTAACAGGAGCGTTGTTCGTGCTATTATTCTTGATAGTCGTGCTGCCGTCAACAGTACCTACAAAGCCACCAACACCCACAGGCAGAGTGCAATCACTCGCTTTCTTAGAGTTAAATTTAACTCCGTCACCCGTCTTGTTAACAACGGTCTTACAGTTATCAAATATCGTAGTATTGGAAACGTAACCGCTAAAGCCACCGACACCGTGGCTGTTAGTTGCCTTCCAACCATCCATTGTAACGTTAAGAGTTCCGCCTCTTGTACAATCAGTAAAGGTCAAAGCTCCGTTCGACCAGCCCGTAAAGCCGCCGATACCGCAATATGTGCCCGTTACATTGCCACTGACGGTAACGTCGTTAAGGCTTTGGCAGTTTGTATACGTCTGCTTACCGTTTACAATTCCGGTGAAGGCTGCAACGAAAAGATGTAGCGTATTACCCGTATAGCTGAGCGTACCGCGTGTAGTACAATTAGTAAATGTTGCCTCACCCGTTCTACCTACAAAACCGCCTATACTGAACCATCCGCTATACGACGCAGGTATTGCAGCTCCACTCACGCTTATGTTTGCGTTAACATCGCAGTCTTGAAAAGATGTACCAGTATTAATTATACCTGCAAGACCACCTACGTTGTTTACGTTACCCGTCACCGATATTGAAGGCACAACCCTATCACTAGCAGTCGTAACATAGCATCTTGTAAATGATACCGAACCCGTTGTCTGAGCAACTATACCGCCGACAGACTGAACATCAGATCCGTCAGTTCTCTTGATAGAACCGGTAAATATAACGTCGGTAAAGGAAGAACCGTCAGTAGCGTTCATCGTAACACCGCCGATAGCTATTCCGCCGCCGTTGTTAACCGTAATATCTACATCAGACCATACGTTATTAAATATCAACTTTCCGTTGGGACCGCCGCTGTTATGTCCGCCAATAGGGGCAAGACCAACCTTTGCACCCACATCCAAAGTGCCTGTAAGGATAAGGTTTCTTATCTCCATATTGGAAGCCCAGCTAAACGCGGTGTAGTCTCCTGAGCTATATATGAACTTGTGACCGTCACCGTCAAGGATAGTTCCCTCAGGTGTGCCATCGAAGCCATTACCTTGACCGAAGGCTACATTCATTTCAATGTCCGCAGTGAGGTAGAACTTTCCACCGTTCTTAACCTTGGTCAAATCTGACACCGAGGAAAGAGCAGTCCATTCTGCTTTTTCAGCATCAGTTCCTGTTGCCCACGGTCTTGCCCAATTCTGCACGGGCAAAGCATTTACCTCTGTGGGTACGGTTGGGATCGTTACGTTTGTGCTCTGGGCGCTTGCTCCAGAGCCTGTGCCTGTGGTAGCGCCTACGGGAATAGCCGTAAGGACCATAGACAAAAGCATGGTAACGATCAACAAAATCGAAATTGTCTTTTTCATAATTCTCTCCTTTATATGTTTTTTAATAAAGACGTTAGTTGACAGTATTCATTATAGCCTTCGCCGAATGGCGAAGGCTCCTTTTGCTCCCCTAGGGGGAGCGCGAACGAATACATCTCTACACCGTAATTTTATATCAAATACCCTTTTTGTCAAGGTTTTCTCTCGGTTTTTAAACATTTTAAACAAAGATTAGCATTTTAAACGAATTACTTTTTCATATTTTGGGCATTTTGACATTATGATTCTGCTCTTGATATAAAAAACGCCTGCTTTGAGCAGGCGTGAATGTTCCCATCGCGGTTCGGTGGCTTTTGGGGCGTCGAGGATGTCGGTCCCTATGGTAGATGATATATTCTTCATATTTTCGAAATTACTGCAGCATTACCTTTTGCTTTTCTATAACGAAGTGCGTAAACAAAACCGCAAATATTATGAGAACAAAGGATATGAGCGACAGAAGCTGTTGTCCGTATATATGTATTCCAAAAATCATATTGCCGTTACTCTGCACGTATTCGAGCAATCTGCCTGCAAGAAGCGATGCGCCAAAGCCGCAAAGACCGCCTATGCTATTCTTTATGGCGGACGCCTGAACGAAATATTCGCTGTCAACGTAGCTATACGTAACGTTGAAAAGATTTTGATTTATTCCCGCCATACTTACGTTGTAAAGGAGAGTATATCCAATTATCAGGAATCTGGTTTCTGGGGCGGTAAATATATTTATTGCAAAGCCCGCCGCCGCCACTGTAAGTCCTAATTCTATTCCCTTGGCATAGGTATGCTTGTCTGAGTAAGCTCCAAAGGGCTTTGAGAGCGCAAAGCGCCCCATGCTTCCGACTATATTTATGAGCTGTACAGCTCCCACCGTATACATAAGCTCTTTTATTCTGTACGTACCGAGAAATCCTATGGTAGTATATCTTGCCACATCCCAAAGCACTGTAAGAATTATTACACTGACAAAATTTCTGTTTCCAAGAGTGTTTCTGAGCACCTCTTTCATAGGAACTATTTTTCTCTGCTCTTTGGGTTTCATATCATTCTTTACGAGAAGCATGCATATAAAATCGCAGGCGGCGAATATAAATATGGATATAGCGGCAAAGACAAATCCGCCATCCATATTATCCATAGCCTCAAAATAGTCCATTACGTAGCCAACTACAAGTGTGACCACCATTCCCGACACGAGAGATATCATCTCCTTGCCTGCCGAGTAGGAGGCTCTCTTGTGTGGGTCTACAAAGGAGTTTCCCCACTTATAGAGCATTGAAGTAACGAAATAGTTACCGAAATATGCTACAAGAATACATATTATCACAGCCACCTGCTTGAATTCCTTGGCAAAGGGCAAAAACGGAACTATGTAAAGCGACATGAAGAAAAATCTGCCAAGCATATGGAACACCATAATAAACCGCTTGGTATTTCTTACACGCTGTATAACAAATATGGAGAGCAGTTGAAACAAAAACGCCAATGACACGAACGAGGATATTATTCCCGTTACGGAATCGCTGACCCCTATGGAGGACAAAAGCTTTGCCAAAAAGGCATCTGTGACCAAAAGAACTACAAAATATTCAAAAGCGCATTCAATGCAATATGCTTTTCGCGAGCGCTTATATTCGGGGCTTTGATATATATCTGTCGACATAATATTCTCCTTCGGCTTTATTCGCTACAATTATACTCAACATTCATCCAATTGTCAACATAATTGCATTTAATTTATTTCTTCTTTATTTTCATTAAAGCTATTGCAAATTTTTTTGTTTTATATTATAATACTTTTATTCGGATTTTACTTTCAGAGGTGAATGTTTTGAAGGATTTTTTCGTAAGAAACAAAAAGACGATTTTCAGAACAGTGTTGCTTTTACTTACGCTTTTTGTAGTGTCGCTGGCATCTATGCTGGTGCTTTGGGCATTTAACATCATCTACATAGAGGACGGCATAAAGCTTAACGTGGAGCTGTTTAATGCTTTTAAAAATTCTTGGTATGGGTGGGTTGCGATCATTCTCATTCAGGTTGTGTTTACTACTCTTCTCTGCTTTGTACCCGCATTCTCTATGGCTTTTATCCTGCTTATACAGGCTCTGTTTGACAATATGTGGCAGGCATTTATAATTTCCTTTATAGGAGTTATGCTTACCAGTCTGTTTATGTATCTTACGGGTAGATTTGGCGGCTACAAGCTTTGCCAAAGGGTGCTTGGCGAGAAGGACTGCCAAAAGGCATCTGAGCTGCTCAACAACAAGGGAGCCGTATTCTTTCCCCTTATGATGCTTTTCCCTATGTTTCCCGACGATGCTCTTGTTATGATAGCGGGAACCCTTAAAATGTCCTTGGCGTGGTTTATTCCATCCATTGTAGTAGGCAGGGGCATAGGTATAGCAACCATAGTTTTTGGACTTGGTACTATTCCCTACGATAAATTTACCACTCCTTGGCATTGGATAGGCTTTATCGCCCTCTGCGCGGTGTTTATATGCGCTGTATTTTTTGCGGCGTTCAAATTAAACGCATATCTTGAAAAAAGAAGAAACAGCAAGGAAGATTAAAAAAACGAATGGCAGAGCCATTCGTTTTTTGTTTTATCCGGGAATGAGCAAATCGCCGCTCACGAGCTTTCCCTCGTCCATATCATAGGCACTTGTGATAACGCCGCCTTCCTCTATGGTTCCGTCATATTTTACCGCAACGATATCACCAACGCCTATCTTCTCAAATTCGATACAGCGTTTTATCCTTATATCCTCGGTCATTATTTTATACGTTTTTCCGTCCTTGGGGTCGTTGCAAAGCTCTGTGTCGTCAAGGATAAAATACCCATCCTCTACGCTGCTTATTCTGCCAATCACGGTATATTCATACGGCTCAGCCTCGGTGGGCTTGGAATTTGCCCTTGAGTAGCTTATTATTTCCTCAGCCGCGTTCTCGCCTATATTGAAAACGTACCCGTAATCAAAGGCGTTGGTCCACAGATATCCGTCCTCGGTTATATACATAACGGTTTTATACGTGCCGAGAGCCTCAGAGGTTACCGTAAAGCTTATATGCGCTCTCTTGGACAAATTCCATTCTTCCGTGACTGCCGCTGCCTCACGACAGTTGCCAAGCACTGTCCATACTCCACCGTCGTCATTGAGAAGATAATAGTTTTCCTCCTCGGAAAATTGCTTTAATTCCAAGTTGTTCGGCAATCCGTAGGCATTCATCATATCACCG
>CAJGCD010000054.1 GCA_904501715.1 uncultured Clostridia bacterium
AAGTGAAAAGGGAAGCTTTCTTACAAGCTCATCCATTTTATAAAAACCTTACCTTTCTGAGTGTGATTTACTGCTTTTTTGAGGTTACCTCAACGGTTATCTTGCCCGAAACGTCATTGAACAGCTTGGCATCTGCCTTGAAGGTTCCAAAGGATTTGATGGGCTCGGCGAGGGTGATCTTTCTTTTGTCGATAGCTATGCCGTGCTTTTTCTGGAGCTCCTCGGAGATATCCTTCGCGGTGACCGAGCCGTAAAGCTTTTTGTCGGGTCCTGCGGCATATTCAAACACTACGACGATAGTTTCAAGCTTTTTAGCTATTTCCTTAGCCTCGGCTCTTTCTACGTCTATTTTGTGTTGCTTGGATGCTTCCTTATTTTTTATCTCGTTTATAGCCTTGTTATCGGCGGGTATGGCAAGCTTCTTGGGGAAAAGAAAATTTCTTGCGTATCCGTCGGATACTTCAACTATCTGGTCCTTTTTTCCTTGACCTTTAACGTCTGCGCATAAAATAACTCTCATTTTATATCTCCTTTGTGTTTTATTCGTTAATTTCTTTTTCGTCTGTGTTCAGATTGTCAAGATAGTCGTCGATGGCAGCCGTAAGAAGCGCTTCTGCTTCTTCAAGAGTGCTGCTCTTTATAGCGGCACCTGCCATATCGAAGTGACCTCCTCCGCCCAAGCGCTCGGCAATGAGCTGAACGTTAAGGCTTCCATCGGAGCGTGCCGAAATATGGACGTCATCGCCCACAAGTATGAGGGCAAATGCGGCGTTCACGTGCCTTATGGCGAGAAGCTTGTCAGATGCCTTTGCCGCCAGCACTCTGCTGTTGGAGCTTCCGGGGTCTGTGGCACTGGCTATGGCTATTCTGTCGCGGTATATCTTGGCGTTGCTTCCAAACTGAGCGGCAGAGAGGTAATCCTCAAACGCCTCCTCGAAGAAGGTACGGGCATATTCGGGGTCAGCGCCCGAGTTTTTAAGATAGAGCGCCGCCGCGAAGGTACGCATACCTACGGTTCTTGTAAAGTTTTTGGTGTCCAGCATAATTCCCGACAGCATAATATTGGCTTCTTCCTTGAAGCTTATATCTGCGGGCAGGGTCTCCTCCAGCATTTCGGCTATGAGCTCGCAGGCAGAGGATGCCGAGGGGTCGATATATGCCAGCTCGGGCTCTTCAAGAAATTCCTCTTTCTTTATATGATGGTCAATAATGACCTTCTTAAAGGTATTCTTAGCCAATTCGGGAGCTTCAACGATAGCAAGATTGTTTGCGTCTACTATTATAAGAAGTGTGTCAGAATTGTTGTAATCAAGGGCACTGACGCCGTCAATGAAGGTGTTCTTGTATTCTGCCAGCGCGCAAAGACGCGAGGTGCTGGCAAGGAAGTTTTCAGATTGAGTATCCACAACTATTTTTACGTCAATATCCTCAAACATATTGCGAATGAGCACGGTCATGCCAATGCAAGCACCGATAGAGTCAAAATCGGGAGTTCTGTGTCCCATGATGAGCACGTTGGAGGAATTTTCTATGAGAGCCGCGAGCTTAGCGTAGATTATCTTTCCGTGACCGCGGGTTCGCTTCTGAAGAGTTTTTGTCTTTGCTCCAAAATAGAATATTCCCGTCTGATTTTTAAGTACCACCTGGTCACCGCCGCGCTGAAGCGCCATATCAAGAGATACCATGGCGTCGTGCTCACGCTCCTCAAGAGTCTCTCCCGTGGTAGCGATACCCATAGAAACCGTGAGGGGAATATGCGCGTCGCCTATCTCTATTTTGTGGACCTCGCCAAGGATTGCGAATTTGTTTCGAACACATTCGTGAAGCATTTCCTGAGTAAAGAGTATTAAAAACTTATTGTTTTCATACTCACGAATGACTCCGCCCATATTGGTTGCCCAGTCTCCCAGAAGCTTTCCTATCTTTCGTGTTTCGTCCTGATAGCTTATCTTAACGTACTGCGCTATTTCCTCAAGATTGTCTATAACTATATATCCGATAGCGGTGTGCTTGTCGTAATGAAGCTTAGCCAATTGACAAAGCTCGGTGATATCGTGAAATACTATCATATAGTAGGTCTTGCCCTTTGAGGAAAGGGGGTAGGATTCCATACGGAATTTTCTGCCCTTTATCTCTGCTATTTCCGCCTTTTTTACATCCTTAAGGGGAATATCCTCGTAGTATTCGCTGTCGTTTTCCTCGTTGAAGGACATTTTTTCATGGTTGATACTTATAAGCTCGGAAAGGTTTATAGAGCAAAGAGAATTTATGTCAAGATTGAAGAGCGATTCTATAATACCTACCGCATTTGAAAAAGCCGAGTTGGCGGTAATTATCCGTCCTTGCTCATTGACTACGGCGTAGGGAAGCTTCAGTTGATGCCTGAAGGTGTATATAACGCTCTGTGTTTGCTCCTCAGATGCGTTTGATTCAAGTCTGAAAAGCTTCAGACGCTTGTGTACAAAAAGATATATCACCATAGAGATAACGCCGTAAAGCACTATCATAACTATGCCGCATATCATAGGGTCAAAGCCCGCGAAGGCGCACAGGGCAGTGTGTGCGGCGAGCATAAATATAGCGAGTATCATATATATCCTTGAGGGTATCTCCTCAAGGCGGGTCAGCCAATCGAATCTTTTATTCTGCATATTTTAGAAGATCCGTCCTTTCGTAAGTTTAGCCGAGGGCATTTTCTTTCGGCTTATCTATATAAGAGTCAACAAACATAATTACCCTATTATAATATTATAGCATAAAGTATAAGTTTTGTAAACAGATTTTTCTTCTTTTTACATTATTTATATATTTTCTTCGGTTTTTTGAAAAGTTTGGAACAAAATCTAAAAAAATATGAAAAAACTATTGCAAAATACTAAAAAACGTGGTATAATACGAGAAGTAATGAGAGTGGGCTTGAGAGAGCCCACTCTTAATTGTTAATTTTGGTTGTGGAGGAGCTATGGCGAAAAATTCGAAAAGCATTTCCGAGATCGTCCGTGCTTTGGCAGAACCTTTAGCCGAAGAGCTTGGCTGCTGGGTGTGGGACGTTGAATTTGTTAAAGAAGGAACGAGAAAAATACTTCGTATAACGATAGACTCCGAGGATGGGATAGATATCAACGTGTGCGAGCAGCTGCACAGAGCTATCGACCCCTTGCTTGACGAGGCAGACCCTATTGAGGAAGCGTATTATCTCGAGGTGTCCTCCCCCGGTATAGAAAGAGAGCTTAGAACGCAGGTCCATATAGATGCTTGTGAGGGCTGGGACGTTGAGGTCAAGCTTTATGCTCCCGTAAACGGAGTTAAGGTGTTCAGAGGTGTGTTGCTTCCATCGGGCGAAAACGAGGAGATACGCATAGAATGTAACGGAAATGTGCTTGAATTTGAGAAATCCGCCGTTGCAAAAATAAACACCTATTTTGAATTTTGAAAAAATATTGATTAAAAATACAGTAAAAATACAGTAAAGGATGGGCTTTGAAAATGAACAAGGAATTTTTTGTAGCAATAGACCTTCTTGAAAAGGAAAAGGGAATACCTAAGGAGTATATGATAGAGAAGGTTGAGGCGGCTCTTGTCTCCGCTTGCAAGAAGGAATACGGAGCAAATACTCTCGTAAGAGTTAACATTGATCCCGTAAAAGAGGACGTAAAGGTATATATCCAAAAGGAGGTCGTAGAGGAGGTAACCAATCCTCAGTGCGAGATATCTCTTGAGGACGCAAAGGCTATCAGCCGCAGATATACTCTCGGAAAAATGGTAGAAACCGAGGTCAAGCCCAAAAACGTTCGCAGACTCAGCGCAGGAGCCGCTAAGTCGGTTATAATTCAGGGAATTCGCGAGGGCGAGCGAAAGGCTATGCAGGAGGCTTACGAAAACAAGCGCGAGGAGATAATCACCGCCACCGTAAGCAAGGTATTCAGCGACAACGGAAACGTTCTGCTTGATACAGGTAACGGACACGCAACGCTTCTTAAATCCGAGCAGATACCCGACGAGACCTTTGTGGTTGGCGAAAAGATAAAGGTATTCGTAATGGAGGTAAACAAGGAGGCAAGAGGTCCTCTGGTTACTCTCTCCAGATCACATTCGGGATTGGTTCGCAGAATGTTCGAACTTGAGATTCCCGAGATACAGGACGGAATAGTTATGGTCAAGGGAGTTTCCCGTGAGGCGGGCTCCAGAACCAAGATAGCCGTATGGTCCAGAGACGATGACGTCGATGCGGTTGGAGCTTGTATCGGTAATCACGGTATGAGAATCCAAGAGATAGTTAAGGAGCTTCGCGGAGAAAAGATAGATATCGTAAGATACAGCGAGGACCCCGCCGAGTACGTTGCGGCAGCACTTGCGCCTGCGGCTGTAAATAGCGTTGAATTTATAGAGGATAGAGTTTGCAGAGTCCTCGTAAGCAACGACCAGCTTTCCTTGGCTATCGGTAAGGAAGGACAGAACGTACGTCTGGCAGCAAGACTTACGGGTATGAAGATAGATATCAAGGCTGAGTAAAAAGATATCGGAGGGACAGATGGAGCAGAATAAAAAGCAAAAGAAAATTCCTCTACGACAGTGCCTCGGATGTAACGAACATAAACCGAAAAAAGAGCTTTTAAGAGTAGTAAGAACTCCCGAGGGAGAGGTAGTTCTTGATTTTACGGGCAAAAAATCGGGACGCGGAGCGTATATATGTTATAGCGCAAAGTGCCTGAAGAAGGCAAGAAAATCAAGGCGTATAGAGAGCAATCTCGAAATCGGTATCCCTGAGGAAATATACGATAAAATGGAAAGCGAGCTTGAGGAATATGAGCGAGCTTGAGAAAAACGCGAAAGCGGGGGAACAAAGGCTCCTCGGAGCGTTGGGACTCTGCGCCAGAGCGAGAAAGCTTATTTTCGGTGTTCCTATGATATGCGACGCGATGAAAAAAGGCGGAAAGGATGCCCCTTTAATTATCTTTGAAGCGTCGGATAGCTCGGAGAACACCCACAAAAAAATCGCAGACAAATCCGCATACTATAAGGTCAGGACGGTTCGCTTGAATTGCGACGGAGCTACATTGGCGTCGGCTTTGGGAAAGACCTCCTCACTGGCGGCAGTGGCGATAACGGACATTCAGATGTGCCGAATGGTAGAGAAATATATCTGACACACAAGGGCAACCTAAATCCAGGAAAGGAAATCCTTTGCTACGCAAGGGAAAGGTACGAACTATGGCAGCAGCAAATCAGTCTTCAGCTATGCTGAAGGTAAATCAAATATCCAAGGACCTTAATATCAAGAGTAAGGACTTGGCGGAAATACTTACCAAGGAGGGTATCGAATATAAGGCTCAGAAGGCTCTTGAACCCAGAGAATTTGATATTCTGTTTGATAAGCTTACCAAAGAAAACCAGATAAAGGGGATAGAGGACTATCTTGACGGAATTACCTATATTCCATCAAAAGCAAAAGCAGAAGCGCCCAAGGAAGAAAAGGCGGAGGCAGTAAAAGTAGAGGTAAAGGCAGAGAAGAAGGCAGAGGAGACAAAGCCCAAGACCGAGCCCGCACCTGCTGCCGTTGAGGAAAAAGCTGCGCCCAAGAGCAAGACCGAGAGTACTGCGAGTGAAAAGAAGGAAGCCGAAGCTGCCCCTAAGGCAGAAGCTCCTAAGAAAGAGATAAAGGCAGAGAAGAAAGAAGCCGTAAAGGAAGAAACGGCTAAGAGCGAGCCCGCTAAGGCAGAAACGGTAAAGGCGGAGCAGCCTAAGCCCGAAGCACCTAAGGCTCAGGAGCCGCGTCAGAGGGCAGAACGCTTTACGCAGCCTCAGTCACAGCAAAGAGGAGCGTATCAGCAGGGACAGCAGGGCAAAGCACCCTATCAGCCCAAAAACGACCGCTTCGCTCAGACTCCTATGGGTCAGGGAGCACAGCAAAGAGGAGAACGTCCTTTCGGACAGAATCCTCAGGGAGGACAGAGACCTCCTCAGAAGGCAGGCTTTGGACAGACACAGCAAAAGGGCGGATATCAGCAGGGCGGCAACCGTCAGGGAGGCTTTGACAAGGACGAAAGACAGCAGAGCGCGCCCAAGAATACCTTTAAGAGAACAGAGATCATACGCGGACAGAACAATACTGCTCCCGCGCAGAGAGGCGCTACCCGTGTAGTAGATATGAGAGGAAGCTCGGTAGACCTTTCCAAGTATGATGAGAAGCTGGATAATTTCGTGCCCGATTCCGTATCCGATATGAGAGGCGGAATGCAGAGAGTTAAAAAGCAGGGCGCCGCTAACAGCTTCGGTGCTAAAAACAATAGCAAGATGAAGGGCAAGAAGAGCACACAGCCTGTTACCAAGGCACCTACCAGCGTGACGCTGCCCGATGAGATAATCGTAAGCGACCTTGCGTCCCGTCTTAAGGTAACCACAGGTGAGGTCATCAAGAGACTTATGATGCTCGGCGTTATGGCTACGGCTAACCAGACGGTGGATTACGACACGGCCGCTATCGTTGCCGATGAGATGGGAATTGCCGCTACTAAGGAGGTAGTAGTTACCATTGAGGAGCGCCTCTTTGAGGAGGAAGCTGACGATGATAGCAAGCTCCTTCCCAGAGCGCCCGTAGTATGCGTAATGGGTCACGTTGACCACGGTAAGACCTCTATCCTTGACGCTATCCGTAACACCAACGTTACCAGAGGAGAGGCAGGAGGAATTACACAGCATATCGGTGCGTATCGCGTAAAGGCAAAGGGACAGGATATTACCTTCCTTGATACCCCCGGGCACGAGGCGTTCACCGCTATGAGAGCAAGAGGCGCACAGTCTACCGATATCGCTATACTGGTCGTAGCGGCTGACGATGGAATTATGCCCCAGACAGTAGAAGCTATCAACCACGCTAAGGCGGCGGGAATAGATATAGTAGTTGCTATCAATAAGATGGATAAACCCACGGCTAACCCCGATGCTGTAAAGCAGGAGCTCACCAAATATGAGCTCGTTCCCGAGGAGTGGGGCGGAGATGTTATCTGCGTTCCCGTATCCGCGCTTACGGGTCAGGGTATTGACGACCTGCTTGAAAGCGTTCTGCTTGTAGCTGAGGTCAAGGAGCTTAAGGCTAATCCCAACAGACACGCAAAGGGTCTTGTTATCGAGGCAAGACTTGATAAGGGTAGAGGACCTGTCGCGACAGTTCTCGTACAGAACGGTACGCTTCGCAGCGGAGATATCGTTATCGCGGGAACGGCAGTTGGCCGTGTAAGAGCAATGACCGACGATAAGGGCAGAACGGTCAAGGAAGCAAAGCCCTCCGTCCCCGTAGAGATAATAGGTCTTGCAGAGGTTCCTTCCTCGGGCGATGAATTCAATGCCGTTGAGGATGAAAGAATGGCAAGAGCGCTTGCCGACCAGCGCCGTGAGAAGGCAAAGGAAGAGGTGTTCAAGGCAAACGCAAGAGCAAACCTCAACGACCTTTTCGCGCAGATATCCGACGGCGTAAAGGAGCTCAACATCATAGTAAAGGCAGACGTGGACGGCTCTGTGGAGGCTGTAAGACAGTCGCTTGAAAAGCTTTCCAACGATGAGGTCAAGGTAAGAGTTATCCACGGTGCCGCAGGCGGTATCCGTGAGGGTGACGTTACCTTTGCGGCTGCATCCAATGCTATTATCGTCGGATTTAATGTACGTCCCGATAAGGCCGCTCTTGATAGTGCCGAGAGACAGAACGTAGATATCCGTACCTACCGTGTAATTTACGACTGTATCAACGAGATAACCGATGCTATGAAGGGTATGCTTGCTCCCGAATATAAGGAGAACCTGCTCGGTCACGCTGAGGTCAGACAGACTATCCACGTACCCAACGTCGGTACTATTGCGGGCTCTTACGTTCAGGACGGTAAGGTTGCGAGAAACGCTATGATAAGAGTCGTACGTGACGGTATAGTTATCTTTGAGGATAAGATAAGCTCACTTAAAAGATTCAAGGACGACGCAAAAGAGGTGGCTCAGGGCTACGAGTGCGGTATCGGTCTTGACAGATTTAACGACATCAAGGTCGGAGATATTCTTGAGGCTTATATAATGGAAGAGGTTGCAAGATAAATCCAAAATCTTATAAAAAACTCCCGATTGAGGTTTGTTCTCAATCGGGAGCTTTTTACTTGTGATTTTTTGTGGATTTAGACTTGGAAGTAGGACGTTTTTGAGTGTTCTTTCTCTGTGTCTGCGTAGCTTTTTTATGGTTAATTTGCCTTTGTTGAGAGCGATTTTGCTCTGGGCGTACAAGACACTCGGGGGTGAAGCCGATAAGGTCCTCGCGGTGAAGCTTTATGAGCGCTTCACGTACCAGCGGCGCATTCTGCGGGCGGTTGTATTGGAGAAGAGCGCGCTGAAGCTGCTTTTCGTGATAGTCGGTAGCCACGTACACAGGCTTCATATCAAGGGGATTTATACCCGTATAGAACATTACGGTTGATGCCGTTCCCGGGGTTGGATAGTAGTCCTGCACCTGCTCGGGAGCATAATGGTCACGCTTAAGACACAGTGCCAGCTCAAGAGCATCCTTCAAGGTCGAGCCCGGGTGGCTTGACATAAGATAGGGCACGAGATACTGCTCCTTGCCTATCTCCTTGGTAAGTTCAAAATAGCGCTTGCGGAATTTCTCGTAAACGCTGAAATCGGGCTTGCCCATACAGCGAAGCACGGCAGATGAGCAATGCTCGGGGGCAACCTTTAGCTGACCGCTGACATTGTCGCGGACAAGCTTCTTGAAAAAGCTGTCATCGGGGTCGGCAAGAAGATAGTCAAAGCGTATGCCCGAGCGGATAAACACCTTTTTGATGCGAGGCAGCTTTTCTATCTCCTCAATGAGCTTTATATATTCCGAATGGTCCGCTACAAGATTTTTGCAGGGAGTTGGAGAAAGACATTTGCGAGTAGAGCACACACCGTCCTTAAGCTGTTTTTCGCAGGCGGGATAGCGGAAATTTGCCGTAGGACCGCCCACGTCGTGTATGTAGCCCTTAAAATCGGGCATCTCGGTTATTTTCTTAGCCTCGGCAAGCACGCTCTCTATGCTTCTTGAACGCACAGTCCTGCCCTGATGGAAAGCAAGGGCGCAGAAATTACAAGCACCGAAGCAACCGCGGTTGTGAGTTACAGAGAAGCGTACCTCCTCAATGGCGGGTACGCCACCCTCTTTTTCATAAGAAGGGTGATAGGTTCGCATATAGGGCAGGGCGTAAACTCGGTCAAGCTCCTCACGCTCAAGTGGGGGCATAGGAGGATTTTGCACCAGTATCTTGTCATCGTAACGCTCAACTATCGCTTTGCCATTGATAGAATCTTGATTTTTATACTGAACGCCGAAAGCTTCGGCATACTTGCGTTTGTCGGTCTTCAGCTCGTTAAAATCAAACTCGGCGGCAACGTCATAGTGTATCTTGTCCTCGGGGCGGCAGAGATAAACAGTACCCCTGACGTCGTGTATCTTCTTTATGGGAACACCCTTGTCAAGGAGTGATGCAAGTCGAAGAAGAATGTTCTCACCCATGCCGTAGGTAAGAATGTCCGCGCGGCTGTCCACAAGAATCGAACGGCGGATGCTGTCGGACCAGTAATCGTAATGCGCAAAACGGCGCAGAGAGGCTTCAAGACCTCCTATGATTATCGGTATATCCCCGTAAGCCTCGCGGATGCGGTTGCAATAGACTATTGTAGCTCTGTCGGGGCGCTTTCCCGCCTTTCCGCCGGGGGAATAATAATCGTAGGAGCGCTTTTTCTTGGCGGCGGTGTAGTGAGCCACCATAGAGTCGATATTTCCCGCGGACACGAGAAAACCAAGACGGGGGCGTCCAAACTTTTTGAAGTCCTCACAGCTCTTGTAGTCGGGCTGAGCGAGAAAAGCCACGCGGAAGCCCGCGGCTTCAAGAACTCGGGAGATTATAGCCGCGCCAAAGGAGGGGTGGTCCACGTAAGCGTCACCCGAGACGTATATAAAGTCGGGTCTGTCCCAACCAAGCTCTTTCATTTCACTTGCCGATATAGGCAAAAATCCCTTAGACATAGCAGTCCTTTCAAAAACATATTCTTGCAGTTATTATATCAAATATAAGTGAAAAAGTCAAGATGAAG
>CAJGCD010000055.1 GCA_904501715.1 uncultured Clostridia bacterium
GGAAACAAGACCAGTGTCGCGAAGGCTCGGGCAATATCTGCTCCAAAGCATACACGCCGCACCGTTTGAGGACATTATCGCCAAAACTATGCAAACTATGTTAACTACGGGATTTTTCACTAAATATGTAAGCGCGAAAAATACAGTGGAGCTGACAAACATAATAAGCACCGTCTTTTCGATATCTCTCTTAAGCCGCTCAAATATAAACACAGCAATAAATGCAGTAGCGGAAATAGCCAAAGTAGCCACCGTATATATACCCGCCGATGCCTGCGAGGAGAAATTCAGATGTTGAGATATATACGTGGGGAGCCAGAATACAACAGAGGTTCTGACGACTCCCGTTATTATGGATATCAAGGAGTATTTAACGATTTTATGCTTGAAAAGCACCTTTATATTTCCGCTGCCTTTCTCGGTAGGCTTATAGTTACCGTACTGAACGATACCGCGCTTTTCAAAAAGGCAGAAAAAGGAGAAGCATACGACCGCCATAGAGAACAGGAATATACTGCTTGTGACAAACACGCCCTGCCACGTAAGGAATACGGCAAGAACTCCCGCCATAGGTGAGCCAAGAAAGGATGCAAAGGTATATCCTAACGAGCATCTCGTAGTATGTATTGGGTCTGTGTTTTCGGACACCACCTTAGTCATAGGTCCATATATCATAGATAGGAAAAAGCCTGTCATCGCATATACAACCATCGCCCCGAATCGGTATTGCGCAATTAAGGGGAACAAAAGGTTAGTGACACCCGCTAAAAGCAGTCCGAAGCTTATCATATACTTTGCCTTTATCTTATCCCCTATCGCTCCGTTAATAAGCTGACCTACGGCGTAAAAAATAAAGTACAGAGAGGATATGCTTCCAATATATGGCTCAGTATAAGCTCCGCTCTCCACCATTCGAGGTGTAACAGCACTAAGAACATTTCTTGCAACGTACACGGCAAGATAGGACACCGAGCAAAGGGTTCCTATAAAAACAGCGTTTCTCGCTCTTTCACTTAATTTAAACATTTTTCGACCTTCTTTATTGTAATCAACAGAAATGTATTATATCACAAATTTGACAAAAAAGCAAGATGTTTCTTTTTTTACACAAAGATATAAGAAAGCACACTAATCTGTGTGCTTTCTTATTATTTATACGTTTAATTGGCGTATCTTTTTTATATTCTTCTTAGGTCTGTAAAGATACTCATAGCAGCTTTCTCTACCATCTTCGGAATCAAGCTTAAGTATCAGCTTGTCAGTACCGTCAATATCAGGAAGAACAAATCTCACCGTAGGACCTCTGCCATTGGTATTTCCCTGCACCTCGGTTCTCCATTCTCCAAGGTCAAAGTGAGCACCGCCTATCTCAGCGCTTACCTTAACGCTTCCCTTTACGCTCTCGGGAGCATCATTGAGAAGCCAAAGCTCCGCCTCAAAGGTCTCCCCTCTCTTCCAGTCAAATTTCGGCACTCTCGCGCTAAAGAGCGTAGGACGCATAGCCTTCTGTACGTAATAATACGAAGGTCTTGGGGTGGAAGGATATGCCAACAGATTATTTCCCGCCGCGGTCTTCCACGGCTCATTGTAACACCAATTTATTCCCATACTGCATCTGGGCCACTGACGGCGTATCTCCTCAAAGGCTCCTCGGTATCCTTCGCACTGTAGCCAATTTGAGCGGTCTACCATTTCCCTCATAGAACTCGGTTCATCAAAATATTTGTCAAGGACGTTTTTGCATAGCCATCTTTCCATACCCCAAGCACCAAAGCCGTGATGAGCTATCCACGCGGGAGTAGGCTCAGGCGGAAACATCTCATTTTCGGGAATTATGGTCTTAAGCGTATCCATCGACGCGATAGCAGGTACTCCGAACTCGGTATAAGCGGTACAGTTAGAGCTTTGGAACTGCTGGAACACGTCGCCGCCCTGGTCATCCGAATAGAAGGTATATCCACCGTGCGCCATACCTATAAGAGGTGAGGTGAACAGGAATGGACGCTTATAATCAAGCTCATAGCAAAGCTTGTCAAGCAAGCGCAACGGATGGGATTGCTGATCCATACCTGACCAAGAATTGAACAGCTCGTTTCCTCCGCACCAGAAAACGAGGCAAGCGTGATAACGGAACTTGCGTATGATTGCCGAAGCCTCGCTCTCAAGGGTCTTCATATATCCTTCAAGTCCTATGTACTCATTGCACGCAAGCATAAATTCCTGCCAAACCAGCATACCCTCTCTGTCGCATATGTCGTAGAAGCTCTTCTTTGGAGCGCCCGCGCCTCCCCACATGCGAAAAATATTCATATTGCAGTTCTTTGCAAGAAGTATCTGCTTCTCGTAGAGCTCAGCGGTTATATCTCCCCAGAAAAGCTCGGGATTTACCCAGTTAGAGCCCTTACAGAATATACGTCTGCCGTTAAGCTCAATAGTTATAGGCGCTTCATACGGCCCCTTAGGGAATACCTTTGGACCCTCAAACTCAAGATTACGAAGCAAACGCAGACGGCGGAAGCCTATATATCCCGTGCGCTCCTCTTTTGCATTGCGGATCACCCATTTGTAAAGATAAGCCTCTCCCTGACCGTTACACCACCAAAGCTTAGGTGCTTTCACCCTAAAGCTCTTGTCAGTACCGCGATATATTTCTGCTCCATCAGCATCAAAAAGCATTATTTCGCAAGGAAGTGCGCACTGAAAAACACAGCTAACAAAACCTTCCGTCATATCGTCGGAAAGCTCTGCCAACACCTCGCACTTATCTATGTAAGTCTCATCTCGAGTTTCGATATACGCTTCATCCCACATACCCGAAATAAGAAGTCGGGGATTCCAGTCCCATCCGTAGTAGACAGGAGGATTGCAGGATTCGTTCGCCTCGTCGCGGGTACCCGCCTCACCTCTGGTGCTCTTGGGGTGAGGATAGATATGAACAGTAAGCATATCATCCTTTCCCGTAAGCTTATCGGTAATATCAAGCTCAAATCCACGGAACATGCCCTCATAGGAATATATATTATCCCCGTTAAGAAGCACATCATATTTATAATTTATACCCTCACTTACAAAGAACACGCGCTCCCCGTCCTTCTTGTCATAGCAAAGGGATGTGCGGTATTCCCAGTGGTCGTCCTCGAGCTCGATAAATTGCTTGTGGTTATCCGAATACTGCCAATCCGCAAAATTATTAGCTATCGCGTAATCCTTCTGTATGTTTCCGGGTACAGTTGCCTCAAACCACGCGTTTCTTTCGGGAGAGCAATTTCTTCCCTGCCACTTCTGGTAAAATTTCATATTCCTTCTCCTTTTATCTTACACCTAAGCCCTTAAGTATCTCAAGTGCCGCTTTAGGGTCATCGCTGGTAAACATACGGCAACCTAAATCAAGAGCCATTCTGTACTGCTCCTCGGTATCCGCTACAAGTATACAAGTGAGTATATCCCTCTCCTTGGCAAACACGTAATCCGCTTCAAAGCCCGCGGGGTGTGCCTCGTCCTTATTCCATATTGCCGACCAGTCAAGGAAGCTCTCCATAGGAACGGAGGAGGGGTCATCGGTATATTTGTTAAGATAGCCGTGTATCGAGAATCTGTGGGGCCACTTTTCGTCCACATACTCAAGATTTCTGTTGGCGAAGGAGTTCATAATACTACGCTTAGCCATACCGTATTTATCAATAAGCTCAACAAGCTTATCTATACATCCAAACGCACGCTCCTCACCAAGCTCCGCGGGATATTCCTTAAGCTCCCAGTTAACTATAAGAGATGTCTTGCTTACAAATTCGAGGAATTCCTCAACCGTAGGTATTTTCTCACCTGCAAAACGCTCATCCTTCCAAGAGCCCGCATCCAAGGCTCTAAGCTCCTCAAGGGTCATCTCGTCCACAAACCCTTTTCCGTCTGTAGTCCTCTGAACGTCCCTGTCGTGAATAAGAACCAAATACCCGTCCTTAGTCATACGCACGTCTGTTTCAATAGCGTCTGCTCCCATCTCCTCCATAGCCCTAAAAGCAACCATTGTGTTTTCGGGACAATTTTTTCTGTCACCTCTATGACCGCCGAGAAGTATTTCTTCACCATTTAAAAGCTCATTATAGGTTCGCATATAAAACCTCTCTATTATTACATAAAACAAATATATCACATTTTTTTGTTTTTTTCAATACATTTTAATATTTTTACCGAACTCATATATGAAAAGAGCAGAAAAAACTCAAAAAAACATTTCTGCTCTTTTACCACGATTTATTTACCGATCACATGTCCGGATAAAAAAATCCGGTATTCAAGGTTTTATAAGATAACCACTCAACTCCTTGCTGTTCAAAGCCCTCTCTCTTATAGCTGTAGTACATTGACCATCTGTCACAAACAAACGCGTAACTCATAAGTCTGTTGTACTCATCCATATAGCTCGTATAGTAGACGCTTTCATCACCCGCGAACTTTTTTGCCGCATAAAGCTCAGCCTTCAGGGCAATATCCTTATATTCCTCATCAACCTCTATTCTGTCAATGCGAATGATATCCTGTTTTCCCATCTCCGACTCCACCTTTTTGTACACAAACCGTCCCGCATACTTTTCTTCCACCGCCCAAGCACTTTCGTTCATTGGCAACAGGTGGTCGTGGAGTACAATTTTATATCTATCCTTAGGAATGTCGGGAATTTTAATTAACGTTGGGGTATTAAGCAGTGCAATGACCTTCTGAATGTGTGTTTTCTTTAGTCCCTTTTTTCCTATATGTATCCGAGGATATCCTATGCAACCACATCTCATCTCATAATAATCAAGTATCACGTAGGACTCTAAATCGGGATGCTCAAAAAAGAAGTATTCCATCTCATATTTAATAATGGCGTTGGCATGTCTTTTGAGCTTCCCGCTTATTTTTAACCCCACTGCCTCAAACTGCGCATTCAAAAAACACCCCTGCTCTGTACATAGATTCTCATCCTCATACCAATGCTCTCTCCAGCTTTGAAACAGATATATCTCCGCACCAGTCTTATCCACTATCCTTTTAATATCCAAAAGTCTTTTCCTATCGATAGTCCATCGTAGCTCCACGGGACTTTTCCAGCCCCTATAACCGTTTAAAACTCCTTGAACCTCAATTAAAAGTGCCTTCATCCTTACTCCTTTGTTAAATATCAATATAGCCTAATCTTCATTTGGAAACATAGGAGAAATTTCATTTATAACTATATCATATAGAGATTGATTATCAATAGGCGATAGTCTTACTAATCCGATCTGTGCACAATCAATACATGTTTCTGAATTTTTATTGAATTCAGCTTCAAAGCCATTCAAAATTCGGTCACAAATAGAATCTATAGTGTCTTTCATCTCTTTATTCTTTTTAGAATTCGCTATCATAAAATAACTCATAATACGACATTCTTCGGGAGAAAAAGGGATTTCTAAAGCACACTCTTTCGGGCTGTTAAATTTGGAAACATCCAAACAAGCATTTTTCGCTTTTAATAACGCACTTTCTACAATAGAAGTTATTACATCTATACCATATATTTTTTTATATTTCAATAATATTTCTATTAACAATAAATTCAAGTTAATAATACCATATAAATGTTACCATAACGAAAGAAGGCTACTCCCCGCTAATAACAGAAATAACTATTGATGTTCAATGGCTTTTTGTTGTTTCATTTTTTCGAACTTGAACTCTGCTAAGCCTCGCGCATGCGCTTTCAAAAAATCCTGTAATATTAGGTAAAAGTGAAACGGTAATAAGTAAAAATCTCGCACTTTCGTGCAGGATTTTCTGGCTCCCCCTGCTGGGCTCGAACATTTTTTAGTCATGCTTACTCCCGAAAATATAGTCGTCTATCCGTCCTCGACGCTTAGCTTACACTCGGACGGCTATACTCCTTATTTTCGCAATCTCCCGTCGAAAAAGGATACTCAATCCTTTTTCTCGGTCGCCTACCGACTTCGCGTTTAGCTCAATCAGGAAAGAGCGTGTGAATATTAGTTATAATATTGTTGATCGAAGATCAACGTGGAGAGCCAACGAAAAAAAGCAGGTCAAACGACCTGCTTTTTTTGTTGGGGTCATAGGACAAAATTGCAACTTCAAACTTCAAGAAATCAATCTCAAACGCAAGCTCTGCCAGCTTTGAATGA
The DNA here is from genome assembly GCA_904501715.1 of uncultured Clostridia bacterium. Classification (GTDB taxonomy): domain Bacteria; phylum Bacillota; class Clostridia; order Oscillospirales; family CAG-272; genus HGM12713. The sequence goes on from CAJGCD010000055.1 coordinate 6,162, forward strand.
CGATCCTAATCTTTTCTTATTTAGTAATTTTATTTATCAAATCATTCATCAGTGCATCTCTTTTTATATGGTAAACATACGTCATCGGATATCCATTATGATTCATTGCATAAAAATTGTCATAAGTCGGTATTGGAGTCGAAATGATCCTTGACAACATAAATTTATCGTCGTCATTAAGGAGCCACGCAACAGCCGTAACGTCCCATATCACTCTGGTCCACGCCGTTCCTTTGGCGTAGCTCTCTGCCTCGGCAATTGTATTTGATGCCAAATAGTCAGCCAAATCGCTTTTGCCCTTGAACCAGTATTCAAGCTCAGGCTTGGAAATTCTAAAATTATCTACTACGCCGTTGCACGGCAACTGCACGAAAGGCACCCCACATTCCATAACCACCCGAGCAGCAGCGACATCCTGCTTCATATTAAATTCTTTGGTGTCGTGAAAATGCTGCGAATGACCTCCAAGCCACACTACAACGACATTATTTTTCATTTCAGGATTTAAGAGCAATGCTGAAGCAACGTTCGTTATAGCGCCGATCGCTACCACATAAAGCGGATTTTCGGGTGAATATTCATTAGATAGTTCCGCCAACATTTTTGACGCATCGGAAATGATCGGCTTTTTTTCATCATCAAGATATTTCTCCGATCCTTTAAAAACGTCAACATTTTCTCTCATTAACGAAAGTAGCTTCAGAACTTCGTCATAGCTTTTTTCCATGCCGTCCTTTGGACTTTCCGAATGAGCATTATAAAACGGAGCGGCGCATATCGCCTTAACATGAATCTTTTCTTTCGATTTTATCATATAAGAAATTGCAAACTGATCGTCGATTTCGTTGTACGCATCGGTATCTAAAACCACATCAATTTTCCCTGAAGGCACGGATAAATTTTTCATTCTCTGCTCATTATTCATTTTATTTAACCTTTCTTTTTCTGTAATTTAACGGAGTCGTACCGTATTTTTCTTCAAATATCTTTCTAAAGAAGCTCGCATTTTCATAACCCACCTTTTTTACGATTTCATTAATCGACAGATCTGTTTGGAGCAGCAGTGTTGCCGATACCTCCAATCTCTTTTTCTGTAAAAATTTCTTATAGGTTTCATCTGTGATTTTCTTTACTAAAGAGCTGGTATAAATGGGTGAATATCCAAGAAAATTCGCTAAGCCATTCAAAGATGCGTCCATCAGGTTTTCATCAAAGTACTGCTCAATTTTTATGCGCAGTATTTCAGCTTTCATATCCACCTCGTTTGTTTTCAAGCAGTTTATCTGTTCCATAACCTCGTCCATATATGGAATAGACGGTGCAGCACCTTCCCTTGTAACGCTGATTGCCGAGGCGCAAGAGGCAATCTCCAATATTTTTTCAATTTTATTTTCGTTAGCTATACCTCCAACGAAATATCCAGTAAATGTGTCACCTGCGCCTGTCGTATCGACGGCATCGACCTTGAATATCGGACAAAATTTCTGCTCTTTTTCGTCTTGATAAATGCAACCCTTGCTTCCGAGGGTAAGCATCACTTTAAGATCAGGAAATTTTTCTCTAAAATACGCCAATGCTTTTTGTGCGTTTGCGCATTTTGAGATTTCTTTTGCTTCGATTTCATTTAAAATTAAATAAGAAATCATATTAAGATCAATCTGCTGGATTTTATCGTTAAAAGGAGAAGGATTTAGGATAATCTTCATTCTCGCTTGATATGCTTTTTTTACAATGTAATCAAGATTGTTTATCTCGTTTTGCAGCAGCAAGATATCATCCTTGGAAAATGCGGATAAAACTCTGTCCACCTGCTCAGTTGAGATCATATGATTTGAACCAGAACATAAAAATATCGCATTATCTCCCGACTTGCTAACTTGTATAACGGCGTGCCCGTTCTTTGTATTTACGTAATCAACGAACGATACGTCAACGCTATTTGCCTTTAAAAGATCAAGAAGAAATTCCCCTCCATCTCCAATACAGCCCGCGTGGTATACGTTATTTCCTGCTCTTGTTATCGCGATGGATTGATTTAACCCCTTCCCCCCCGGAAGAATACTCAATCCTTGTGTTGCTTCCGTTTCTCCAATGACCGCAATGTGATCCAACGAATATACATAGTCAACATTACACGAACCAAAATTCAAAATTTTCAACTTCATCCCCCCAATTCAATCTTATTATAGTTATTATAGCAAAACAAAAAATAAAAAACAAGCTCTTTTTTCAATCAAAAACAGACCAAACTAAATATTTTCTTCGTTTTCGATACGCTATATATCAGAATATTGTCGAGGGTTCAAGCCCCGATGGTTCGCAAGGAGTTGTCACAAAATATTTTCTCAAAATTTCGCCTAAAAAACCAAAAAAGTCCTTGAAAATCAAGGACTTTTGTGTTAGGGTGCAAAATTGTTGCCCCATTATGGGCTCGTAGTACAAAAATGCAACTCACTGTTCAATTTCATCCAAAGCATATGCTCGTGTATTGGCGTGACGTCCACGCTCGTCTATAACGTCAAAGCGCATATAACTCTGCCCTTTGGGAAGATCAAATACCGCCTCGGTCAAATATTTGCCTTCCTCTGCAATCCGAATACCTCCGAAAGGACGGTGTTCAGTGTTCATCGCAATGTATTTTACGGGGGAACATTTGATATGAACCTTTCCGTCTTCCACATACAACTCATCAATAAGCGGGCCCTGCGAAGCGTAAAAGTCCCCCCGCTCAAGCGCGCCGATGATCTTGTCATAGGTAAGCTCTTTTGCCTTTATCATGACGAATCCGCCGTATCTGTCGCAGTTTACAACATTGTCGGGTCTGTCGCTATGGCAATCGTCAGCCGCAATACAGTACAACATCTTTCCACGGCGCAGCATATCTTCATACATCGCGGGATTATAGTCAAACACACCCGAGGACACAAAGGATATGTGGTTATATATCTCCATCGCGAACAATCCATCAAGCTGACCGAAAAACTCAGGAGACTCCATAGAATAACCGGGATGATTGAGACTTACCAAAAAACCGTTAGCATTTGCCTCGTCAATAACCTTTTGGATGCATTCAATGGTGTATTCCCTTTTAAACGGCGCACCAACACACTTAACCAAAGGTGCTCTCCACTTCTCACCGTGAATAACATATGACGGATCATAGCATACATGCGTCGTGTTATGCTGATCCTTGGCAAACAGATTCAGCTCAATAGTTCTACTGGAAAAATAATCCTGCTTTTCAACAAAAGCATATTCCATACTCGTGAGCGTCAGAAAATCCTCGTCGTCGAGATCAGAATGATCAACCAAAAGCTCGTGGTCAGTTAACGCCAGCACACTGTAACCTTGCGCTTTATATAATTCCTTTAACTGCACAGGGGTAAATTTACCGTCAGAAACTGTGCTATGGGCGTGAAGATTTGCTTTGTAAAAAAATCCCACGCTTGGAAGAAGATAGTGTATCATATTTTTATATACCTCCGCTTGCCAGAACTATTATAAAAAGTTATATTCATATTGTATCACAAAAGCCAAACAAAGTCAATTTAATTTTTGACAACCACTCATAGTTATCCCCATAAAGATTCAAAAGGTGCAACGGTGAAAGGGGGGTGTTTTTTACCACTAAAAACACGAAATGCCCCCCGAAATCAAGGGCATCAACGCAACTCGCCATAAAATCACGCCGATAGGCGTGGAGGAAATCCGCAGCTTGTCTGCGGTATGGAATCAACACGAAGTGTTGAATGTAATCAATCCGAAGGAGGATACACGCTGACGCGTGATGCCATACGCCTTCGGCGATTACATACTCACCTGCGGTGAGATTACATGCCAATCCTTCGGA
>CAJGCD010000056.1 GCA_904501715.1 uncultured Clostridia bacterium
GAGAGAGGGTATCGGGGCTCAGATAAAGAGATACGTTTCGGGAGGAAACGACGCGGGGCACATACACAAGGTGCTTACGGGTATCAAGACCCTTGCGCTGTCCGTGCCTACAAGGTATCTTCATTCACCTGCCTGCGTGGCACATATTAACGACTATAAGGCGGTCCGCTCACTTGCGGCTGCCATAATAAAGAATTATAGGAGAGAAGAAAAATGAAAAGTAAATTTACTTTGGTAGCGATACTGCTTATTTTGGCTATGCTCCCGTTGTCACTTTTTGGATGTAATGGTGCGCAGGAAACCAGCGGAACATCTGAAAGTACGTCGGCTACAACGACAAAGAAGCAGGAAGATGCCACGCCACAGCTCGAAGGAACCGAGTATGTGCTGAAGGACAATATTGATAAAATAAAGATAAACGGCAGATACACCGTAAGCAATTCGGGAATCGCTTGTGACAACGTAGGCTCGGGAATAGAGTTTCAGGGTACTATGAAGGGAAAGGTATACCTTACTTTCAATGCCGCACGTATTGTTTGGGGTGAAACAAAGAACGTTTACTATACAGTGTACGTTGACGGAGTGCGTCAGGAAGAAAGATATGAGGTGCCTTGCGGTAAAAACGGTATCGTACTTACGTTGGCAGACTTTGGAGAAACCGAGGGAGAGCATCGTATCAGAGTGGTAAAGCAGACGGAGGCACACTACGCTCTTGCTTATTTTGCCAAGATAACTATGGATGGAACCTTTGGAGAACGCCCTGCCGATAAAGATTATCTTGTGGAATTTGTAGGCTCTGACCTTATATGCGGAATGGGCAACTACAACGGAACTCCCGAGCAGCAGCCAAGTGCAGCTCAGGTTGCTGAGTATGAGGACGGAACAAAGAGTATGTCCTTTATAGCTGCCGAGTCGCTCCATGCAGATTGCTCTATACTCGGAGTCAGTGGAATGGGTGTTGCGGGTAGCTGGTTTGGCGTTACCGCTCCCGAATATTACAAGGCAAATTCTTATTTTAGAAATAAAAAGACCGAGTACGATTTCTCTAAGGGAAGAACCCCCGACCTTATAGTTTTGAATATCGGAAAGAACGATAACAATATTCCCGTAGCTGACAGACCCACCGATGAGGTATTCAAGCAGACCGCTAAGGAATATCTTGAATTATTAAAGGAAACCCACGGCGAGGACGTTAAGATAATCTGGACATACGACATAACCGAGGCTAATCCCGACAGAAAGCCCGAGCCGCTGGAGGCAAATGATTGCAGATATAAGATAGCCCAAGAGGTTATCGAGGAGCTGGGCGGAGAGGAAGCAGGTTTGTACATATATCAGGTTTACACCAACAGACTTGGAGGACAGGAGCACACCGATGCCGAGGGACACGTTACGGCGGCAACAGGTCTGCTCAACTTCATCAGAGAAAAGGGAATACTTCCCGTGGCAGAATAAAAAAGTTATACTTAGTAAGGAAAAACAGTTATGAAAAAGATAATTTCTATAATGCAACTCTTTTGATACTTACTACAATGAGGAAAACAAAAAGGGAGCAGAGGGACATCCCAGTGCTGAGGGTCACAAGCTCATTATGGGAGAGCTCTATGCCTACCTTTTAAATACAATCTTGTTTAATAAAGGAAAAAATATGAATCTTTATACAACGCTGAAGCAGATATGCGCGGTGCCTGCTACCTCGGGAAGAGAGGGCGGGCTCTGCGGGCTGCTTAAGGAAAAAATAGAAAAATACGTTGACAGCGTAAGCATTGACACATTGGGAAATCTTATAGCTCTCAAAAAGGGCAGAACGGGCGAGAAAAGGATAATGCTCTGCGCTCATATGGACGAGATAGGCTTCCTTGTGAACTTTATTGAGGACAGCGGTCTTATCCGTGTGGCGACTCTTGGTGGCGTTGACCTCCTTGCCTATGCCTACGGCAAGGTAGTATCCGAGAATGGCATTGCGGGCGTGCTTGTGCCCGAGGACGGAGTCAAGCCCGAGGATATAAAGCCCGATAAGATGTATATAGACATCGGTGCTAAGAGCAAGAAGGAAGCCGAGCGGAAGGTGCGCATAGGCGATGCCTTTGTTGGAGCTCCCGAGCTTTACCGCCTTTGCGGTAAGCGTGTGGCGGGCAGACCGCTTGACGACAGAGTAGGCTGTGTTGTGCTTCTTGAGCTTGCCGAAAGACTGTCGGGGGCAGAGCTTGACGCTGACGTTTATTTCGTATTCTCGGTACAGGAGGAGGTAGGCTGCCGCGGAAGTAAGACCGCCACCTACAAAGTTCAGCCTACCGAGGCTATATGCTTTGACGTGACGAGAACGGGCGACGTTCCCGGAGCTAAGTCAATGGCGTGCGCTTTGGGTGGCGGAGCAGCTATAAAAATAAAGGACAGCTCGGTAATATGCCACGAGGAAGTAGTAAAGGAGCTGACCTCTATCGCGAGTGAGAACGGCATAGCTCACCAAAAAGAGGTGCTTACAGCAGGGGGAACCGATACGTCCTCTATGCAGCTTACTGCGGGTGGAGCAATGGTGGGAGCACTGTCTATTCCCACACGTTATATTCATACCTGCGTCGAGGCTTGCGATATGGGTGACGTGGAGGCGTGCATAGACCTCTGTGAAAAGTATGTTTTAAAAAGAGGATAACCAATGGAATTTTCGGATAGAATAATGAAATTGGCAAGTGATGCGGAGCGAGAACTCGCTCCCATCTTTGCCGATATAGATAAAGTGTCCTTTGTAAACACCAAAAAGGTAATGGATGCGTTTAAGGAGCACCGTGTCAGTGACGCTGTGTTCGCGCCCACCAGCGGCTACGGCTATGACGACAGGGGCAGAGAGGTGCTTGACGCCGTATGGGCTGACGTTATGGACGCGGAAGCCGCATTCGTACGGCACAGCATAGTCAATGGTACGCAGGCGCTCACAATTGGACTTTTCGGTCTGCTTCGCCCGGGGGATATAATGTTTTCCATCGCGGGCAAGCCTTATGACACTCTTGACGAGGTCATCGGCAACTCGGGAGAGGCGGGAAACGGTTCGCTTCGTGATTTCGGAGTTGATTACAGACAGGCAGACCTGTTTAGTGACGGAAGCTTTGATAAGGAAGCAATAAAGAGAGTTCTTGATGCCGAGGGCGACAGAGTAAAGGTAATATTTATTCAGCGCTCAAAGGGATATTTGAACCGAAAGACCCTGAGCGTTGACGCTATCGGTGAAATAATAGCCTTCGTGCGTCCTCTTTGTCCAAATGCTTACGTGGTGGTGGATAACTGCTACGGTGAGTTTACCGAGGAGAGAGAGCCCACAGCGGTGGGAGCCGATATGATAATAGGCTCGCTTATTAAAAACCCCGGCGGCGGAATGGCTGAGAGCGGAGGATACATAGCGGGAACGGCAAGAGCCGTGGAGCTTGCATCCTACCGTCTTACCTCTGTGGGCTGCGGTCTTGAGGTGGGAGCTACTCTCGGACAGACCAAGAGTATGTACAAGGGACTCTTCTACGCTCCTCACACAACGGCGCAGGCGCTTAAAACCGCCCATCTGGCAGCGTATATCTTCGGCAGCCGCGGACTCGGCTTTGACGTTGAGCCCGAATGGAACGAGAAGAGATATGACATAATACAGTCGGTGATAACTCACTCCCCCGAGGGACTGTGCGCTATCTGCCGAGGAATTCAGGCGGGCTCGCCCATAGATTCCTTCGTTACCCCCGAGCCTTGGGAGATGCCAGGATACTCGGATAAGGTAATAATGGCGGCGGGAGCGTTTACGCAGGGCTCGTCGATCGAGCTTTCAGCCGACGGACCGCTCCGTGAGCCGTATACGGCATATCTTCAGGGCGGACTTACCTACGAGAGCGGCAGGATAGGAATACTAAGCGCCGCGGCAGAGGTGGAAAAAAGTCTTGAGCTTTAACATTTAAAATAGGACAACTTAGAAAAGTTTTGGTCGAGCTTTCCCAGCACATATCTTTCCTTATACATAATATTTTGGGAGATAGGTATGCTGTTTTCGTCGCTTGAATTTATATTTCTTTTTTTGCCCCTTGCGGTAGGGATATATTTTTCCTTGCCGCGGAGGTGGCGCAATTTCTGGCTCTTGCTTAGCGGACTGTGCTTTTATGCCTTTGGAGAGCCGAGATTTTTGCCCCTTATGGTGCTTACCATACTTGCTGACTATGCTTTTGGTAGGTGGATAGAGTATCTTTTTTTTAAGGACAACCAAAAAGGGGCAAGGCTTGTGCTGACTCTTGCGGTATTACTGAATATCGGTCAGCTCGCCTTATTTAAATATTTTGACTTTTTCGGGCTTGGACTGCCAATAGGCATATCCTTTTATACCTTTCAAGCCCTTTCCTACGTTATTGACGTTTATTGGCGTAAGGTGAGGGCGACGAAAAGTCTTGTAGCCTTTGGGGCATACGTGTCGCTTTTTCCTCAGCTTATAGCGGGTCCCATCGTTAAATACACCGACGTTGAGCGTGAATTGGCATGGCGGCGACACAGCCTTTCGGATATGGCGGGCGGCTTACGCACCTTTTGCGCGGGACTTGCGAAAAAGGTGCTCATAGCTAACGTGGCAGGTCAGATGTGGGAAGCTCTGGCTGCCGACCGAAGCGTGGTGGGAGCATATCTTTCAATATTTTTCTTTGCTATACAGATATATTTTGACTTTTCGGGATATTCGGATATGGCGGTAGGATTGGGACGTGTGTTCGGCTTCAGCTTTCCGCAAAATTTCAATTATCCTTATATTTCAAGGAGCATAACCGAGTTTTGGCGCAGATGGCATATGACACTCTCGGCGTGGTTTCGGGAGTACGTGTATATCCCTCTCGGAGGAAACAGAGGAGGAAAGCCGAGGACCTACCGAAATCTGCTTATCACATGGGCGCTGACAGGACTGTGGCACGGTGCAAGCGTAAACTTTCTTCTGTGGGGACTTTACTTCGCGGCGGTGCTCATAATAGAAAAAGCCTTTTTGCAGAAAGTCCTTGTTCGTACACCCTCGGCGATAGCGCATATATATTCCCTCGTGCTCATAGGGCTTGGTTGGGTGATATTCGCCTCGGACGGCGGTGCTGACGGTCTGTCCCTCGCTGGTCGCCTTGTGGGAATAGGGTGCATATCCTTTTGCTCGGGCAACGCGCGCTATCAGCTTATACGCAATCTCGTTTTTATAATAATTACGGCACTGGGATGTACCCCTCTGCCAAAACGCTTGTATTTGAAAATTAAGGAGCGCTTTGCTCCTATTGATATAATCCTGCCCCTTGGAGGCTTTTTGCTCTCTCTTGCTTATATAGTAAGCTCGGGGTACGACCCATTTTTGTATTTTAGATTTTAAGAGGAAGTTATGACAGAATTTATTTTTAAGCTTTTTGTTAAGGGCTACGACGGAAGCGAGAGTACTGAGCTGCGCCGTAAATGCGGAAGTGCCGTTGCAATAATAGGTATGGTAATGAATATACTGCTTGCAGCTATCAAGCTTTTTGCCGGTATAGTTAGCGGAGCTATATCTATTACAGCCGATGCACTGAACAACCTTTCCGACGCAGGTTCTCAGGTGGTATCGCTTATCAGCTTCAGAATATCCTCGAAGCCCGCCGACCGTGACCATCCCTTCGGTCACGCACGTATAGAGTACGTGGCTTCTATGATAGTGTCCTTTCTGGTGCTTACCGTTGGCTTTGAGCTTCTGAGCGAGTCGGTAACCAAGATATTCTCTCCCGTACACGTGGATTACAGCGTTTTAGTGCTTATTATACTCGGCATTTCCATACTTGGAAAGCTCTGGCTGTACTTCTTCGGAAGGTCGGCGGCGAAAAAGCTTAAGTCCGAATGTCTTCGTGCCACAGCCGCCGACAGCCTTTCGGATGCCGCGGCTACCTTAGCGGTGCTTGTTGCGGGGATAATAAGTAAGCTCACGGGCTTTAATACCGATGCTTATATGGGAATCGCAGTGGCAGTTCTGATATTTATAGCGGGTATCAAGATACTCAATGATACTAAAAATTCCATTCTGGGCTCGGCGCCCGAGCCCGAGGTGGTTGAGGGAATAGCGGCTCTCGCCAGGGAATATCCCGAGATACTCGGTATACACGATATGGTGGTGCATAACTACGGACCTGGCAACACCATAGCATCCTTTCATGCAGAGGTTGACGGCTCGGCTAACGTATTTTCCACGCATGATGCTATTGATAATCTTGAAAAAAGGCTCTACTCGGAGCTTGGCGTGAGAGCGACGGTACATATGGACCCTATCGTTACAGACGACGAGCGTGTAAATGAACTCAGAGCCCGTGTGCTTGCGGCAATGAAGGAGCTGGACGAGCGGTTTGGTATTCACGATTTCCGCTTCGTTGAGGGTGATACGCATACAAATCTTATTTTCGATATAACCGTTCCCTTCGAGGTGAAGGACAGTGACAGGGAGATAAAGGAAAAAGTAAGCCTGAAGGTAAGTGAGATAGGAGTAAATTACTTTGCCGTCATCACGGTAGACAGAGAGTGATTTTTTCTTGACAAAATGTCTTTACCATGCTAAAATGTCTTTGAAGGAAAAATTCGGGGGTGAAAATATGTACGAACTTATTTTGGGGCTCGGAATGGGCTTTAAGGAAACACCCGCTCAGCAGATGAAGATAGCTAAAAGCGTTGGCTGGGACGGTATCTTTACTGGCTGGAGCAAGAGCGAGAATTTAGAGGAATACGCCAAGTGCGCACAAGAGCAGGGTCTTATATATCAGTCAGTTCACGCTCCCTTTGGCAACGTGGATAAGATATGGGAGAGCGAGACCGAGGGCGACAGGTATGCCGAGGAGCAGATAGAGTGTCTGCGCCAAAGCTGTGATGTGGGAGTGAATTTGGTAGTGGCACACGCTATTATCGGTATGGAAAGATGTACCCCCACCGCACTGGGACTTAAGCGCTTTGAGAAAATATTCAACGCCGCCGAAAATCTCGGAGTCACGGTAGCACTGGAGAACACCGAGGGAGAGATATACGTGGAGGCTCTTATGAAGGAGTTCGGCTCCTCGGACAGAGTTCGCTTCTGCATAGATACGGGACACGAGATGTGCTATAACGCCAGCCGAGATATTATAGGTAAGTATGCCGAGAAGCTTATATGCACACACCTCAACGACAATATGGGGCAGACGGGAGAGAGCATTACATGGCTTGATGACTCTCATCTGCTTCCCTTTGACGGAGTAGGCGATTGGAATGGTATTGCCCAAAGACTGAAAAAGGCGGGATATCAAAATCACCTGACCTTTGAGCTTACAAGCAAGAGCAAGCCCGAGAGAAATACTCACGATATATACGCTCATCTTGATTGTGAGGGCTTTGTTGCCTTAGCGCTTGAAAGAGCGAGAAAATTCAGAAATATAATTGAAGCAAAATAAGGGAGAATGGTTGTGAAAAAAATCAGAATTGTTGCTGTGCTTTTGATAGCGGTAATGTTGCTCTCGCTTCCCGCATTTGCGGCACCAAGCAAGGGCATGAGCTTTACAGCGGATGCTAAATACACTGCCAGCAAGAAGTTTGAAAAGGCTCCCGTCACTTTCGAGGCGTGGATAAATCTTCCCGCTACCGTTACGGGACGCGGAGGAGTTATTCTTGGAAACTGGAACGGAGCGTCTCAAAATGTAAATTTTGAAATATATGAAAACGGAGTACCTCGCTTCTACATAGAAAACAACGGTAATTTTAATCATCTTTTCAATAATGTCCATGTTAACACGGGCGAATGGCTACATCTTGCCATAGTATTTAACGCATCGCAGTCAACGGCAAAATGTTACGTAAACGGACAGCTTAAGCAGTCCGTGAAATCTGAGTGCACGACTCCGGTCGAGGTGAAGGTTCCTATGCGCCTTGGCGGTGACTATCGTCCGGCTAACGAGCAGTATTTTAAAGGGCAGATAGCTTCCGTAGCGGTATATTCGGATGAGCGTACCGCCGCTGAGATAGCTTTGGATATGAACGGATACGGCAAGGAGGGACTTATAGCGTCCTACGAGCTTTCGGGTGCTTCGGGAAACAAGATAAGTGATACCAGCGGAAACGGCTATGACATGACAAATCCGGTGGTCTGGATAGATGCCGACGATATGGATGCACTTCCCGAGTTTGCATATTCCTTTGCGGTTGTCGGTGATACACAGAGAATAGCGTACAATTATAAGAACGATTTTGCGGGTATATACGACTGGATACTTGAGAATGCCGAGGCCAACAAGACAAAGTTCGTAATGGGACTTGGAGATATAACCGAGACTATGTCTGGCTCCGATGAGGAATGGACGGTAGCCATGGATGCTATCACAAGGCTTGACGGCGAGATACCCTATTCCTTGGTTCGCGGAAATCACGACCCGGTAGATTACTTTAACAAGTACGTTAAGATGGATGATTATAAGGATGTCATCGCGGGTAGCCATGAGAGCAATATGCTCAATACATATCATAAGTTCTCGGTAGGCGACGTTAAGTATATGGTATTCGCCCTTGACTACGGCGCTTCTAACAAGGTTCTTGCTTGGGCGAAGGATATAATAGATAGCAATCCTGATTACAACGTAATACTTACTACCCACGCATATCTTTACCGCGACGGAACTACGCTTGACGCAGACGACGTATGTCCTCCCGCAACCACAGGCGGAAAAAATAACGGCGACCACATATGGGATAAGCTCGCAAGTCAGTGTGAGAATATCGTTCTTGTTCTCTCGGGCCACGACCCCTGTGACAACATCATAATGACTCAGGAGAAGGGTGTTAAGGGTAATACCGTGACACAGATGCTCATAGACCCTCAGGGCGCGGATAATACCTACAACGGAGTAGGTGCGGTAGCTATGCTTTATTTCTCCGAGGACGGAAAGGACGTTACGGTACGTTATTATTCTACTATAAAGGATAAGTACTTTATGAGTGATAGCCAGTTCAGTATGACGCTTGACGTGGTTGGTGACGAGGAAGATAACGACGGTAACCAAAGCAATAATAGTAACAACAATAATGAGAATAACAGCGGAAGCAACGAGAACGAAAACAATGGCGGGGCTGACAATGGAAGCAACAGTGATGCGACCGACGGAACTAAGCCAGAAGGAACTACGGGAACGACCCAGACGACTGCCGCTCCCGAGAGGGGCGGCTGCGGCTCGGTTATGTCCGTAAGCGCGGTAGGTGTAGCTGCTCTGGCGGCGCTGGGTGCGTGCTTTGTTCCTAAGAAGAAAAGAAGATAACTAAATAAAAAGAAAATCGCATAGCCGAAAGGCTATGCGATTTTTTTGTGCAATGAAAACCCCGCCATAGTGGCGGGGTTCAAAAAAGGCTAAGCCGATGAACAGAAAGCAGATAAAAGATAAGCGTAGAATGTGTTTGTGAGAAAGGCTCCCTCCGAGAGGGAGCTGGCACGGCTTGCCGTGACTGAGGGAGAGTGCGGGACTGAGGGAAAGCAGCTGTGATATGGCGAGATATCAATTTTAGTACACGCGGGCTCCTTCCACCGCAAGCGGTCCCCCTTCCTCTCGGAGGAAGGCTTGTGTAGTAACCCGTTTACGGGTAGCAAGTAACAGTTGCATGGCTGGCAGGCCAATACACGACGCACTTGTGCGCAGCCAGTAGTATTAGGGCTATGCCCGAAACTGAAATACCACCCGCTATTGAACAAGTCCGTTAAAAACGGACAATAGACAAAAGCCCCCTTGATGTGGTAGAATTAAGATACCATATCAAGGGGGTAATTGTATGCCAAGACAATATACAAAATTTGAGCAACATGAAGCAACAATATTGCAAATGAAA
>CAJGCD010000057.1 GCA_904501715.1 uncultured Clostridia bacterium
CCTTTGACTGTCCTACACCTATCAAAGCGCCCACACAAGAAACGGGTACTATAAGAAGCTTAAATATAAAAGCGCTTGCGCCTGATGTTGTTATTCCGAGAAAAAGTCCAAGTGTGGCGGATGCCAGCCATACCGTCAGCATAAGGATGACCCCGCTGAGAGCTCCGCACAGCAGAGCGCTGCTGCCATTGCGCTTTACGGCGGCAAAACCTGAGAAAAATGCGGAGGAGTACACAGAGAAGATGCAAAGTGGAGCAATAAAGGCGTGAGGGGACTCGGGTATCATACAGAACGCCGACGATATCAATACAAGAAGGATGAATATCAATATACCCGTTACCGCTCCGAAAACAGAGCTTATAAGAAGCCGCTTTCCGCTGCCGTGTGATGATGAACCTTTTTTCATAGATACCTCTCTTTTTAAAACCGATATTTATTAAAATATATTTGATAATTAGTGCCAATATGTGAAAAAACTAAAATATGTAGGGGCTTTGTGATTTTGTTCACAAAAAAGTAACAAAGTTATTTCCTCGCTTTGATTGCAAAAGCGTACAAAATATGGTAAAATTAGTTTAAAATTGGGGTAGTATGGTAGATTATGAAAAAGCTACCTGAGATCACTTTTTATTTTATAAAACGGAGGCACATTATGGTACAAATTGACGAAAAAGTGTACGGTCAGGCTAAGGCAAAGCTCGAATCCATATTCGATGCGGGAACCTTTGTGGAGCTTGGCGCATACACCAAGCGTTCAGGCTCTGACGCTGATTTCGAAGGTGTCCTTTGCGGTTACGGAGCTGTAAACGGAAAGCTTGCTTTTGCATTCGTTCAGGACAGCGGAAGAACCAAGGGCGCATTTGGAGAAAGACACGCCAAGAAGATAGCGAATATGTATTCGCTGGCGGTCAAGAACGGAGCACCTGTAATAGGTGTATTTGACAGCGCGGGAGCTGTGGTTTACGACGGAGCATCGGCTCTGGCGGCTTACGGAAGATTTATGAAGTGTATATCCGACGCGTCGGGTATCGTTCCTCAGATAGCGGTAATTGACGGAGTATGCGGTGGCTCTTCTGCCGTTGCGGCTTCTATGTTCGACTTTACCGTTACCGTTGCGGACAAGTCAAAGCTTTACGTTAACTCCCCCTTCGTTATAGGAGCTGATGCGGGAAGCTCGGATTTCGCCGTTGCCAATGGTATTTCGGCATATGGTGCTAAGGATAGCGCGGATGCATTTGCTTACGTGAGAAGATTGATTACCGTTCTTCCCGCAAACAACGCTGACGGCGCTTTTGCAGATAACGGCGATGATATGAACAGAGCGGTTTCCTTCAATGCTGAGGATTACAAGGCTGAGGAGCTTCTCGCAAAGCTCGCTGACAACGGAAGCTTTACTGCTCTTTACTCCGATTATGCTAAGAATACAGTCCTCGGATTTGCTTCCTTTGGAGGTATGACGGCAGGTGTAGTGGCATCAAATCCCGAAAAGAAGGGAATTCTTGATATCAAGTCCGCGAGAGCTATCTCTAAGCTGGTAAGCTTCTGCGACAGCTTCGCGATGCCTGTCCTTACACTCGTTGACAGCGAGGGACTTGACGTGAGCCTTGAGGCTGAGAGCGCAGCTTATGCGTCTGAGCTTGCAAGACTTGCTTACGCTTATACCTCCTCCGACAACGCAAAGCTTACGGTAGTCATAGGTAAGGCTTACGGTGCGGCATTCACGCTTATGGGCTCCAAGTCTGTTGGCGCGGATATGGCTCTGGCGCTTCCCTCCGCTTGCATCAGTGTGCTTTCTCCCGAGGCTTCTGTTGCTTTCGTATGGAACGACAAGGTTGGCGAGAAGAGCCGCGAGGAGCTTGAGGCTGAATGGAAAGAGAAGTGCGCTTCTGCCGCTGAGGCTTGCGATTGCGGAGAGATTGACGATATCGTCGCTCCCGAGGAGCTTCGTCAGAGAATTTGCGCGGGACTTGCAATGCTTGCGTCCAAGGCTGAGGGAACACCCGCACGCCGCCACGCAAATATGCCTCTTTAATCGGAGGAGTGAGATATGATAAATACAGCATTAACAGCGGTGGCGCAGGATATGGGGGGAGCTTTTTCTCCCGAGAGATTGGCTCTTGCTGGACAGATGACTCTCATTGGCTTGGGAATGGTGTTTGCCGTTTTGCTTATCCTTTGGGCAGTTCTTGCCATATTCAAGGTAATATTCGCAAAGCCCGAGCCCAAAATGAAGACAGCTCCTGCCCCCGTTGCGCCTCAGCCCAAGGCTGTTGAGCCTGCGCCCGTAGTCAATACGGCGGGTGACGACGAGCTGATAGCCGTTATTACGGCGGCTGTGGCAGCCTATATAGCAAGTGAAGAGCCCGAAGCGTATCAGGGTGGCTTCAGAGTAGTTTCCTTCCGCAGAGTTAACGGCGGAAGAGCTTGGAACGCAAAATAATTTTGACAAAATATTGAAAGGTTAAGGTATTTAAAATGAAAACTTATAATATAACCGTAAACGGCGTTACCTATACTGTGAACGTTGAGGAGCTTGGAGCAGCTCCCGCTCCTGTGGCAGCACCCGCACCCGCAGCAGCACCCGCACCCGCAGTGGCTCCTGCTCCCGCAGCAGCACCCGCACCCGCAGCAGCACCCGCACCCGCAGCACCTAAGGCAAGCGGCGCAGCAGGCGCAATCAGCGTAAAGGCTCCTATGCCCGGTAACATTATGAAGGTAAATTGCAAGGCAGGCGCTTCCGTAAAGAAGGGCGATGTTCTTGTAGTTCTTGAGGCAATGAAGATGGAGAACGATATCTGCGCTCCCGAGGACGGCGTAGTTGCAACCGTCGAGGTAGCTCAGGGCGCAACCGTTGAGACCGACGCGCTTCTCGTAACTCTTAACTGATTTCTTTCAAAAGACTTTTGATAAATCTAATGAAAGGAAACAGTGAGAATGCTTGACGCAATACAAAACTTTTTAAGCACGACGGGTATAGCTCGTATGTTTGAAACCGCTGATTGGTGGAAAACTGCGATAATGATAATTATATCCTTCGTTCTCGTATACCTTGCTATTGTAAAGCAGTTCGAGCCTCTGCTCCTTCTTCCCATAGCAATAGGTATGTTATTGACCAATCTTCCCGGAGCTAATCTCTTCCATTTTGATTATTTTATGGGGGAAACCTTGGATTTCGGGTTGATACTCAGAAAGGGAGGTCTCTTAGACCTGCTTTATCTGGGAGTTAAGCTTGGAATATATCCCTGCTTGATATTTATGGGTATCGGCGCTATGACCGATTTCGGTCCTCTCATAGCAAATCCCAAGAGTTTGCTTATTGGAGCAGGCGCTCAGCTTGGTGTATTCGTAGCCTTCTCGGCAGCTCTGCTTTCGGGAGCCTTCAATCCTCTCGAAGCTGCGTCTATAGGAATTATAGGCGGTGCAGACGGACCTACTGCTATTACGGTTACTAAGGAGCTGGCTTCTCATCTGCTCCCTGCCATAGCGGTAGCGGCGTATAGCTATATGGCTCTTATTCCGATGATACAGCCCCCCTTTATGAAGATGCTCACCACCAAAAAGGAGCGTCAGATAAAGATGACGGCACTAAGGCAGGTATCCAAGACAGAGAAGATACTTTTCCCCATAGTCGTTACCTTGGTAGTCGGACTTATAGTTCCCGATGCGGTCGTGCTTATTGGATGCCTTATGTTCGGTAACCTTCTTAATGTATGCGGTGTTACCGACAGACTTTCAAAGACCGCTCAGAATGAGCTTATGAATATCGTTACCATATTCCTTGGTATAACGGTTGGAGCAACTGCAACGGCTGATAATTTCCTGCACTGGAGAACACTACTCATAATCGCGTGTGGACTTATCGCGTTCTGTATTTCTACCGTAGGTGGATTGCTTACTGCAAAGATAATGAACTGGCTCACGGGCGGAAAGATAAACCCCCTTATTGGTTCTGCGGGAGTTTCCGCTGTTCCTATGGCGGCAAGAGTTTCCCAAAAGGTCGGACAGGCAGAGGATCCCTCAAACTTCCTTCTTATGCACGCAATGGGACCCAACGTAGCGGGAGTAATAGGCTCCGCAGTGGCGGCAGGTGTATTCCTGTCCTGGTTTTAAATAAACGGAGGTAGAATAAATGGCACAGGTAAAAATTACAGAAACAGTTCTCCGCGACTCGCATCAGTCGCTTGTCGCAACGAGAATGACAACAGAGGAGATGCTTCCCATATTGGGCGCTCTCGATAAAGTAGGATACCACTCACTTGAGGCATGGGGCGGAGCTACCTTTGACTCCTGTCTGCGTTTCCTTAACGAGGACCCTTGGGAAAGACTTCGCAAGATCCGCGCCGAGGTAAAGAACACTAAGCTTCAGATGCTCTTCAGAGGACAGAATATCCTCGGCTATCGTCACTATTCCGACGACGTAGTTGAATACTTCGTTCAGAAGTCTATCGCTAACGGTATCGACATCCTCAGAATATTCGACGCGCTTAACGACGCGCGCAACCTTGAGACTGCTATCAAGGCTACAAAGAAGGAGGGAGGACACGTTCAGGCGGCTATCAGCTACACCACGGGTCCCGTATATACCCTCGAATATTTCACCAATTACGCAAAGACTCTTGAGGATATGGGTGCTGACTCTATCTGTATCAAGGATATGGCAGGACTTCTTAAGCCTTACGACGCTTACGACCTTGTAAAGGCTCTTAAGGAGACCGTAAAGGTTCCGATTCAGGTTCATACCCACTATACCTCCGGACTTGCTTCCATGACGCTTATGAAGTCTATCGAGGCAGGCGCGGATATCGTTGATACCGCTATCTCGCCTATGGCGTTGGGAACATCTCAGCCTCCTACGGAGTCGCTGGTAGCAACCCTTGCGGGAACAGAGTACGATACGGGCATCAAGCTTGAACAGCTTGACGAGATAACCAAGTATTTCGCTCCCATAAGAGAGAAGTACCTTGCAAGCGGACTTCTTGACCCCAAGATGCTCAAGGTGGATGTAAACGCGCTTATCTACCAGGTTCCCGGCGGAATGCTCTCCAACCTTGTTTCTCAGCTTAAGCAGGCAGGCAAGTCGGATAAGCTTACCGAGGTTCTTGAGGAAGTACCGAGAGTAAGAGCAGACGCGGGTTATCCTCCTCTTGTAACTCCTTCCTCCCAGATAGTTGGAACTCAGGCAGTGTTCAACGTTATCGGCGGAGAGAGATATAAGATGGTCACAAAGGAATTCAAGGGACTCGTTGAGGGACAGTACGGTAAATCTCCCGTTGCTATTGACCCCGAGTTTACCAAGAAGATAATCGGTGATACTCCCGTTATCACCTGCCGTCCCGCGGACAATATCGCCCCTGAGCTTGACAGCCTTCGCGAGAAGATAAAGCCCTATATGGAGCAGGAGGAGGACGTTCTCTCCTACGCTCTCTTCGAGCAGGTAGCGCTCAAGTTCTTCGAGTACAGAAAAGCAAAGAAGTACGGTCTTGACAGCAATTCCGACGCTTCTCTTGGTATTCATAACGCATAAAAAACATCCCGACATCTTTTGATGTCGGGATGTTTTTTATTTATAGACTTAGGATAAGAAAGGAGATAAGTGTTGTAGCAACGCTTGCTACCATAAGTGCAGCGAGTATCCAGCACATTACTCTTATAAAGGTCTTTGTTTTCTTATTCATTTTTTATATCCTTTCTTCAAATATTATTTGTATCTATTGAGAGCTGAAGGGCTGAAAGGTCACTGTCGGGGATGCTCTGACCGCCTGCGGGTATCTTCAGCTTTTTATATCCCTTTGAGTAGGCCTCGGGAATGTTGTCGGTGGCGTAAAGAAGCTTGTTATTCTTCTTCATGGTCATAAGAGTTACGCCGCCCGAGGTTCTGGTCGCCTTGACGGGAATGAGCGAGGATTTAATGGTGATAGCTCTCTCCGCGTCACTGACCAGAAGTATCTCAATGGGCTCCTTGTCAGACTCGTAGAACACGCCGCAAATAGGCGAAGCTGAGGAGTAGGCGTTGATAAGCTTTCTTCTGTTGCCCTTGGTCTCGTAGCAGCTTGCGGGAATACGAACACCCTTACCGTTCTGGAAGATGTAAACGAAGTTCTCGTTTTCAGGATATCCCTTTTGTACACGCATAAATACGGGACGCTCGCCTTCCTCCATACCGAGCTTTGCAGGTAGGAACTCACCCATTGCCGAGGCCTTGCAGCAGTCAAAATCCGCGGTCTTAGCTCGGTAGAGCTGGCATTTGTTGGTGACGAACACGAGCTCGGAGAGATTATCTGTTTCGGCAAAATGAGTAAGGATATCATTTTCCTTAAGCTTTTGCTCGTCGTTTCCTCGGAGCGACTGAAGGGTTATCTTCTTGAAATATCCCTCCTTGGTAAGATAAAGACGGACGTTGTAATTTTCTATCTCCTCCACCTCGTCGTATTCCTCTATATCCTCGGAATACATTATCTGGGAGCGGCGGGGCTGTCCGTATTTTTTCTTTATCTCGGTAAGCTGGGAGGATATGAGCGCCTTTTGCTTGAGCTCGTCGCCCAGTATCTCCTCTATCTTGGCTATCTCTGCCTGAAGTCCCTCTATCTCGCTTATACGATTGAGAATGTATTGCTTATTGAGATTGCGGAGCTTTATCTCTGCAATATAGTCCGCCTGTATCTCGTCGATACCGAAGCCCGACATAAGGTTGGGGATAACGTCCTCCTCCTTTTCGGTATTGCGGATTATGCGTATAGCCTTGTCGATATCAAGCAGTATTTTTGCAAGACCGTAAAGCAGATGGAGCTTATCCTTTTTCTTTTTGAGGTCGAAATTCAATTCTCTCCTTACGCATACCAGACGGAATTTTATCCATTCCTTAAGTATTTCTATAACACCCATCTGGCGGGGGGAGGAATCTATGAGGACGTTGAAGTTGCACTTGAAGCTGTCCTCAAGGGGAGTGCTCTTGAAAAGCTTTGCCATAAGCTTGTCGGGGTCAACTCCGCGGCGCAGATCAAGCGTGAGCTTGAAGCCGCTGAGACCCGTTTCGTTTCTGAAGTCCGTAACGTCCTTCAGCTTTCCTTCCTTTACCATATCCGCGATCTTGTTTTGTATCATCTCGCAGGAGGTGGAATAGGGAATCTGTATTATATCTATGCAGTTTTGCGACTTGTCGTAGTTGTAGCGTGAGCGTATCTTTACAGAGCCTGAGCCTGTTTCGTATATCTGGCGCATATCCTCGCGGTTATAAAGGATGATACCGCCGCCGGGAAAATCGGGGGCCTTGATTATATCCATTATCTTGTCGGTGGATACGTTGGGATTTTTAAGTATAGCAATAGTTCCGTCGCATATCTCCGAGAGGTTGAAGGAGCATATATTTGACGCCATACCTACTGCGATACCCGTGTTGGGAGTTACGAGTATGTTGGGGAAGGTGGTGGGAAGAAGCAGGGGCTCCTTCATGGTGTTATCGTAGTTGTCAACGAAATCCACCGCGTCCTTATCTATTCCGCGGAAAAGCTCACTGCAAAAGCTGTCAAGCTTTACTTCGGTATAACGGGATGCCGCGAATTTCATATTCGATGAATACTGCTTACCGAAGCTTCCCTTGGAGTCTATGAGGGGGTGAAGGAGCGACTCGTTTCCCCTTGTCAGTCGAACCATCGTTTCGTATATAGCCATATCTCCGTGAGGATTGAGCTTCATCGTCTGTCCTACCACGTTGGCGCTCTTGGTTCTGTTGCCCGTGAGAAGTCCCATTTTGTACATAGTGTAGAGGAGCTTTCTGTGAGAGGGCTTAAGACCGTCTATTTCGGGGATAGCACGGGAAACTATAACGCTCATTACGTAGGGCATATAGTTTTTCTCAATGGTATCCGTAATAAGCTGTACCTGCGCGGGAGCGTGAATTATTTCTTGGGTTTCTTTTCCTTTAGATGCTTTTTTTGCCATTTGGCTACCGTCCTTATTATTATGTTGAAGAGCCGGAGGCGGTTAATTTATACCTTTTTTACGGTGTGTGCCGCCGCTCTTATCATTCTGTTGTAGAGTGCCAATCCCAACCCGTCGAGAGGGGGGAGATGGGCGTATATTATATCCGCGCCCATAGTATCTGCCTGTCTTAGGGCGCCAAAAAGCCTTTGCGCCTGCGTTTGCAGGTCACTGCGGCAGCCCACGTCGATAAGCTTTGCGCCCGAGAGCATTTCCGCTTCCTCGGAGTAGCAAAGTATAACGCAATTTTCGGTTGCTGACGCTTTTAGAAGAAAGTCCGTAATGTCTTTTTCGCTTCCGTCAAGCAAGACTAAGGGAGAGGATGGGGCATAATGTCTGTATTTCATCCCAGGGGAGAGGGGTCGCTCGTTCTGCGCGAGGGCGTGGGTCACTGCGGAGGATATTTCCACCTCCTCGCATACACAGCCGAGAGCATCGGCGGTGATAGCGCCCGGGCGAAGAAGTATTGCTTTATTTCCGTCAAGCTTTACTATTGTGGACTCAAGTCCTATCTCACACTCACCGCCGTCTATAATAGCGTCTATCTTTCCGTTCATATCGTTTGTCACGTGAGCGGCGGAGGTAGGGGAGGGAGAGCCCGAAATGTTAGCGGAGGGTGCGGCTATGGGCACTCCCGATGCCGCTATCAGCGCTCTTGCTACCTTATGCGAGGGGCAGCGCACTGCTACCGAATCAAGTCCTCCCGTGACCTCTGAAGGGATGGTATCCTTCTTTGGTAATATTACGGTAAGCGGTCCGGGCATAAACGCCTTGGCGAGAGCGTAGTAAAGGGGTGAGGTGTGGGCGTAGCCTTCGGCATCCTCGGCTTTTGCTATATGTATGATAAGCGGATTGTCCGAGGGTCTGCCCTTGGCGGCGTATATCTTCAGAGCGGCATCCTTGCGTGTTGCGTCTGCTCCAAGACCATATACAGTTTCGGTTGGGAAAGCCACCAGCCCTCCGCTCTTTATTATATCGGCGCAGCTCTCTATGGCGCTGTAGTCGATATGCTTTTCGTCTATTTTAAAAAATTCCGTATTCATTATCATCCTTAAACGGTTTCGGCATTCTTCAGCTTCTCGGCGGTGTCGGCGGTGATAAGCGCGTCTATCATAGCGCCTATATTGCCGTTGAGGAAGCTTTCAAGCGAGAATAGGGTCATTCCTATTCTGTGGTCGGTTATGCGCCCCTGAGGGTAATTGTAGGTACGGATACGCTCGCTTCTGTCTCCCGTTCCCACCTGACTGCGTCTGTCGGAGGCTATTTTTTCATTTTGCTCTGTGACCTTCATATCATAGAGCTTGGTCTTGAGCATTTTGAGTGCTTTGTCGCGGTTTTTGAACTGACTGCGCTCCTCCTGACACTCTATGACTATACCCGTAGGCTTGTGGGTGAGTCTTACGGCGGACTCGGTCTTGTTGATATGCTGACCGCCCGCACCGCTGGATTTGCAGGACTCGATTATTATATCTGCGGGATTTATCTCTATCTCAACGTCCTCTGCCTCGGGAAGAACTGCCACCGTTGCGGTAGAGGTCTGTATCCTGCCCTGAGATTCGGTTTCGGGAACTCGCTGTACGCGGTGAACTCCGCTCTCAAACTTGAAGCGTGAGTACGCGCCGTCACCCTCTATCATAAAGGTTATCTCCTTAAAGCCTGCGGCGGTAGCGTACATATTGTACATTCTGTAAAGCACGCCCGCAAACAAAGCGGCTTCCTCACCGCCCGCTCCGCCTCTGATCTCAACCATAACGTTCTTTTCGTCGTTGGGGTCACGGGGAAGAAGAAG
>CAJGCD010000058.1 GCA_904501715.1 uncultured Clostridia bacterium
CATTTTTGCGGTTTGTAAATATATTTATTGAATTTTATATAATTACCTCCCGGAAGGTAAAAAAAGCCTTCCTCCGGGAGGAAGGTGGCACGCGGAGCGTGACGGAAGGAGCCTGCGTAAATTGAAATTTATATTGACCTTGTTGTAGCGCACTCTCCCTCAGTCGCCTGCGGCGCCAGCTCCCTCCCGGAGGGAGCCTTTTTTATGTTCACCTATAGCTTGTCAATTTTACTGACAAGCACTGCATTTGTGGACACAAATGCAAAAATACGGCATACCTCTTTCGAGATATGCCGTATTTTTGTAAAACTGTCCTTTAGAGTGACGCTCTAAAGAGTCGCTTTTTCTTATTTTATTGCGTCCTTATCTATATCCTGGCCCGCAAAGAATTTCTCTATGTCGTTGATAAATTTCTGCAATCTGTTGGTCTGGAGGTAGAAGCCTCCCTGACCGTCAACAACGATATAAGCCTTTCTTTCGGTTATTTTATAGAAGTCGCAGGTCTTGACCTTGCCGTTCTCGTCGGTGGTCTTGATGGTTATAATGTGATTATCCTTGTTAGCTATAAGAGCTGCCTCTTCCTCTGCCGAAATAGCATAGGAGTCCACGAGTCTGAGTGAATTGATATTCGAGAAGAGCTTCTTGAATATAGTGGTATGGTAGCGGAGTATCTTATCGGTCTTTCCGTTGGCACGGACTATGGTAACGTAGTCCTTGTCAATATATACCTTGTCTCCGTTTGCCGCCTCTCTGTATCCGTCCATAACGTGTACTTGTTCGTCCAAAGAGTTATACTCGAAGTGACGCGAAGCGGGCTTGGTCTCCTTGCCCTCAGCGTCGTAAACGTATATTCTCTGAGGAGTAACTATCCACCGGTAGCCCTCTCGGTCGGTGAACTCAAGCACGGCGAAGGTGCTGACCTCTCTGCCCTTACTGTCGGTAGCGTCAACTCCCGTAGTGGTGAGTTCACCTATGGTGCCGTTATTTATCTTGAAATGTACCGAATAGTCACCGTAAACAGCCTCTATATCTGTTGTATAAGCGATACCCAGCTGCAGGAAGGTGGGATATACCCAGTCGTAAGCATCCCACTTAAGGAAGCACAAGGTGGTCTGGGATACCTCGTTGATAATATTGATGTTGATGTTGCTTATGGAGCCTTCAACACCTGTGGAATCGGGGGGCATTGATATTACGGTAAAGGTGTAATAGTTGCCGTTGTCATTCATTTTAGATACGTATATCCTCTGGGTTATCTTGAACTTCTTGCCCGTTTTCTCGTCGGCCATATGTCGGTCAAACTTGATAACGTATTCCGAGTCGTAATAGTACTGCTTATTGCCGTTTTCGTCAAGAACAGGGTCTCCGTTCTCGTCCACCTTCAGGGACATAAGTCCGCACTCCGCCTTCTGGGCATCGGTGGGATTTATGACCGCGATATCCTTTATGACGGGGGTGGTAAGGTTCAGGAGCATTGTATCTATATTGTTGTGGTTCGGGTTATACTTATGGAAGGAGGTGCTGTTAAAGACGTAGGGGTGCATTCCAAGCACTGTTCCCGTTCTGTCCTCAATATCCACGTAGGAGAAGTCTATAAGGGGAGCTTCGTTGCCCTTTTGGGTAATTGAATAATTCTCCACCTCGTAGTAGTTGTTTTCGTTCTGAGCGTACACCATAGCGGGCACGAGATAGTTCTTCGCGGGACCCAGAACTGTGGTCTCGTAGGTCATCTTCTCGTCTACCGAGGATATGTCAGCGGGGGTAAGCACGTAGACCGCAGGTCTTACGCTGCCGTTGGGATTTTTATATTGCAGGTAGTAGCCGCTTCCGTCGAGCAGGCTGTCTCCTATTATTATAGTGTGCCGCTCACCCGAGTGTGTGGTTATGGTGTAGGAGGTGGGCACGTAATTATAGGGATTGCCCTCCTCGTCAAAGCGTATCTCCTCGGCAAGACCGTAGTCAGCAAGATTCTCGGCAGGGTTATACGTTATATTTCCGTCTGCGTCCTTTTCGGGATCAAGACGTTTGTTCGCCTGAATATGACCCGCGTAATAGGTCAGATAGGATATGGCGTTATCATCCACCGAGATAAAGGGTGCTTCCTTCATTACGAAGTAATCGTTTTTGCTGTCCCCGTTCTCGTCTATTGCCATAACAGAGTATTTTCCGTACGAGTTGTTGACCGATATCTCCTTTATCGTATCCTCGTCTATGTATTCTATAACGATAAGCACGTCACCCATAGTACCCTCTCCGTCCTCCATGTAGTGAAGGTCGGGGATACCTCTTATAGTAGTGTCGCCCGTTTTGGGGTCTACCTGTACCCAGGTATCATAGGGGGTTATGTACAGCTCGTCCGTAGTGCCTAATGGCACGTCCTTTTTAAGCTCGTTGCCCTCCTTGTCGTACATTCCGAACACTCCGTCTACCTTTTTGATGTAGTAGGTGGTGTTGTCGTAATCGCGGAAATAGAATACCGAGTTGAAGAAGTGATAGAGAAGAGACAGGGTGATTGCGAGAGCCGCGAAAACAAGGGCAAAGACGATAATAGCTACCTTACGCCGATGGAGAAGAGTAGTTTTTCTTCTTTGTTCTCTGGATTCTATCATCTGTTCTTTCTCCTAACTATTATGACCACTCCCGCAACGGTTGCTATAAGAAGGGGAGCTACCGTGAGTATGACCGTATAGACCGTAGCCTCGTTTTCGGTTATGCTCTCGATGGTGTAATTTGAAAATTCCTTGTAGGCAAGTCCTACGGGAACGGGCTCACGTCCTATCATCTGGAGCGCCGCAAGCAGGAAGTCGGAGTTTCCGTAGGTGTTTGAGGTGAGATATTTCTCGCTGGCGAACTCGGTGCTTCCGCAGAGCATAACGAAGGCTGAATCGGGCAGTGTTCCCGAATATTCCTGATGGTTATAGGTATCTACCGATACCGAAACAAGGGGGATACGTTCTTTTTCGGTAGCGCTTAATATCTCCTCACCTGCCGCCACACCGTTTGCCTTGGCGCTGGAGTAGAACAGGTCATAGACCACGCGGTGCTGCTTAGTGTCGCTGTTCTGGGTTATATAGTACTCAAGAGTTTCGTCCTCAGGGTCCTGTACCCAGAGTCTGTCAAAGCCCGCGGTGCCTCCGATATCGTTATCGGGGTAGGAAAGAGCCGCCGCGTCGGGGAATACTACGTAGGGCTTACTGCCCATAAGATTAGCAAGCCAGCCGCGCGCCATAACGTTCTGGGCGTAATCGCCTACCACCGCGGTGCTCGAGGATATGGACGACGAGCTATCCTGTACTATTATGGGGTCGTCGCCGTTGCGGCGGAACGCAAGTCCCCATTCCTCAAGGAAGTCCTCGAAGTTATCAAGTCTGCCGCTGTGGGAGTTGGGCGACATAAATACCATAAGAGAGTTTTTGGCGTGGAGGAAGTCGTCCAGCTTGTCAAGCTCACTGACGTTGTTCACTCCGTCCTTGTCCGAAATGAAGTCGGAGGTGGGGTTGAAGACCACCAGCAGACGGCATTCCGCGGGGATGTCCTGCTTAGCAAGGTCCAGAGGCTGAACCTCGTAGCCCGCGTCCTGAAGCGACATAAACAGAGGAACCTCGTTGCCCTTTGTGGACTTGGGTATCTGCTCTAATTCTCCGTGGTTCGTGGTATAGCAAGCCAGAGGTGCGGCTGCTCTTGTAACCGCCAGAATGGAGGATGCAAGTGCCTTTTCTCCGTTATAAGCCACGGGGGTCTCCTCGTTCTCGAATATGTAGAAGCTGCGGAGAGTACGGACTCTGAACTCGCTGCCGCACTCGATTATAATGCTGTCGTAGTCGATAGTATCGGTGGGGGAGTTCTTATACTTTGTAAATCTTGCGGGATGAAGCTCCGCGTTAACGTAATCTACCCAGATATGGTCGGGATATTTTACTCTGAGCTCATCGTCTACGTTGAATACCACGTACTTGGTGGTCTCATCGTTTTCGAGCAGGTCCTTGTCGGTAAGGAAGGTTATCTTTATGGTGGGGTCTTCCTTGTATTCAAGATATTCCTTGTACTCGGTAATAGCCATGCCGTCGGGAACCATAGAGCTGTAAGCCTCTATCCACTTTGCGTTCTGCTCCTTCGCGGCTGCGTTCTTCTTCTTTATCTGCTCGTTCTGGCGGATGATGCCGTTTATTTCGTTTCGTTTATCATAGGTATAGTCTATGTATTCCTTATACTCGGAGTATTCCGCGTAAGGAGTATAGGTAACCTTTTCCTCGTCGCTCTTGCCCTCGTTCTGCGCGTCTATAATAGCCTCGAGCTTTTCGTTGATGAGGTCGTTGTTCTTTTTAGCCTCCGCGTTGAAGGCGGCGATAGCTTCATTTTCGGTCTTTGTCTTGGCGTTGTAGGCGTCGTTCTCCACTCTGAATTTTTCAACCATTTCAATGGGAGTATCCGTATTGTCGGAGGGGTCTATCTTGCCTATAAGGTCGTAGCACTCGTCGGATATGGTGAAATGCAGGTCGGGAGTGAGGTCAACGTAAAGACCGTATCTCTGTACGAGAAGTGTGAAAAGTACGTTAAGGATGACGACTACGGCTACGATAGCTGCCGTAAGAGCCACCGAGGTTCCGCCGTAGCGGAGCTTACGTCCTGTTGTTGCTTTTAATTTCATATGCAGTGTTCCTTTCTTTAAAAATTATCAACCCCAACGGCGCTTGTCGTAGACTCGCACTGTAAGGAGCAGGAACACGCCTGCTATGGAAAGGTAGTACACAAGGGCAGCGGGGTCAAGCAGACCGTAGCTGAAATTGGAAAATCTGCTCATAAAGCATACCCAGTTGATAATGAACTTTACGGTGGTATTCTCTATGTAGTTGTTTACCATATTGAGAAGCAGCATACCAAGGATTATAGCCACTGTGATTATGGCTGCCGCCAGCTGGTTCTCGGTAAGAGAGGAGATAAACAGACCGATAGCGATAAATGCCGCTCCGATAAGAATTATTCCCACGGTGCTGGAGATAATGATAGAGAATACGGGACCTACCGCCTTGTCGTAGGCGTCCGAGATGCCCTCGGCGTTGTGGTATGCGGCGAGAGGGAAGAAGTTTATGCAGGAGACAAGCACTCCGCTCACGAAAAGCGTGAAGGCGGCAAGGAATTTGCCGAATACCATTCCCCAGATGGAAACGGGGGCGGTAAGGAGCAGCTGCTCGGTGCGGAGCTTCTTTTCCTCTGAAAACAGCTTCATAGTAAGAAGCGGTATAAGTATTATAAAGGATATGATTATAAGAGAAAAGTAGGTGGAGGTGTCATAGGTGCGGGCTACCAGAGTGGTATAGCAGCAAAGCAGTCCCGAAATAGCGAGAAATACTCCTACGTACACGTAGCCTATGGCATTGAGAAAATAAGAACGCAGTTCTTTTTTAAATATTGCAAACATATTGAGTACTCCTTTCTATTATTCATCGTCGTCATCAAAGAGAGCCGAATATTCGCTCTCCTCGGACTTCTTCTTTTCGGTAATGGTCTTTGCCAGCTCGTGCTCCACACGCGCGCGGCGGGGAGGCTTCTGCGCGCCTCTTTCGTAGCGTGCCGAGCGGTCAGCCGCCTGGTCAACGATAGCCACGAATACCTCCTCAAGGCTCATTCCCAGCGCCTCCATGCCGATAAGGGGCCAGCCCTTTTCAGCCAGAGTGTAGAAGAGGCTCTTGCGGATGTCGACTCCGACGTCGCTTTCGATGTTGTAGGTATAAGCGTCACCGTCTCTGGCGGAGGTGAGCTCGGCGTGAACGATACCCGGCTTCTGACGGAGCATATTGAGGACCTCCTTCTGAGGACCGCATATCTTGAGCTGGAAGCGGCGGTTGCTCTCTACCGCTCTTGTGATGTTCTCTGTGAGCTCGTCGGCTACTATCTTACCCTTGTTGATGATGATTATTCTGTCACAGACAGCCTGTACCTCCTGAAGTATGTGGGTGGAGAGTATGACCGTGTGGTCGCGTCCGAGATTGCGGAGCAGGTTGCGGACCTCGATTATCTGCTTGGGGTCAAGGCCTACCGTGGGCTCGTCGAATATGATTATCTCGGGATTGCCGATAAGCGCTTGCGCGATGCCTACTCTCTGGCGGTAGCCCTTGGAGAGGTTGCGGATAAGACGCTTGTACACGTCGCGTATCTTGACTACGTCACATATCTCCTCAAGGTGCTTTGTGCGGTTGAGTGTACAGCCCTTGAGGTTGTAGGTGAATATGAGATATTCCTCTACGGTCATATCAAGATAGAGAGGGGGCTGCTCGGGAAGATAGCCTATGTGCTTTTTAGCCTCCAAGGGGTAGTCAAGGACGTTGAGCCCTGCCACCTCTACGATGCCCGAGGTAGAGGACAGATAGCCCGTCAGGATGTTCATTGTGGTACTCTTTCCCGCTCCGTTAGGACCGAGGAAGCCCACTATCTCGCCCTTTTTGATCTCAAAGCTGATATCGTCTACGGCACAGTTCGCGCCGTAATTTTTCACGAGATGCTCGATTTTTATCATAGTGTAGGAATTCCTTTCCTTTATTTTTAACTTTAGCTAAAAAAGTCGTTAATATACAGAATATATTATATCATATAATTATAAACATTTTGTGAATTATAGTAAGATTTGTTCAAATTTTGTGTGATTTTACTGTGAAAAAAGAGAAGAAAAAGCCTCTGTCAAAAAAATTCTTGACAGAGGAACGCGCAGGTGTTAAAATGTAAAGGGCGTTGGTCTTGCGTACCGTGAGCCATAGCGTAAAAAATGAATAAAACTATTGACAAATCAAAAAAAGCGGTATATAATAATGACAGAGGGACACCGATGACGGTTGCTTCCCCTTATGAATTAGTTAAGAAATAACCGCTTCAGCTTGGTCGGCAGGGCGGTTATTTCTTTTTGTGGTCGATGTAAGTCAAAAGTGCAAGTACAAATCCCGCAATCAGGAATAACTGCTCAATCGTTAAATACATTGGCATCACCTCCCCGTATCGGGAAGGCAAAAAGAACATCTGCATTCCCGAGCATCGGGAAGCAACCGCCACCATCTTATGGTATCCCTCCGAGAGCCTTAAGGCTCTGTCAATAGTATATCACCCCGCCCGTATTTTGTCAATATAGCAGGTTATCCTATTTAAAATAAACTCAAAGGAGAAAAGAAATGAAAATAGCGCTTATAGCACACGACAAAAAGAAAAATGAAATTATAGATATCGCCAAGGTCTACAAGGACGTTCTGGCTGAGTACGAGCTCTACGCTACGGGTACCACAGGTACGCTTATTATGGGTGAAACAGGACTCTCTATCCATAGAATGAAGAGCGGGCCTCTCGGCGGCGACCAGCAAATAGGCGCTATGCTCGCCAACGGCGAGATCGGTCTTGTTATTTTCCTCCGTGACCCACTCACCGCTCAGCCTCACGAGCCCGATGTCTCCGCTCTCCTCCGACTCTGCGACGTCCAGTCTATCCCTCTCGCTACAAACAAGAGCAGCGCCGTTATTATGCTTGAGGCGCTGAAGAATAAAACATTTTGATAGTTAGAACTTGTTAGGTTTTTTGCCACTTTCTTTCGGAGAAAGTGGCACAAAGAACTTCTTGAAGGGTTATTATTGGACTGAAAGGGAAGTGTGTGCGCTGACGGGAGTGTGTTGCCGAGTTTGTGCGCTGTTCTTTTATTTGTGATAGGTTGTCACGCGCGGAAGAAACTCTCGGACAGCTTCGCTACCGCGAGTTTCAAGAAAATAAAAGCCGTCGGTAGCGAAGCTGTCCGACGGCTTTTTTCCTTATGAGAATAATTACGCACCGCACATCCGTCAGCCGTAATATATTCCTTGTTTCAAGTTCTTTGCGCCACTTTCTCCGAAAGAAAGTGGCAAAAAACCTAACAAGTTCTAACTAACTATTTTTCGCCTTAGACTCGCAATAGATACAGCGATAGGTACGGGTTTCGGGGTCGGTGAGCTTAAAGACGTGGGGGAGCTCCTGCTCGGTAGATGTGATACAGCGAGGATTTTTACATTTTATTATATCGGCGATCTCCAGAGGGAGCTCGGGATGATATTTTTTGACGTTGACACCGTCCTTGATAACGTTGACGGTAACGTCGGGGTCGATATATCCGAGGACCGACAGGTCTATCTCCGCGTTGGTGGCATCCACCTTGATAATATCCTTTTTACCCACTCTGCGGCTGGGAGCGTTCTTGATTATAGCGATAGGGCAATCAAGCTGCTCAAGACCCAGCAGGCGGTAAATCTCCATACCCTTGCCCGCCTTTATATGGTCGATAACAAAGCCGTTCTTTATTTCATCTACATTCATTGCGCAGCCTCCAGAAGCATTTTGATAAGAGCCATTCTGATGTATTTTCCGTAGAGCACCTGCTTGAAGTAGCAAGCGCGGCTGTCCTTGTCCACGCCTACGGATATCTCGTTGACGCGGGGCAGGGGATGCATAATGCACAGGTCGCTCTTTGCGGTGTCCAGCTTTTCGGGGGTGAGGATATAGCTATCCTTAAGGCGGATATAATCCTGCTCATTAAAGAAGCGCTCGCGCTGAACTCTTGTCATATAGAGTATATCAAGCTCTCCTATGCTGTCCTCAAGAGAGGTTGTTTCCACATAGGGAAGCCCCTTCTTGTCAAGAACCTCGTTCTTGATATAATCGGGGATAGTCAGCTCCTTGGGGGAGATGAGCACGAGCTTGATGCCCGTATAGCGGGAGAGCGCCGTAATGAGCGAATGTACGGTTCTGCCGAACTTCAGGTCACCGCAAAAGCCCACGGTCAGGTTGTCCAGTCTGCCCTTCTCACGCTTGATGGTCAAGAGGTCGGTAAGGGTCTGTGTGGGGTGGTTGTGACCGCCGTCGCCAGCGTTGATTACGGGAACGGTAGCGTTCATTGCGGCTACCATAGGAGCGCCCTCCTTGAAGTGGCGCATAACCATAATATCGGCAAAGCAGGAGATTACCTTTGCGGTATCTGCAATGCTCTCGCCCTTTGCAGCCGAGCTGCTCTGCGCCTCGGAGAAGCCGAGCACGCCGCCACCAAGCTCCATCATAGCCGCCTCAAAGGAAAGACGGGTACGGGTGGATGGCTCGTAAAAGAGAGTCGCCAGCTTTTTGCCCGCAGCGCAGGCAGAATATTTTTGGGGATTTGCGATTATATCCTCGGCGGTGGCAATGAGGCTTTCTATCTCGCTCACCGAGAGGTCTTCAATTCCGATAAGATGTCGCATTTTACCTTATCCTTTCAAAAAGATTTTACGCCTTCGCGCCGTTTACTGCCAGATAATTTCTGATACGCTGAACGTTCTCCGCATGCTCGGGCTTTTCCTCAAGGTACTCGATTATATCGTAAACGTCAACTACCGAATATACGGGGAAGCCGAACTGCTCCTCTATCTCCTGCATAGCGCCCTTTTCGCCCTGACCCTTTTCCTTGCGGTCGACCATGATAAAGGTAGCGCTGACCTTGACGCCCTCGATATGTGAGAGTATCTCCATGCTCTCGCGTATTGCGGTGCCCGCGGTGATAACGTCCTCGATGATGACTATCTCCTCACCCGCGGTGGGAACGTAGCCTACGAATACGCCGCCCTC